>NZ_APIO01000001.1:0-367439 GCF_000408945.1 Pseudomonas sp. G5(2012)
GTGTTCGACAAAACCGGCACGATTACCCGAGGAGAACCCAACGTAACCGATGTGATCCCGCTTGGCACAGCGTTGGAAAACGAGGTCTTGATGCTCGCCGCCGCTGTGGAGTCCGGTTCAGAACATCCGCTCGGCGCAGCGATAGTGCGCGCCGCACGGCATCGCGGCATCAGCCTGCCGAAGGCGACCGGTATCAATGGGATCGCCGGTCACGGCATCGAAGGCAGTATCGACAGTCGCAAAATCTGGCTGGGCAACCGGCGTTTGTTCGCCCGCCAAGGCATTTCGACCGAGGCTGCCGAGGAGCACCTCATCGGCCTGGAAGCCGATGGCAAGACCGCGATGCTGGTCGGGGTCGACGACCGCTTGCTCGGGGTAATTGCTGTGGCCGATACCATAAAACCTGAAGCGGCTGAAGCCGTTGCGGCATTGCAGGCCAGCGGCATCAAGGTCGTGCTACTGAGCGGCGACAACCACCGGACTGCCGAAGCGGTCGCGCGGCAGGTCGGCATCGAGCGAGTGATTGCCGAGGTCTTGCCGGACGACAAGGCCGCAATGATCCGTCAATTGCAAAGCGAAGGGCAGGTCGTGGCCATGGTTGGCGATGGTGTCAACGATGCGCCTGCCCTGGCCACCGCTGACATCGGCATCGCCATTGGCTCGGGTTCCGATGTCGCCAAGGAAACCGGCGGCATTATCCTGCTCAAGAACGATGTACGCGACGTGGTCACCGCGATCAAGCTGTCGCGCGCAACGATGGTCAAGATCAAACAAAACCTGTTCTGGGCATTCATCTACAACAGTATCGGCATTCCAATTGCGGCCTTCGGACTGCTTAATCCCATCATCGCTGCCGCCGCGATGGCACTCAGCTCCCTGTCGGTAATCGCCAATTCCGCGCTGCTGAAACGTGCCCGTATTGGCTTGATTCAGGAGGCTAAATCATGAACCGCGAAGTTTTAATTATCTGCCTCCTGGTGAGTATTGTGGGCATCGCCACCGTGCTTTACCTGTTGGGGCTGACCGGAAAATCGTTTGCCATAGCAGCGATTTTCCTGCTGTGCCCGGTCTTGGTCGGGGTGCAACTTTTTCGCGGCGTTCGCCAATTTGATAAGGACATGGCCGAGGCTGATCGCCAACTGAAAAGGAAGAATCTGCCTTGATACTTTATGCGACTCATCACCCTAAATTTCCGACGCATTGGACACGTAAACCGATGCTCTGGCTCGCTATGCTCAAACCTACGATAGCGCTTCAGCAAAATTGGAAGTGGCCTTGCGTCATGACCCTCCCTCCCGTTCCCTCCAAGGAGTGCCATCATGAACCAACATAATTTGTCCCAGCACCGCGCAAGGGGCACCCACTGGTACTTTTTAGGCTTCCTAGCCATCGCCGGTTATTTCCTGTTCACCGAGCACAGGGCTCACGTCCTTCCCTATCTGCCATTCCTGCTACTACTGGCCTGTCCACTGATGCACTTCTTCATGCACCGTGGGCATGGGCATGGGCATGGGCATGGCGGACATGAACACGGTGAAAGTGGTGCACATGACAATTGCTGTGGCCATCAGCACGCCAGCGCTCGCAATAGCCAAGCGGAGCACGATGGTCCACCCGATAATCAGACGAAGTATCCCGATCGCCCTGCATGACGGATTCATCGTATAGAGGACTTGTCCGGACGGATACCGCGATACTAGGGTTTTCACTCATTCAAAAATAACGAAAGTGGAACGTGGGGCGTAGGCTGAGAGATCTCCGTTGATCACAAATGCGCCGTTGAACAGCTGACCTTCAAGTCAACACTTGGAAACTCTATATGAAAGGTCGTTTTTCCATCGAAGGACGTACACCATATCTTGCCATCATGTGCTTCAATTATTGATCGGGTAATCGACAGACCTAGCCCTGCGTTGCTTGGACTCCCTTCTCGCCGCGCTGGATCCACGCGATAAAAACGATCGAAAAGCTTTTCAAGATGTTCGGGGGCAATGGGTACTCCATGGTTCTCCACAACGACCAATACCGACATTTCCTTCTGCTGAATATCGACACTGATCGTCTTCCCTTCAGAGGTGTAGCGCAGCGCGTTAGAGAGCAGGTTAGAAATGGCTCTGTGCAGCATAAGGACATCGCCTCGGACGTTGCCCCTTCCTGAAACCTTGAGTTCAATCCCTCGCTCGTCAGCCAAAAGGCGGTAGTACTCAAGCAGTTTTTCCACGACTTCTACCAGATTTATCGGTTTGTTCTCGTGTGTGATCAGACCGTTGTCCGATTTCGCCAGAAAAAGCATGTCATCAATCATCCGACTCATACGCTTCAAGTCATCAAGATTTGAGTACAGGTTGTCTTCGTAGTCCTCAATATTCCTTTTTCTTGAAAGCACCACTTCGGTGTGGGTCATCAAGTTGCTTACGGGGGTCCGTAGTTCGTGGGCAATGTCTGCGGAAAAGTTCGATAACCGGACAAATGCATCGTCGAGCCTGGACAACATTGCGTTAAACGACAGCACCATTTGCTGAAGTTCTTTCGGAACGGGTGCTAAGGGGATGCGCTCTTTGAGTGATTTTGCTGACATTGAGGCAGCGACCCGCGTGACCTGGCGAATAGGCCGCATACCACTGCTTGCAACCATCCAGCCGAGTGCCGCACTGACCAGTGCGCTGATCACCAACCCTATCCAAAACCAGCGTTCAAGCGTCTCGAAAAAGGACATATGCTGAGTAACGTCAAAGATCAAAATGACGGTCAACGGCTTTTCTTGCCCCGTCACAACGGCTTGTGCTGTCACGCCACGGAACATCTGCTCTTGCTGCCGCCACTCCCAGACGTTGTTGTTTGTGGTTGTGCGGAACTCCTTCGGAATATCTACCGGGCCGGGATCAGCAAACAGCAGCTTGCCGTCACCATCGACTATTAGGGCAGTCAAATCACGGTGAGCACCCAGCAGCGCCTCCAGCTCAGGCTTAAATTCGCTGAATTGATCGATGCTATTCAACCCCGACAAAATTCTCTGGGTCGAGTGGAGTTTTTCGTTCAATGCCTGCTGATCCAGCATCTTGAAATGATGCCGGCTTAGGTTATTGAAACTGAGTCCGGCGACCGTGAGTACGGCCGTTACCGCGAGCATGAACATCAGACTCATGCGAGTCGTCAGGGACATTCGGTTCATTCCGACTCCGAATCAGGTGCGTCGAGCATGTAACCCATTCCCCTTGAGGTATGAATCAATTTGACCTCAAAGTCGTCATCTATCTTTGCCCTCAGCCTTCTCACTGCAACCTCAATAACGTTGGTATCGCTATCAAAGTTCATATCCCAAACCTGGGAGGCGATAAGTGACTTTGGCAGTACCTCCCCTCGACGTCGTAGCAACAGCTCAAGCAACGCAAACTCTTTGGCCGTAAGGTCTATGCGCTTACCTCCACGAATGGCCCGACGCTTGAGCAGGTCCACCTCGAGATCAGCCAATTTCATATAGGTTTGCGAGGGAGCGCCGTTACCCCGACGCAGCAACGTTCTGACGCGAGCCAACAGTTCAGAAAATGCGAAGGGTTTGATCAGGTAATCATCTGCTCCGAGTTCAAGTCCTTTCACTCGATCTTCAACGCGGTCTCGCGCCGTGAGGAAGAGCACGGGAACATCTTTTCCGGATGCACGAACCTTCTGAAGTACTTCCCAGCCATCCAGCCCAGGCATCATGACGTCGAGAATCAGCAGGTCATAGGCCTCGCTCAAAGCGTGCTGAAGCGCCACTTTGCCATTGGTAAAGCGATCCACATTGAACCCCGCCTCCGTGAGTCCTTGCTCCAAATAGATACCTATTTTGGGTTCGTCTTCAGCAACCAGAAGTCTCATGAGGGTGGCTCTCGGATAATGATGAAGCGCAGTCTGCAACGAAACACGCTAGCCAACCAGCAACTGACAGAAAAGTAATATTGGCCTCAGGTAAATGTCAGCGACCGCTGTCTAGGGTTCACACATGAGCACTTCCTAGCGCTCGACCGACTCTTCAGCATGAAACGTATGGGAGCCGGAAATCAATTCCATGAGGAGCTGCCCCATGAATCGCCTAAAAATGCTGTTTTTTGTGAGCTCGATACTCGTCTCGGCTTCTGTATGGGCTGAAAGTGGTGGAGATCGGGTCGTGGAGCGAATGGAACGCCTGCGCGACAAGGCGGAAGCCGTCCTGATACAAGCTGAAAAAGCCCCTGAAGGGGAGCGTCATGTCCACATGGCCGAGCATATGAAGATGCTCGGCGACATCATGAGCCAACTCCATAAAGATCATCCAGACGCCTCAATGTCACCTCAGCAGCACCTAGCCTGGATGGAAAAGCACGACAAAATTGTCGACGACGTTTTGAGCCAAATGCAACGTGAGCACAAGCTGATGCTTTCAGAGAATCATCAGTGAAAACCAGCTTCCAAAGGGCTTTTTGAACAGTAACGTTAAATACGGCGTCATTTGGACGCCGTGTTTTTTTGAAAACTGACAGAAATGTAGTGTTCAGGTCAGTTAACTGGCAGCTCCGTGTCTTTAGCATAGCCAGTGCTCCCACTCTTACTCTCGAGGTCACGATGAAAGCTAAGCTCGTTTCCCCTGTCATCGCAGCAATCGCTCTACTCTTCGGTGCTACGGCTATGGCCGGTGCAGGGCATGGGAAAGAGGACATCGGCCAGCCTGGAGTCGCCTCTGAGGTTACCCGTACGGTGGAGGTCGAGATGGGCGATATTTTCTTCAAACCTGAAAGCATCGACGTAAAACCTGGTGAAACTATTCGATTTGTCCTTCGCAATGAGGGTTCGCTGCTGCACGAGTTCAACATCGGCAAAGCCGCTGCTCATGCAGCACACCAAAAAGAAATGGCAAGCATGTTCCAGAACGGGACCCTTAACCCCACCGGTGCCGGGAAAACGATGAGCGGTATGAGCCACAGCATGGGTGGAATGAAGATGGTCGGAATGGAGCACAACGACCCGAACAGCGTCCTGATTGAGCCTGGCGCAACCCAAGAGCTGATCTGGACCTTCAACAACAGCACAGGCCTTCAGTTTGCCTGCAACGTGCCGGGGCATTATCAGTCAGGAATGGTTGGTCCGTTTGACCTGAAGTAAGCCGGAGCTGGCTGATAACAGCGCTTCGACGCACGAGTTGGCTACGCTCTGTCGCAGAGATCACAGCAACGCTCACACAGTGGGGTTTAGATCATGAATAACCATCAGCATCCGGATGGAAACACCACCGCACCATTTTGGAGGCGCAAAACAGGCGTTGTACTAATCATGCTGATTGCGATTGGTGCCTTCTACGTGTTGCGGGAGCATTTCAGCCACGTTTATCCATTTTGGCCTTATCTGATTCTGTTGATCTGTCCATTGATGCATTTTTTTGGACATGGACATGGACATGGCGGACATAGCCATGGCGATCAGGCAGCAACCCACAAGGACAAAGAAGGGAAATAGCCATGCCTAACATATCGAGCCACCACGACCACAGTCACGCCCATGCTGCTCCGCTCAATGACGATGATCTACGTGACCCGGTGTGCGGAATGGCAGTCACTTCATCAAGTAAATTTGGTGAGTCTTATCAGGGACAGACGTATCAATTCTGCAGCCTGAAATGCCAGGAGAAGTTTCGAGCTGATCCTGAACGCTTCGGCGGTTATGTTTCGAGCGCCGAATCCCGCGTCACCACTCCAGATTCTGCGGTACAAACAGGCACTGAGTTTACCTGTCCGATGCACCCGGAAATACGCCAGTCCGGACCCGGCAACTGCCCTAAATGTGGCATGACATTAGAGCCGGTCATGCCGGCGCTCGATGAAGAAGAAAATCCTGAACTGCGGGATTTCGCCCGCCGCTTTTGGTGGTCGCTGCCATTAACCGTGATAGTGACCGTGCTCGCCATGGCGGGACACTCGTTACAACTCCTCCATGGCTCGATCCAAAACTGGATCGAGTTCGCTCTGGCGACACCGGTGACTTTATGGGCAGGTTGGCCCTTTTTTGTAAGGGGCATAGCCTCTATTAGAAATCGCAGTCCAAACATGTGGACTTTGATTGGTTTGGGTACCGCCGCAGCCTACCTTTACAGCGTCATGGCAACGTTCTTACCCCAAAGCTTTCCCGCTACCTTTATGCAAGATGGACGTATCGGCGTCTACTTCGAAGCCGCTGCGGTCATCATCTCGCTCACCTTGCTTGGGCAGATTCTTGAGCTCAAAGCCCGATCGCAAACCTCCGCCGCCATTAAGTCCCTTCTCGGCCTGTCGCCCAAGACCGCACGCCGGATCAATGCCGATGGACAGGAAGAAGACATTCCTCTCACCCATGTCCACCTTGGAGACCATCTGCGGGTCAGGCCTGGTGAAAAGGTGCCAGTTGATGGCTCAGTACTGGAGGGTGAAAGTGCGGTGGATGAGTCCATGCTCACTGGCGAGCCAGTGCCGGTAATGAAGAGAGCTGGAGATAGCCTGATCGGCGCCACGCTGAATACACATGGGAGCTTGGTAATGGAGGCGCAGAAGGTCGGCGCCGAGACCATGCTGTCACAGATCGTACAGATGGTCGCTCGGGCTCAGCGCTCCAAAGCACCAATGCAACGAATGGCCGACTCGATTGCCGGCTACTTTGTGATGGGTGTTATCGCGATTGCGATACTGACATTTGTTGGTTGGGGGCTTTTTGGCCCTGAGCCCAGCTGGGTGTTTGGTCTGATCAACGCTGTCGCCGTGCTGATCATCGCTTGCCCCTGTGCGTTGGGTCTTGCTACACCCATGTCGATCATGGTTTCGACAGGTAAAGCAGCTAGCATGGGTGTGCTGTTCAGGGATGCCAGTGCCATCGAAAACCTTTGCAAGATCGACACGCTGATTGTCGATAAGACAGGCACGCTGACAGAGGGGCGGCCAGTGTTTCACAGTGTGGAGGCCACACCCAGATTAAATCCCCACGATGTTCTTCAGCTGGCTGCCAGCCTTGATCAGGGCAGCGAGCATCCCTTGGCTCATGCAATCGTCGATCACGCCCGAACCGAGAACATTAAGCTCACCAAGCCAGAATCCTTTGAGTCTGGTTCAGGAATCGGGGTCAGTGGCATCGTTGATGGCAAGAAGATCCAGCTGGGGAACACCGCGTTGATGGAAGCCGCAGGCGTGAGCACTAAGCCCCTACAAGAGCGTGCAGAGTTGTTGCGACTTGATGGCATCAGCATCATCTACCTCGCAGTCGACGGGGTATTGGCAGGGTTGTTGGCAGTATCAGATCCAATTAAGCCGACCTCCAAAGAAGCAGTCACCAAGCTCAAGGCTGATGACATCAAAATTATCATGGCTACTGGCGACGGGCTCACCACCGCTCGGGCTGTCGCCAGGGAGATGGGGATTGAAGAAGTCCACGGTGAAGTGAAACCTCAGGACAAGGAACGTCTGGTCGCAGACCTCCAGCAATATGGCAGGAAAGTTGCCATGGCTGGTGACGGTATCAACGATGCACCGGCCCTGGCGCGAGCAGATGTGGGCATAGCCATGGGGACAGGGACTGACGTGGCGATGAATAGCGCGCAACTCACGCTGGTAAAAGGCGACCTGATGGGAATTTTACGAGCACGGGCTCTTTCGGTCGCAACAGTAAAAAACATGCGGCAAAATTTGGTTTTCGCCTTTCTTTACAACTCAATGGGCATTCCTCTTGCCGCAGGCTTGCTCTATCCACTGACGGGACATCTCCTGTCGCCAATGATCGCTGCCATAGCCATGAGCGTCAGTTCTGCATCTGTAGTTTTCAATGCATTGAGACTGAGGAATACCCGAATTGACTGAGCGTCAATGACGCTCACAACCCGAAACACTTGCCATCGCGTCAACGTTGATGCTGGGGGTGCGGTGAAGAGACCGATGAGCACGAGAGGAATAATGGTTAAGTTTGGTTAGCGGTGCGAAGCGGTGCCTTCATACCACGGTACATGTGGCCAAGGCAGGCTCGCGGGACATTGTTGCTGACATTCCTAGCAGCCAGTAAGACGCCAGTGAAATTTCCGCTCGCTGGGCCGGCTGGGATTGTCCGGTTATTTTGCCGCCATCTCCATCTCGGGACTGCGAGCAATCCAACTAAAACCCACTTCGGCGTCGGCCAGAATCATTTCAATATGAGGGCGCAGCTCAGCCCAATTTGGGGCGCCGCTCATGTTTTGAGCGAGCACGGCTACAGCCGCAAGAGACAGCACCATGCCGAGGACGGCTTTCCCCACCAGCAGCGACTCAAAATTTAGCACCGCTCCCGATACCCGCTCTCTGCCCCGTAGACTGTAAAGAGCAACATGAGATCGGTGTAAAGGGTAAAACGCAGTGCAACGTCTAGTGAATCGCTAATGGCTTATTTCACTTTGAAGGTGAAGTTGCCGTGTATGGTGCTTCTGTCGTCATGCGTTCCAGCATGGTATTCCACCCTATAGGCGCCGGAGGGAAGAGTCGATGCTGGCGTAATGATCATAGTCTTTGGATCGCTACCACTCGCGACAGTAGCTTTTACGACCGGCGAGTGGAACATGGGTGCGTCGATCATGATCAGCTCGGCTTTGGAATAAGTAATTATCAGGTTTTCGGAGAAATGCAGTTCGATCTTCGCTGGAGCAGTGGCACTCTCTCCTTCCGCCGGGGTGGAGGACAACAGTTTAGAGTGCGCCTGTGCCAATGCACTCGTTAAAAGTCCGGAGGTCAGGGCAACGGCGACAGCAGTAACTTTGAATATAGACATGCAAGGCTCCCCACAGCGCGAGGCTGTCGGCTTGTCGATTGGTTTATTTCACGTTCTTTTTGCTGTGTTCAAAACCACTTGCGAACCCCAAGAACCCCGCTATCGCAGCAGAGGTCCAGGAAATCCGCCGTTGACGGTCATGAAGGTGCGGGGGGGCCTGTAATACTCACCGAGCTTTCACCAACGAAAAGATCAAACTCTGTACGCGAAAGGACGTGGCACTGTCCTGGCCTGGTTATGGCTAAGATTGGGGTGCGCCATTGCCCCAGGCCGCCGAAGACTCCATCGGCGGCCAGACCTTTCACTAAGGTGCGCCTCAAAGTTTTGGATTGCATTGCGCCAAATCCCATCAGACGGATATCTGAGCAAGCATCAGTAGCGGCGCCAGGCGTTAAAGTCCGAGGTCAGCTGCCACATGCGTGTTTGATCGGAAGATGACATAAGCCAGCCACAATGGTGATTACAATTCAGTAAGCTTGGTTGCCTAGCCAATTCCAGGAGAAATTTCGAGCTGATCCTGAACGCTTCAGCGGTAATATTTCGAGCTCCGAGTCTCGCGTCACCACTCCAGAGTCTGCGGTACAACAGGCACTGAATTTGCCTGTCCGATGCACCCGGAAATACGCCAGCCCCGAACCCGACAACTGCCCTAAATGTGGCATGACATTAGAGCCGGTCATGCCCGCGTTCGATGAAGAAGAAAATCCTGAACTCCGGGTTTGCGCTCGCCGCTTTTGGTGGTCGCTGCCCTTAACCGTGATAGTGACCATGCTCGCCATGGCGGGACACTCGTTGCAACTCGTCCATGGCTCGATCCAAAACTGGATCGAGCCCGCTCTGGCGACACCGGTGACCTTATGGGCAGGTCAGCCCTTTTTTGTAAGGGGCATCACTTCTATCAGCAATAGCAGTCCAAACATGTGGGCTTTGATTGGTTTGGGTACCGCCGCAGCCCACCTGTACAGCGTCATGGCAACGCTCTTACCCCAATTCCCGCTAGGGCCATTGCGGGTTCCATTGGAGACCATGGAGGGGAGTCGCTCATCAGGCCAGTCGAAACTCGACCGTCAGATGGCTGACTTCGTGAACCGGTTTGAGCCGCTCACGAATGCTATCGGCATTCACGCTTGCTCGGCCCAGGACGCTGACGATGGCCGCATGGGCTTGCGGCCCGACCCGCCAGACGTGTAAGTCGGTAATGGTGGCATCCCCAGGTTTCTCAACCAGTTCACGGATTTCCTCGGCAACGTGTGCGTCTGTCTGATCCAGCAATACACCTGCGGTGACCCGCATCAAGGTCCATGCCCAACGCGCGATAACGATGGCGCCGACAATGCCCATGATCGGGTCCAGCCACACCCAGCTGAGGTAGCGGCCGGCGAGCAGTGCAGCAATGGCCAGAACCGACGTCAGCGCATCCGCCAGGACGTGGACATAGGCCGATTTTAGGTTGTTGTCGTTCCCGTGATGGGCATGGCCATGATCGTGATCGTGATCGTGATCGTGATCGTGCCCATGACTGTGCCCGTGGCCCAGCAGCAGAGCACTGACAATGTTGACGATCAAACCAGCAATCGCGATGAGAGTAGCGGTGCCGAACTGAACTTCCGTTGGCTGCAAGAGGCGCATGACAGACTCAACGCCAATTCCCAAGGAGACCATGCCGAGAATGAGCGCCGAGGCGAACCCACCCAAGTCTCCAACCTTTCCGGTACCGAAGCTGTAGCGTTGGCTGGAAGCGTGGCGTTTTGCGTATCCGTAAGCGGCCGCCGCGATGCCCAATGCGCCGGCATGGGTTGCCATGTGGAAGCCATCGGCCAGTAATGCCATCGAACCCGTGATATAGCCGGCGGTGATCTCGCCAATCATCATCACCACCGTCAGTGCCACAACCCAAAGCGTACGCTTGGCATTTTCGTCGTGCGCTGAGCCAAGGAACACGTGGTCGTGTGTGTAGTTGATGTTGGTGCTGCTCATGAGTGTGTACCTAGATGCGTTCACTTGGAGTAACGGCGAATGGCTTCAAGAAGCTCTTCGACCCCCTTGTTACGCTGTTCTTCGCTGAGCGCAGGGTTCGCGACATGCTCCCGCGCGTGGTCCTCGATAATTTCCTCCATCAAGCCGTTGATGGCTCCGCGAGTGGCAGCAACAAGGTGTAGTGTTTTGGCGCAATCGTGATCCGATTCTAATGCCCGTTCAACGGCTTGGATTTGTCCGGCGATACGTTTTACGCGCTTGAGAAGGTCGTCTTTGTGTGCTGCGATATGACCCATGGAATACCCCCCCTACCTATATGTCACGCATGATAGGCATACCCCCTATACCTATGCAAGATTGGCAGGCGAACAAATCATCTAAAGCCCGCGGCAGGAAAGAGAGGCTTCAATTAGCAGGGATGAAGCGAGAGGACCTGGAATGTCACTTCTGGCCGTTCTCTGCCGGCCATGGCCAAGAAGCGTACTGGTCGAATACGACGCAAACGGGTGGTCAAGTCTTTGCAATTAGCCATTAATGACGGTCACAACCCGAAACGGAAAACTGTTGACCTTACCATCGTGTCAACGTTGATGCTGTCGGTGCGGTGAAAAGAGACCGCTCAGCACGAGAGGAATCACCATGTTTGTCTTAGATGTATCAGGCATTGGATGCGGCAGTTGCGTCAGCAAAATCACCAAAGCGATTCAGTCACTGGACAACGAAGCTACGGTTTCCGTTAATCGGTCAGCCGGCAAAGTGAGTGTTGAAAGCAGCGAAAGCCCTGAGCAGATTCGTAAAGCTGTCGAGGCGTTAGGTTTTCCTTCCCAGATCAGCGCTTGAATGCTGACCTGCCCCCCTGGTCAGAGCCCGATATGCAGAGGACTCCCCTTGGTGAACCCTTAGGGAGTACCGAAGCAGCCGCGTCGGCCACAATTACCGCTCACAAGCCCATGCGCTACTAATCCTCTCGCAGAGCTTTGAGCAAACCTTTGAATGCTCCATTCAACCTAGTAAAAGCGGCGTCGAAACGTATTCCATTTTCTGTGTGCTTTGCGATCTCGACCTGCTGACCGACAGTATTTTGATCAACGGCAGGTTGAGCCGGTGTGCTGTAAAGCAAAGCACCTCCGTAAATATCACTTGCTGACGCTTGTCCAATTATATGTTTTACATTTGTTGTCTTCAAAGAAAACGGAGTAGCAGGAGTTTCTTTTGCCTGGCTTGCAAGCACAGTAGAAAAATCTAAGTCTCGGGCCTTGAAGTTCGGCGTATCAGCGTTTGCGATATTGTTACTCAGGATTTCGGCTCTTTGACTACGATAAATTAACGCTCTTTCTGCGGGGCCAAGCGCTTTCTCAAAATTAATACTCACACTCAACCACCCTCACTAGCGTTGCTATTTTCCATGAGCATTGAACACTCAAGTGTTGACGCGGTGCACCCAGGCTCACATTCGCAGTCCCGGTGCAGAAACTAAAAAAACGTCTGCACCTTGAAAGCAATCGGATACTTACAATGTTAGGCACCTCAACTGATACTCAATAAATAGCCGTGTAACGCTGGAGATCGAGACCTTACGGATTAAATAGCGTGCTCCTCAAGAGAAATATCGCAACCTGACACAACTGTAATATTCACCTAAGGTTCCTGACAGGGGGTGAGTTGTATAGTCCTATTGAGCCTTGAGCTCTCCCCTAAGAATCATCAATTGCTGTGGATTCGGGGGTTACCACTACATTCGAGGAACCAAAATGAAACCTATCAAAACTTTGTTCGTCATCGCCGCTCTGTCCATCTCTTCGCTGGCTATGGCTGAAGGCGGCGGTGATCGGACATTCGCACGTATGGAGGCGGCAAGGATTAATTCAATGGAGTCGTACCAAGTAGCTCAAACACAAAAATCCCAACCACCTGTCGCGGAAAGCAAAGTCAAAGAGATGGACCACAAGAATTGCTGAATAGCTTGCAGCACTCCAAAGCTGACAGAAATGTAATCACTTTGATGGTTCAAATGTGGCAATTTCAGAGCTCGCTTGCCGTCAAAGCTCTTTTTCAGTAACGGCGGGCGAAGCTCACCCGGGCTCATTACTCCCCCCGAGAGAGTGCCTTCAACCTGAGCAGCTCATTGGTTGTTCGCACGGCTTCCCTTTTGACTGATTGGATATAAACGGCATGAATTCCAAAACCTCTAGGCGGACATTCGTAAAAGGCTTGGCCGCTGGTGGCATTCTCGGCGGCCTTGGTCTGTGGCGCACTCCTGTATGGGCAGTGACCAGTCCTGGTCTGCCGAGCGTGCTCACCGGTAACGAATTTGATCTGTTTATTGGAGAAACCCCTGTAAACATCACCGGCTCGCCACGCACAGCCATGACCATCAATGGCTCATTGCCGGGACCTTTGCTGCGCTGGCGTGAAGGGGAAACAGTCACGCTGCGTGTAAAAAATCGCTTGGACCAAGACACCTCCATCCATTGGCACGGGATTATTCTGCCCGCCAACATGGATGGTGTACCGGGTTTGAGTTTTCATGGCATCGCTCCCGATGGCATGTACGAGTACAAATTCAAGGTTCATCAGAACGGTACATACTGGTACCACAGCCACTCTGGTTTACAGGAACAGGCAGGCGTTTACGGTCCAATCGTCATCGACTCGAAAGAGCCCGAACCTTTCCAATACAACCGCGACTACGTGGTGATGCTGACTGATTGGACCGATGAAGATCCTGCTCGGGTCATGGCCAAGCTCAAGAAGCAATCAGACTATTACAACCACCACAAACGGACGGTTGGCGACTTCATCGACGATGTCAGCAAGGAAGGTTGGTCTGCTGCCGTGGCCGATCGGAAAATGTGGGCTGAGATGAAAATGAACCCCACTGATCTCGCAGACGTCAGTGGGGATACTTACACATACCTCATGAATGGCCAGGCACCGAACGGTAACTGGACCGGGGTCTTCAAACCGGGCGAGAAGCTGCGCCTGCGCTTCATCAATGGCTCGGCTATGAGCTATTTCGATGTCCGTATTCCTGGCTTGAAAATGACCGTTGTGGCCGCCGATGGACAACACGTCAAACCAGTAAGCGTCGACGAATTCCGTATTGCCGTGGCAGAAACGTATGACGTCATCGTAGAACCTGCCAGCGAAGAGGCTTACACCATCTTCGCCCAATCTATGGATAGAACTGGGTACGCACGCGGAACGCTGGCCGTTCGCGAAGGATTAAAAGCACAGGTACCTGCGCTGGATCCTCGGCCTCTTTTGACCATGGATGACATGGGAATGGGCGGGATGGCGGGTATGGACCATGGCAGCATGGCTGGTATGGGTGGTAGCGAGATGAAACACGGTGACATGTCCGGGATGACGGGCATGGATCACAGCAAGATGACCGGCATGGACCAAGGTGGCATGACCGGGATGACCGGTATGGACAGCGGTAACATGGCAGGCATGGACCATAGCAAGATGGCTGGTATGGACCACAGCAAGATGGCTGGTATGGACCACAGCAAGATGGCCGGTATGGACCACAGCAAGATGGCAGGGATGGATGGTGGTGATAATTCAGAAATGACTGGCATGGGCAGTATGGGTGGCGAAATGCTGACCCATCCAGCTTCCGAAACCAACAACCCCTTGGTTGACATGCAAGCTATGACCGCGACGCCAAAGCTAAACGATCCAGGCATCGGGCTGCGGAACAACGGTCGTCGAGTACTTACCTACTCTGACCTGAAAAGCACTTTCCAAGACCCTGATGGCCGCGAGCCCAATCGCACCATTGAGCTGCATCTTACCGGCCACATGGAGAAATTTTCGTGGTCGTTCAACGGCATCAAGTTCTCTGACGCCGAGCCGCTGCGCCTGAAGTATGGAGAACGTCTGCGCATCACCCTGGTGAACGACACCATGATGACTCACCCCATCCACCTTCATGGTATGTGGAGTGACCTTGAAGATGAGAACGGCAAGTTCATGGTACGCAAGCACACGATCGACATGCCACCAGGTACCAAGCGCAGCTATCGAGTCACCGCTGATGCCTTAGGTCGCTGGGCCTATCACTGCCACCTGCTTTTCCATATGGAAATGGGCATGTTCCGTGAAGTACGGGTTGATGAGTAAAGGAGACGATCTGTGAGCACATACCTAAATCGCAAATCGCTGGTCGGTAGCCTCTTTGCCATCGGCTTGATGGGTGGTCTCTCGTCCGTGGCGCTGGCAGTCGAAGATAGCAGTGATCATTCACCTGCTACTCCTGCAAAAGCAACGAGCAAGCCCGCAACTACGACAACCGAGTCAAAGCCTGATCATGGGTCAATGGATCACAGCAAGATGCGCCATGAGTCGATGGATCATGACCAAAAAACCAAAAAGGCAGATTGAGATCATGACCAGTAAATTCATACGCCCAACGTTGTTAGCAATTGCAGTCTCCACCAGTCCTGCTTTCTCTTTCATGGCCCAGGCGGCAGAAGAGATGGATCACTCCAAGATGGATCACGGCTCGATGGGAGCTATGGACCATAGCAAGATGGGGGCAATGGATCACAGCAAGATGGGCATGGACAATGGAGCAATGGACGGTATGGAAAGTATGGATGGAGGGGCTACCTCCACCAGCCGAACTCCAATCCGTGTACTGACCGACGCCGACCGTGCAGCCGCGTTCCCTGATGTGGCTGGTCATGGTGTTCACGACAAGAAGGTCAACTCCTTCATGCTGCTGGATAAGTTTGAGTACCAGGATGCTGACAACGGTAGTGCATTGGCCTGGGATGCAAAAGGATGGATCGGCGGTGACGTTGACCGCCTGTGGTTGCGCTCGGAAGGCGAACGTACCAATGGCGTAACGGAAAACGCTGAACTCTCAGCACTTTGGGGGCACTCCATCGGTCCATGGTGGGATGTCGTCACCGGCGTACGACAAGACTTCAAGCCCGGATCACCACAAACTTGGGGAGCGCTCGGTATTCAGGGCATGGCCCTATATAACTTTGAAGCCGAAGCGACTGCCTATATCGGTGAGAATGGTCAAACCGCTGCTCGATTGGAAGGCGACTACGACATTCTGCTGACCAATCGCCTGATCTTGCAGCCGACGGCCGAAGCCAATTTTTACGGAAAAAATGATCCTCAGCGCGGCATTGGGTCTGGTTTGGCAAACACCGAAGTAGGGCTCCGATTGCGTTATGAGATTGTTCGCCAATTTGCCCCTTACATTGGGGTTAGCTGGAGCCGCTCCTACGGCAATACGGCAGACCTGGCCAGTGATGAAGGAGAGGATGCGAACGAGGCGCGATTTGTCGCCGGTATTCGGATGTGGTTTTGAGGGCCTGACATGAAAAGAACATTGAAAACATTGACTGCTGCCGGGGTGGTTGCCGCAATAGTAGGTGCCGGCGTGGTGTATTTTGGAGTGATCAATGTTGGGGCGGATGATCCGCATTTCGGCCCCGTTCACTCGCTTCTTTCCACTGCTCGGGATCGCTCGATTGCTGTGCGTTCACGCGATATTAAAGTCCCCGACCTGAGTGAAGAAGCTCTCATCCGCGCAGGTGCTGGCAACTACAACGCTATGTGCATCGGTTGCCATCTGGCTCCGGGTATTGGAGGAACCGAGTTAAGCAATAGTCTTTACCCTGCACCTCCAAATCTTTCAAAACTGGGCGTTGACGGAAACCCTGCCGCAGCTTTCTGGATCATCAAGCATGGAATCAAATCCACAGGTATGCCCGCTTGGGGTAAAAGCATGGCCGATCCCTACATTTGGGGAATGGTCGCTTTTCTCCAGCAACTGCCTTCATTGGATGCTGAGCAATACAACGCTCTAGCAACCAGCAGCGGTGGTCATCAACACGGTGGCGGCGAGAGCAAAATGCATAACCATGAAGGGCAGCATGAGGGCCAAAAAGGGGCTGCCGCTGGGCATCATGATGCAGGTGCAGCCGGAGAGATAGCCGAAGCAGGCGATCATCATGGGGTGAGAAACAGCGCCCATGCCCATGAGGCGGTCGCAGCGCCTTCTCAGGATGAAAGTACCGAACACGTCCATCGTCAGGTTGTGGAGGCTTCGCATGACGCCCCTGCAGCTCCGGCCGTTCAGCCAAAAACTCATACCCACGCTGATGGGAAGGAGCATACCCATGCGAAATAACTTTCTTCGTCCTGGTCGGGCACTTCGCCTCGCTGCATTCGCGGCTCTGTTTATCAGTTCAGCTGGTCATGCAGCAGAGTCGCTGACGATAGACGTCCATCGTGACGCTAACTGTGGATGCTGCAAGAAGTGGATCCAGCACCTTGAAGCTAACGGCTTCACCGTCGTTGATCATGTAGAAACCAACATGAGCGCGGTCAAGCAGGAACTCGGTATTGCTCCACGACTCTCGTCCTGCCACACAGCAATGATCAATGGAAAGTTTGTTGAAGGTCACGTGCCCGCCGAGCAAATAGTTGCCTTGAGCAAGCGCGATGACCTTATCGGGATTGCTGTGCCGGGGATGCCGGCAGGCTCGCCAGGTATGGAGGTCGGTGAGAAGCAGGATGCGTATCAGGTCATCGGTCTGAGCAAAGCAGGTACCGACCAAGTGATCGCCGAGTACCCGGTAAACTAATCACAAAAGTTCATTACCCGAACGGTGACAAACCGGTCAAACCGGCGTTGCCAAAACTTTCAAGTACCCATGTGCGAGAGCACGGTAAAGAAATTGGGAGTCGGCGCACGAATAGCCCATCATGGCCCAGCATCAATACGATGCCGCAGTCAGATGCCGAATGACTATACGTTTGCAGTCGGCACGGACAAAAGTGGAAGTAGGCCGAGCTAGAGAATGAAGAGCTGGGTTACAGCAGAGGCCGTGCGCTGGGCAGGTCATGCATGGGTTGGCCCTGGTATCGGTGTCTTTTTTGGCCTTGCCTGTCACCAAGAATGGCACCTCCATCAAGCACATCAGATCTCAGTTGACCTCGACTCAACTGTATCGGTTCAAACCCCGATGGGTATTCAAACAGAGGGCGCCATCTTCATTCCGGCCGGTTTGAAGCACCAACTGAGCGCCGGTCACGTTCTGTCGATCTATGTGGATGCGCTGTCATAGTAAGCCCGCGCTCTGCGGGGGGCGGAAGACCCGAGGGTGATTTTGATCGCTCCGGCGGACGTAGCGCCGATAGTCGACGCACTTCACGAGCCAGAACACAGTGATCTCCAAGTTAGGACTGGGGGGCGCCAGGCGCTGCGACTGCCCGATCTCCCGCCCCCATATCCTCGCTTGATCAAGATAATTGAGGCGCTGAGCAGAGGCCAAATGGGACGCGAAGAGTTGTCCGCGGTGGTGCATCTATCCCCCACGCGGTTTTCTCATTGATTCGTGGAGCATACGGGGCTGCCGCTTCGCAGTTACGCGAGATGGTTACGTCTCAAGCAAGCCCTGCAGCATTTGACCAAAGGTGCACGGCTGACCGACGCGGCTCATCAGGCGGTTTTTTCAGACTCGGCTCATTTCTCCCGGACATTCCGGGCGCTACTGGGTATCGATCCGTCATCCGCCTTGGCTGCCCGCCTGTATTTTGCTTATGGGAACGCCAATTAATGAGCTCTCAAATCTGGCAAGGGGCTTTGCTGACAAGCCTCTCGATTGCCTTAGGCGCTGCCGGCGGTTACTGGTTCGCTCAATAGCGCATGCCTGATAGCACAGCTGAACAGGCCCCTAAAGCCCAAGACCAACGCAAAGTACTGTATTGGTACAACCCGATGTCCCCGCAGCAGAAATTCGATAAACCAGGCAAAACTCCTTTTATGGATATGGAGTTGAAGCCCCGCTACGCTGATGCTGCAGCAGACAGTGCGGCCATCAGTATCGACCCCAGCCTGACCCAGAATCTCGGCTTACGACTGGCCTCAGTCACTCGCGGCGTGCTTGCTTCCAGCCTGTAGGTGGTCGGTGTGCTGGCATTCGACGAGCGGGATGTTGCGGTGATTCAATCGCGTACTGCTGGCTTTGTGGAGCGTGTGTATGCCCGTGCTCCAGGCGATGTGCTCAAAGCCCGTGCGGCTTTAGCCGATATCTTGGTCCCGGAGTGGGCCGCTGCTCAGGACGAGTTTCTCGCACTCAAACGCAGTGGCGATGCCGACTTGCTGGCGGCAGCGCGCCAAAGATTGCGCTTGACCGGGATGCCAGCGACGTTGATTGCTCAAGTGGAGCGAAGCGGCAAGACCGAGCCGGGTCCTGACGCTCACCAGCCCCATAAGCGGTTTGCTACAAGAGTTGAATGTACGTTCGGGCACCAGGCGCTGTGCAGCCACCGCACGTTGCTGTGCTTGATCCAGGCGTGTTGCCAATCGCTCCAAGGCCAATATCTGGGGTGCAGGATTGATTTTAAGCAGAGTTTACTTTAAGAACTTCAGCCGCCAAGCTCCCTCTTTATTGGCGTTCCCCAGCCGAGAAAGAGTTTTCAGATCCGAACCTTGTTCCAAGATCGCAATGAACTTGCCAATCTTGCAACCCGAGGTAACGTACTGAGTTCAAAGTGTAAATTCACAAATGCATTGGTCAGCGCCTTTCCCGCGGCTGTGGAGCTGGTTAACGCGGCTGCATATCCATTTGGTTTTGGCGCTGCATCAACTGATCGATCATCATCTGCTGCATGCCCATGTACCGATCCATCATGTACTGGTGCTGCTTCATCTGCTCCGGGGTCATCGCTGAGTATCGGTCCCCCATATCCTTCCAGCCCATCATCCCGCTTTTCATCATTTGACGCCCCATCGTCCCTCTACCCCACAAGTCCCCCATCATTCCCATGCCGCGTTGCATCATCGCTTGATGCTCCTGCAAGAGTTTCCGACGCTCCTTGGGGTCTTTGGCTTGTTGGATCTCGGTCATAACCTCCTCCATCTTCTTCAGATACTCTTGAGCCTGTGCCATGTGCTTATCAAATTCTTCGACATTGACGGCTGGTTGTTGTGCTAGGGGCATGGGGCTTCCTTCAGTGCCTTGCGCGGCCAATGCCCAGTCTGGGGTGAGTGATGCGCCTATCAGGAACGCGGTTAGCTTTGTCAGTTTCATATCATGATTCCGCTCAATGGGAACGCGCAACTTAACCGCTCTGCGCGAAGGAACAGCACAACTAAAAATATAGCTCCGGATCGCCTCTCGGGTTGATCTTGATCAAGAAGTCCGGGCCAAATGGTTGGCCCGATTTGAGCACACCAACGATGATGTGCAACAGCTTGCGCATCGCTGCAAAGCTTTCCTGAGTTACGCGTCCGCCGGCTCGGCATCGATACCAACCAGCAGGCGGCGGCGTTCATGCCACGGGATTGTCATGTCTGCCGCTCGGAAGGTTTTTCCGCCTTATCATGCACCGGCGGCACAAGGGCGCCTAAGCCGCCTCCCACCAAAGGAATAACAAGGAGACGGGGTGTACCTAGCAATAGAACAATTGATGCTGCAGGTTAGCGCTCGTTAAAGCAGTTGCAGTGGGTACTCGACAATCAGACGAACCCCATCCAAATCAGATTCGAAGGCAGTAGCCCAAGTCGTCGTTTGGCGAACACGCAAGACATATCTTTCAGAGAGCCGGTTTGAATGATGTACTTAGCTTTGATGTCACGCTCCAACCCTTCTGGTCCTGTCAGCTCCTCGGCGCATATAGACACTGTTCGCATTCGAGTAGGTTTTCTCCGAGCGCTAATTAACTGAAATTAGATATTAGCCAGTATTACCTGTCAGAAGCTGACGCTAACATTACTTATGTGTCAGGTATGATATTTGCTCTGTTAATGTCATTCCTGACAGTGCATCGTGATTTACACCTCGTCAGCTAAATAGGCTCGGATGGTGCTAACACCTATGTGCATCGTAATGCTAACCAACTAGAAGCTGACAGGAATGTAATCTTAATTTCAGTCGACTGTCCGCCAAACGTGGTCTAGGGTAAATGTGAGCGTTTGGGTATTGGCTTACTTGAGCGTTGTGAAACAGCATTTTGCTCGAGTTACGCTTGGTAGTCTTGAGGCTTGGGGTAAACATCTTGAGGTCGAACATTTTCATCTAATGATCAACTGTGCTGAAAATCTATTAGACGTCGGCCAATTTTTGTTGAGCGGTTCCGTTTCCACCTCCACGTGTGCGGGGCTTGCGCCGAGCCTCTGTGAGGCTTGCGCCGGCTGAAAACGGGTCGATGGAGGTATGGGAGATTACGTCAGGCCTGTTGTGAATGGGATCAGCGTTGCCGAAAAATGGTTGGCACTTAGGGTTTGGTCAACCCTCATGCGGTTCAGAAATAGCAATTTCCGTGTTCGGGGGCAATGGCCAACCCTCCCGCCCTAACAGGAGTTTGACAATGTCACAGTATATCAAGCACAACAACGCTAGCCGGTTCACTTTGTTGATGAGGGCGGTAGCGATGGTTGTCGCGGTAATGGCAGCAGCACCGATGTTGGCCAATGCCGCAGAACCCGCGAAAAGCGAAACGATGCCGATGCCTTCCGAGCAGATGGTTCAATCGAAGATCACGAAGCAACTGGGCGGCATGTCCAAGACTGGTGATGTGGATTATGACTTCGCGGCCAACATGCGCATGCACCACCAGATGGTAATCGAAATGGCGCAAGCCGAACTCAAGAGCGGAAAAAATCAGGAGATGCTCCATATGGCCAAGGACATAATTGCCGCGCAAAAGAAGGAAATCGCCGTAATCGATCAGTGGATTAAAGCGAATAAAAAACAATGACTATGGTGGCGCCAAAGCCTATCAATGCGCTGCGTTTTTAAAAGAAATACCCGCGTCGGTTTGAAGGAGAATCTAGTGAATCACGACCACCTCCAGCACAACTCTGAACCACCAGGCTTCTGGAGCTCGCGCTACTTGATCGGGTTGATCGTTTTTGGCGCCATTGCTGCGTTTTTCTTGCTCAGCGAGCACCGTGTCCACTTCTTCGGCGCACTGCCGTTTCTACTGCTGCTGGCGTGCCCGCTGATGCACTTCTTCATGCACGGCGGCCATGGTCACCATCATGGAGACCCATCGACCAAAGTCCCCCCTGGACCATCGCAGCCGCCCAAGACTGGAGATTAGTCATGCACGACACCCCGTCTTACGGACTGTGGACGCTCGTCATCCTCAATTCAGCCATCTTCATCATGTTCGCCTTCAGTTTCTTCAAGCCTCAGACCGCACGCGACTGGCGCACTTTCGGGGCGTTCGCAGCCTTCATCGTAGCTCTGTTCGTCGAGATGTACGGCTTCCCGCTGACAATCTACCTGATGTCGGGCTGGCTTCAGACGAAGTTTCCGAGCCTCGACCTACTGTCCCACAACACCGGCCATCTGTGGTCGACGCTACTCGGCGAAAAGGGCGATCCGCACTTCGGTGTGCTGCATATCGCCAGCTATGTCTTCCTTGGCTTCGGCTTTTATTTACTGTCCAGCGCGTGGAATGTCCTGTACCACGCGCAGCGGCGCAAAGGTCTCGCCGTGTCAGGCCCGTATGCGCATATCCGCCATCCGCAATACGTTGCGTTCGTACTTATTCTGTTGGGCTTTCTGTTCCAGTGGCCGACGTTGCTGACCTTGCTCATGTTTCCTATTTTGCTAGTAATGTATGCGCGGCTGGCTATCACAGAAGAGTCAGAGATGCGAAAGCAGTTCGGCGCGGAGTTCGCAGATTATGCCGCGAGGACACCACGCTTTCTGCCGTCGCTGCATAAGCGTCTATCGGCCACCTGAAGCGATGTTGCCTAAAGGCTCGCTGGCACTCCTTTAACTCCGTTTATTCCGGCGGCTATGGACCAACACCTGTATCGCGTTAGTAGGTTCAACAACGCAAGCAACCGCATCAATCCCATTCCATCTGTTAATTGTTCGGGCCTTGTACCTCAGCAGAAGGAACCTAATGTCGAGGGAGGTACCCGTATCGTGTGCGTGTGCAGACAGCGCGTAAGCGCCTAAAATTTCTGCGTCCGTGACACCGATCCAGATCGAATCGGTGGCCGCCAAAATCAGTTTCCCTGAAGGTCCGAACGACCGAGCTGGGCGATGGAGTACTTCTATGAGCAAAAAGAAAAAAAATGTCAGGGGAAGTGATGCTGTCGTTCTGCCGGTTGCAGGCGGCACAGGTATTTCGCCGGCTGAGCTTATCAACAGCAGGGAGCAAACCGAGGCATTGATCTCACATGATGACTATGAAGCTCAGCTTCGTGTTTTGCAGATAGAGTTGGTCAAGCTGCAGAGGCACTTCATCGGCTGCGGCGATAAGATTCTCGTGCTGCTGGAGGGGCGAGACGCCGCCGGTAAGGACGGTAGCATCAAGCGCGTCGTCGAGTACCTAAGCCCGCGCGAAACACGCGTCGTGGCACTCGACAAACCCTCTGACCGCGAGCGTAGTGGATGGTACTTCCAGCGTTTCGTCGTCCACCTCCCCGTGGCTGGGGAGCTAGTTCTGTTCAATCGAAGTTGGTACAACCGTGCCGGCGTCGAGCATGTGATGGGCTTTTGCTCTAAGGACGAGCATGAGGAGTTCATGCAATCGGTGCCGAAGTTCGAGGAAGTGCTCGTCAATTCAGGTATCAAGCTGCTGAAGTATTACCTCGACATCAGCAAGGACGAGCAGCGGCGCCGATTAGACGAGCGGCAACGTAATCCGCTCAAGCAATGGAAGACGAGTCCGATCGATGCTATCGCCATTAAACGTTGGAAGGCGTACTCCGCCGCGCGCGACGAAATGCTGATGCGAACGCATACCGCTATCTCACCGTGGCGTATCGTACGGGCTGACAATAAGCGGTTAGCGCGTCTAAATCTTATACGCGACGTCCTCTCGCGACTACATTACGCGGGGAAGAAGAACAAGCTCGTCGAGCCGGATCGGGACATCGTATTCGAATTCACGCCCAGTTGCGTCGACGCTGGGAAACTGGCTCGCTGATGTCTGCCCTTCAGGAGCGAGCATGAAAACAAGCACCTTCGAAGTGGGGGAGTTAATCTCCACCCTGAGCGCGACCGGCGTCCACCGACAGATCGCAATGCTATCGGGTGTTCATCATGTCGATGTGAACTATGTGGCCGGCAGTGCCACCGTGTACTTTGACGAAGCGAAAACGTCGCATCAAGAGATCCGCCAACGCATCATTGACTGCGGCTACCATTGCCGGGGTGAACTCGTTCCCGCTCACCTCTGCGAGCCTGCAGATCACAAGACCGCAGACGCGCATAAAGGCTACATGGCACATGGTAGTAGTAAGGGACATGCGCCGAAGGAAATGGAACCGGGGAGTGATCCCCGTGCCGGCCACAGCGTCAAACCCGCGCAATCGATGAGCGACATGACGCACGATATGGGGCATACACATGGCATGTCGATACAGGACATGGCCGACGATATGCGTAATCGCTTCTTCGTTGCCCTATTGTTCGCGATTCCAGTCTTCCTTTACTCGCCGATGGGCAAGATGTTCGGCGATTTCGCAACTCCGTTCGACCTCAATCGGAAGGTTTTTCTGTTCGTCGCCGCCACTGGCGCGATCGCTTATCCGGGTTGGCCATTCTTCATCGCAGCCTGGCGTGCTGCGCGCAACCGGGTGGTCAACATGGCGACCCTGGTTTTACTCTCGGTCGGCACTGGGTATGTGTTCAGTGTGGGGACCACCTTCCTCTACGAAGGTGAGGTGTTCTACGAAGCGGCAGCCGTGCTGCTGGTCTTCATTCTACTGGGCCACTGGCTTGAGATGCGTGCACGCGCGGGTGCCTCAGATGCGATCCGCGTCCTTATGGATCTGGCCCCGCCGATGACGACGGTGCTACGCGCTGGCGTCGAGACCGAGGTGGCCACCTCGGAGGTGCTGACAGGCGAGACGGTAATCATCAAGCCGGGCGACAAGCTTCCGGTTGACGGCGAAATCATCGAAGGTAACTCTGAGGTCGATGAATCTATGCTGACCGGCGAATCGATGCCCGTGAAGAAGACTCTTGGTGATGCCGTTATTGGCGCCACGATCAATAAGAGCGGTAGCTTTCGCTACAAGGCTACCAAGGTTGGTGCCGACACAGCGTTGGCCCAGATCGTCAAGCTCGTCCAGGAAGCCCAAAACTCCAAGGCGCCGGGGCAGCTACTCGCTGATCAAGCCTCCCAGTGGCTGGTTCTGGCAGCCATTGTCATTGGTTTGCTCACCTTCGGCGTGTGGTTCTGGGTCCTGGACCAGCCACTGCTGTTAGCGTTGACGCTAACGATCACGGTGTTCGTCATTGCCTGCCCCGACGCTCTAGGCTTAGCCACCCCGATGGCCATAATGGTCGGTACGGGGCTCGGCGCTATGAACGGTATCTTGTTCAAAAACGCCGCAGCACTTGAGAACGCTACCAAGCTCACCATCATCGTTTTCGACAAGACAGGCACTCTCACACTCGGGCAACCTGATGTGGTAGAGATGGTCACCGCCCAGGACGTCACCGAAGCTCAGTTGCTGGCTACCGCTGCGGGGGTGGAGAAGTTCTCGGAGCATCCCTTGGCGTTGGCGGTGCTCAAAAGATTGGGGACCTCGCAGGCCGAGGTCGCGACGGGATTCACCAACATCGATGGTCAGGGGGCTCACGCGATGATCGACGGTGAGAAGGTACTGCTCGGAAACCTCAAGCTGATGGAGTCCGAAGACATCCCATTGCAGGCGCTGGCCACAGAAGCCTTTCGACTCCAGGGTGGGGGCCGAACTGTAGTGTATGTCGCTCGCGGCGGAAAGCTGATCGGTCTAATCGCCATTGCCGACGCCGTACGGCCGACCTCCAAGGCAACGATCGCCAAGTTGCAGGAGCGCGGTGTAAAGGTGGCGATGATTACCGGCGATAATCAAGCCACGGCCGATCGCATCGGTAATGAGCTTGGCATTGATATAGTGCTGGCAGACGTGCTTCCAGGCCAGAAAGCATCCAAGCTTAAGGAGCTTCAAGAGCAGGGGTACAAAGTTGGCATGGTAGGCGACGGCATTAATGATGCGCCGGCCCTGACCCAGGCCGATGTAGGTTTCGCGATTGGTGCCGGCACCGACGTGGCCATGGAAAGCGCGCAGGTCATTTTGATGAAAAGTGACCCGTTCGATGTCGTCGGTACTATAGAACTGTCACGTGCCACCCTGCACAAGATGCATCAGAACCTGTGGTGGGCGGTTGGTTACAATCTGATCGCCTTTCCGCTGGCAGCTGGCGTCTTCTACCCGTTTACTTTATCGCCAGAAGTCGCAGCATTATCGATGTCGGGTAGTTCGGCCGTCGTGGCAATCAACGCTCTGCTACTGAAACGGACCAAGCTCGCTGGTATCAAGCGTGTACGGCCACAAATTATACCTATGACCGGCGCGCAGGCTTCCTCGGGCGTCTCGTTATAAGCCTAAGCCGGCCGATTTGTCCAACGGGCCCGATAATGCGGCAACAGGAAACCGATACTGTCGCGACCCTGTACGCAAGCCTTGCTACCGCAGTGTGGCAACACGAGGTCAGTGGATTGCCAGGCAGGTGATGTAGCTCATGCTGAAGTGGCAACTCCGTGCCCTCAAAACAGATGCGCACTACCCGAGTTAGTTACAACACCCTGCGTTTCGGTATGAACTATCAAGAGCTGGGCAGTGTGAAGTAGCCGTCGATTTTTGATGTCATTACTGTTTCAGGCACAAAAATCTGTAAGCTACTGAAAATAAGACCTCTGCTCCCTTGAGTCATGTTTGCCCTTGAGCCAGAGCTTTGCAGGGTGCAAGTCAAAAGCGACGAACGGAGGAGGTCCCTTCTGGTTACTTTGACATAGATCAATCTATCCTTTGCCTCATTCTCGTACTGTAAATGTGTCCACTATCTATAAGCTTAAGCGGAAAAATATCTGAAGAGCATGATACGTTTATGACCGAACACATGAACGCGACACACGATGACATGTCTAACCTAATGGCAAGAGTGTTAAATCTTCGAACACACGATAGCGTCACTGCATTGATGCACAAATAAATACAAACGGTAATGGATCCATCCGAATCTCATGGGCAGTAATGCGATGAGCGGCATTACCGCATTGTGACGAAGAACTTTTATAAGCAACACTTAGTCATCGCAACCAAAACATGGCAAGGATATTGCCAAAAGGCGCAACAGTCACAATGTTGTCCTGTTTGAAAACCTGTTTTTGGAAAAATAAAATGCGCAAATTATGGATCATCTTAGCAACGCTGGTTGTTTTAAACCTAAATGGCTGCGGCTACAACAAATTCCAGAGCAACGACGAGCAAATCAAAGCTAGCTGGTCTGAGGTAGTAAACCAATACCAGCGGCGTGCGGATCTGGTACCTAATCTGGTCAATACCGTCAAAGGCTATGCTGCGCATGAAAAAGAAGTATTGACCCAAGTGACCCAAGCGCGGGCTCAGGCGACCTCCATACAGGTGACGCCAGAGGTGCTCAATGATCCGGCCGCCTTTGCCAAGTTTCAGGCTGCACAAGGCGAGCTTTCCGGAGCGTTGTCCCGGTTGCTGGCAGTGAGCGAAAACTACCCGCAACTGAAAGCAGACGCCAGTTTTCGCGATTTGCAGGCGCAACTGGAAGGCACCGAAAACCGCATCGCAGTGGCACGCAACCGTTACATCAAGTCAGTGCAGGAATTTAACGTCACGGTCCGGTCGTTCCCCTCCAATCTGACGGCGATGGCATTCGGATACAAAGAGAAGCCTAATTTCACGGTAGCTAACGAAAAAGAAATCGCTAAGCCCCCCGCAGTAGATTTTGGGTCAGCGCCTGCTCTTCCCCCAAGCGGGACTCAGGGAGCAGCCAAGTGAAGACGGTGCGAACGACAAGCGCGGCGGTATTGTTTGTCTTATTGCTGTGCTGGTCTTTCCTCGTGGGCGCTCAAGTCGCAGTCCCCCCCCTGACTGGCCGGGTCATTGACCAGACCGCTACGCTCACCGCAGATCAGACTGCAAGTCTCGAGCAAATTTTACGGACGTTTGAAGCCAAGAAAGGCACTCAACTCGCACTTCTCATTGTCCCTAGCACACAGCCGGAAGCGATCGAACAATATTCTTTGCGCGTAGGGGAGCAATGGAAGTTAGGCCGAAAAAAAGTGGATGACGGCGCAATCCTGGTCATCGCCAAGAGCGACCGTGCGCTTCGCATCGAAGTAGGCTACGGGCTTGAGGGCGCACTCAATGACGCCATCAGCAAGCGCATCATTAGTGAAATCATCACACCGCGCTTCAAGCAAGGAGACTTCTACGGTGGCATTGCTGCCGGGCTCGACCAGATGATCCGGGTAATTGATGGCGAACCGTTGCCTGCACCCAACGCACAAACTATCGGCGGTGATACAGATATTCGACAGTATGGTCCGCTCGTTTTTATTCTTGCGCTCGTGATAGGCAGTGTTCTGCGCCCCGTTTTGGGCAGATTTCCAGGTGCGCTAGTCACTGGAGGGGTTGTGGCCGTTATCGCGTGGTTGGTGGCCGGCGCACTGTTCATCGCGTTGGGCGCGGGAGCGATGGCGCTCTTGTTCACGTTGGTCGGTGGCGGTATGGGTGGATACGGTATGGGGCGGCATCGTGGAGGATTTGGTCGAGGCGGTGGTGGAGGCTTCGGCGGTGGCGGCGGCGGGTTTGGCGGCGGCGGTGCATCAGGGAGATGGTAAAGATGAATATCAAACGCATTTTGAACCATCTTGTTATGACCCATTGGCAGGTCAAACGGGCCTTTCCTCGTGAAACGTTGATAGCGATCGAGCAAGCGATCAAAGCCAGTGAGGCTGCACACGCCGGGGAAATCCGTTTCGTCGTGGAGGGCGCACTGGATAGCATGCCGCTTTTCAAAGGCCAATCCGCGCAAGAACGCGCTGTCGATGTGTTTTCGCAATTGCGTGTATGGGACACAGCTCACAATAACGGTGTGCTGATTTATCTGTTGCTCGCTGACCGGGACGTGGAGATTGTTGCTGATCGCGGAATTCACGCGAAGGTGGGCTCTCAAGAATGGCAGAGCATTTGCTGCCGAATGGAAGCCGCCTTCAAACAATCCAATTACAAAGTGGGCGTAGTCAGCGGTGTTCAGGCGGTTACACAGCATCTGACGAAACATTTTCCCGTTGCCGGCGGTGAGCCGAATGAATTACCGGATAATCCAATGGTTCTCTGAGGAGCTCTCTATCGCTGGCGCCAACCAAAAAACTCAAGCACGCTCAACCGAAGAACAGAGCATGACACTCCAATTAGATCAACATGACGCTGCAGTCGCTGTATTCGTTCATCATCAGGATGCAGAGGACGCTGTCCGCAAACTTGCTGCCAGTGGTTTCGACATGACGCATTTCAGTATCGTCGGACGGGGTTTTCATTCCGAGGAAAAGGTTGTGGGTTTCTACAACTTCGGCGACAGAATTAAATTTTGGAGTACAAACGGCGCATTTTGGGGCAGTCTTTGGAGCTTATTCTTCGGCGGAATATTTCTGAACATTCCTGTTATCGGTCCTGTCATGGTGCTTGGTCACTTGGCAGGGATCGTCGTTGCCGCTGTCGAGGGTGCAATTCTAGTCGGAGGGTTGAGTGCGCTTGGCGCTGCGCTTTTCAGCATCGGCATTCCGAAGGACAGCGTCATACAGTACGAGCAAGCCGTCAAAACTGATGGATTTCTTGTTGTAGCCCATGGCTCCTCGGACGAGATGACGAGATCCAAAACGATCCTTGAGTCAAGCAATCCGGCAAGTATTGATCTGCATGAGAATGTGAAGGTCCATGCAGGAGCCTAAAAGCGTATTACTGCGATGTTTGTATTCCCTATCATGAAAAGGAGTATCACCATGCAAAATCAAAAGTTGAACGTAACGGGAATGACGTGTGACGGCTGCACCAGCAATGTAGCGAACGCGCTGAAAGCAATTCCCGGAGTCCATGACGTAGTAGTGTCGCTCTCGACCGGCGAGGCTGCGGTACGTTATGACGAGCAACTCACCTCGCTCGATCAACTAAAATCGGCCGTGAAAGGCGCGGGCTATGGAGTGAATGCGGCCAAGGCCACGCCCAATCATCAATCCAAGGGTGGTTGCTGCGGTTAACTCGCCCATATGATGCTCAGACGTCGGACCGCATGCATGACTCGATGGTCTGCGGCTACATGAGGGCCACCAGCGCGCGCTCAGCACGTTTGCCCATAGCGACTACGGCCGTGCTTATGCTCAGCGTGTTCACTGTGTCGGTTGGCTTTGGCATCGTGCTTCCGCTTTTACCCTACCTAATTGAGCGGCTCTTGGGAGCTGAAGGTGATGCTGCGCTAGTTTCCCAGCACACCGGGTTACTGACTGCTGTCTACACTCTCTCACTTTTTTTGTTTGCACCCATGTGGGGTCGACTTTCCGACCAACGCGGCCCGCGTGGTGTACTACTTGTTGGACTTCTCGGCTTTGGCGGAACCATGTTGGTTTTCTCTTTTGTTGAGAGTCTCGTCGCTGTTTACGCCGAGCGCTTCTTAAGCGGTATGTTCGCTGCAGCGGTGACGCCCGTAGCAGCTGCTGTGTTCGGCAACGTCACGACAACCGAGCAGGGGCGAGCCCGTCGGCTTGCGCTCGTCAGCATGACTGGGATTAGCGGCTTCCTGCTTGGACCGATGCTGAGCGTGTTCGTAACGCGCTTTGCCGCATATATTTTCAGCCTCGCCTTGCCGGCAGGATCGATCACGGTTCCGCTCGCGGCGACGGGACTGCTCGCTTTTCTAGTGGCCGCTGGAGTTGCGTTTTCAGTACCAAGTAGCGAAGGCCTTGGTCGGTCAAAGCAGATATCTAAGACCTCGGCCGATCAAAAAGTATGGCTCGTGCCAAAACTCCTCATTCTTACTTTCATCGTTTCGATCGGCGTCGGGGCCTTCGAGGTCGGGCTCGCACTGCGTGGTAAACAGGAACTTGGTTTGAGTCCATATCAGATTGCGCTGATGTTCTCCGAGTGCAGCTTGGTCATGTTTGGGATGCAAGCAATCGTATTCTCACCCTGGTTCAAGCCGGACACGACCCGCTGGCTCATAGCTCCCGCACTCTCGGTGCTGGCAACCGGGTTGTTTCTTGTACCTTGGGCATCTGATTTTACGTTGATGCTGGTCGTGATCGGTGCGGTCGCTGCCAGCGCTGGCATCCTGGCGCCGATCCTCACTTACTGGATCTCGGCCAAGGCTGGAAGCGTACAAGGCTGGGAACTCGGCAAGCAAACGGCAGCGTCCAGTCTTGGGGCAACCTTGGGGTCGGCGGTCGGTGGGATCCTCTACAGTACTGTCTTACTGCCTGGTGCCTCTTTTGTTCTGGGCGCGAGCCTCACAGTGCTTGGCTTCTTGCTAAGCCTTGGGCTGCCGCGTTTACTAATTCTTCCTGATTTATGCTCTGGTTCGTTATCCGCGCGATCGACCAAGCAAAAATGAAAAAAGTAGGGCGTTAGATTTCTCGAGGTATTAAAAGCCCAGTCGGATTTCGATCACGAACATCATGATGACTCGCTTAACGAATGATAAAGCGATAAAACGTTGTCAATCCTTAAAGTTTACGGCGCATTAGTGACTTCCTACGCTGGTGCAGCGTTTTCAGCTGCCGCGGCGAATTGAAATACCAGGTGCTCATGTGCGCTGAGGCTTTGGGTGAGCGTGTCCTTGCCCTGAGCAGGGTGTTTTGTAGGCGATCGTTGTCTTGCGCCAGTCGCTGTTCCCGTGTTTACAGTCCACCTAGGCGGGTTTGCTGAGCGAGTAGCTGCTGCCGGAGTTCAGTCAGTTCGTGTTCCAGGCACTGCTGGCGCTGTTCAGTGGCCTGGCGCTCGTCGCCTTGCTGTTGAGCGACTGACTCCTGGTAATAGACGCGATCAGTCAGACGCGGTTCGAGGTCGAACTTTTCACTGCCCAGTCCAGCCTGGACCACCTCCTGACGCTGCACGGCTTCCGTCAGCCCTTGGCTGCCAGCGCCAGGGCCTGCTGTTCCTGAACCTTGATTAATGCGTCGTGTTCTACAAGAGCTTGCTGCACTTTCCCTGCAGCGCGGAGGTGGCTGGTTAGCTCGACCATTATGGGCAGCTTCCTGACCCCTTGATGTTCTGGCTATTTGGTTGGGCACCCTTGCAGCGCTTATTAGATGACCCAGTCAGACCATGCTCTAACCCAGATTCACATTGACCTGAGGCCCACCATGAACGGTATTCCCATGAAAAAAGCATTTCGTACACGGTTGTTGAGCAGCAGTTTGATCCTTGGGCTGAGCTGTTTCGCTTGGTCTTGCCGTGAGCAATAACTACTTTTTCCGCAGCGCTCAATGCCGAGTAGTTGATCATGATCAATGAGCGACTGGTTGCGGCGGCGCAGCATGGTAGGCAGGCGATTGCTCGCAGAACACCAGTCGCAATAGTCACTGTTTCGCTAAAAGGATCAGCGCTCATGTTCAAGTTCAAACTGCTTTTGGCGTCCAGTCTCGCTCTGGCTTTAAACGTAGCCCTGGCAGCGCCAGTTGGCACTGTTTACACGGCCAATGAGCGCGACAGTTCGATTAGCCAAGTCAGGCTCGACACGGGTGTGGTCAAAACGCTGGCCCTGAACATTGCACCGCATAATTTACAAATCAGCGCCGATGGACGCTGGCTGCTGGTGGTGGGCATGCCTGCGCATGCCGAGCATCAAACAGGAGCCATGAGGGCGGGTGAATTGCTGGTGTTCAGCACTGCCACGCTGGATAAACCGGTCTTTAGCCTGCCGGCGGGGCAACATCCTGCCCACGTAGTGACTGACCTGAGCGGGCAGCGGGCTTTCGTTAGCGACTCTTCCGCTAATCTGGTGCGGGTTTTTGACCTACAAGCACGCACTCAGCTCGGCACTGTAAAGACCGGTAGTTTCCCCCATGGTTTACGCCTGAGCCCGGATGGCAAGATGCTGTATGTCGCCAATATGCGCAGTGGCAGCGTATCAGCAATCGATACCGCAACGCTGAAAGAAGCCACGCAAATTGCCGTTGGTAACGGCCCCGTGCAAGTCGGCTTCGCCCCAGATGGGCGGCAGGCCTATGTGTCGCTGAGCGCGGAGAACAAGCTCGGAATCATCGATACGGAAACACAACGCTTGATAGGTAAAGTTGCCGTCGGCAGAACGCCGATTCAGATGTATGCCACGGCAGATGGTCGCCAGGTCTATGTAGCCAATCAGGGCAGCAGCAGTGAGCCGGATGACCGCGTCTCAGTGATTGACCCGCAGACCTTGAGCGTCGTCGCCACCCTGACCACCGGTAAGGGCGCTCACGGCGTGGCCATCAGCAGCGACGGCGCTTATGTGTTTGTTAGCAATATCGAGGCGGGCACCTTCTCTGTGATCGATACTGCCAGTCGCACAGTGGTGGCCAGCCATAAAGTCGGGGCCGGACCCAATGGCATTAGCTACCAAGTGCCCGAGTGAGCCGTAAACAACCGCTTGTTTGTGCTGCCGGAGCTTTGGCCTTGCCCAAATCCTTCTTCAACAGGATCAGACTACTCATCTCAATCAGCGCCCAGTACGCCGGCCATGGCCAGCAAGGCGCCTTTGAAGCCGATCAATGCCAGCAAGGCTCCGTCAAGAAAGAAGCCGACACCCTTGAGTGCGTTCTTCAAGCCGATGAGGATAGCTAAACGAGGAGTTTTCTACGCTCGCGACGTAAGGTCCGAAATTATGTCCTGAGCATAAACTCGCTAATTTCGATACACATGCTGGGCGTGATGGATATTGCTCCGTCGGCAGAATAGCCTCTTAAACAACTGGCTGACCTGGCCGCCGAGACGCAAGATCCTTGCGCCAGTGGGAACTATTCATCTAAGGAAATTTTCCTGCGTTGTGTGTGTGAGCGCTTCGCATACGCCGCAAGGGATCTGCGTCATAAAAAAAGGCGCCACTAGGGCGCCTAAGCCGCCTCCCAAACCAAAGGAGAAACAAGGAAGCGGGGTGTACCTAGTAGTCGAACAATTGGTGCCGCAGTTTAGCGCTCGTTAAAGCAGTTGCAGTGGGTACTCGACAATCAGTCGGACCTCATCCAAATCCGATTCGAAATCGGTAGCACGCGTGGTTGCTTGGCGAACACGCCGAGACATGTCCTTCAGAGAGCCTGACTGGAGATGTACTTAGCCTCAATGTCTCGCTCCCAACGCTTTTGGGCTTACAATGGCACTCCATCTGCCCCGCGACGCATGTAGACGCTGTTCGCGTTGGAATAATCAGCGTCCCACCCCTTCGCGTAGCGAGTCATGAAGCTTAGGCCTGGAATGCCGAAAGCTTGCATATCAAGGTCGTAACGTAGCTGCAAGGATTGCTCCTTCGGTGAGTTGAGGTCGCTGTACTGAATGGAGTTATCCAGAAAAATCGAGTCCGATTGGCGCAGGTAATCGAAGTCGTCATTGCCGTTGCTGCGCTGATAGCCAACGGTCACCGTATGGACGCCGAATTTGACGCCAGTTTTGCCGCTCCAAATCTTGTTATCAAAGCTGCCTAGGAGTTTTTTACCCTCGTCGACCGCGCGGTAGTAAATCCACCGATCAACGCGACGTTGTCTGAGAGCGGGTAACTAAGAGAAGTGCCAGCGTAATATTGAGTCCAAACGTCCTTGAATTGGCTGGCGTAAAGACTCACACCAACGAACTAATTGACGGTGTAATCCCCCCGAGGTAAGCAATCCACGGAGCATCAACAGCACCGGCATAGAAAGTCGAAAAGCCGTCACGCATGCTGCTGGAATTGGGTTGGCTCATTGCATGCAGCCGGCCCCCCTGAATGGTCAGGTCTTTAATGCTGGTATTGGTGAACGTTGCTCCCCGGAAACTCTCTGGCAGCAGTCGAGAATCGCCATATGCCACGACAGGCGTGGATGGAAATACGTCCCCTACTTTGACCACCGTATCCATAAAGCGAGCCTTAGCGGCTCCGCCTACTTCTGAGTAAGAGTCTTCAGGTTGGCCTTTGCTGTTGTAGGGCATGACATCCACTGAGCTTCGAGCGCCCGAGCGCCCGAGCGCCCATCATCAAGCTTGAGTCCTACCATTGCAAATGCATCAATGCCGAACCCGACGGTGCCTTGGGTAAAGCCCGACTCAAAACGTCCAATAATCCCATTAGCCCATTCTTCAGCATAGCCATTGCCTGTAGGACTTGACTGGCCCTTTCGATAGTCACGATTGAAATAGAGATTACGATTGAGAAGACTAAATGTGCTCCCTTCAATGAACCCCTCAGTTTTTTGCTCAACGGCCAATGCAGCTTGCCCCATGCTCACGCCAAGGGCAATGAGAGAAAGACCATAAAAGCTTTTATTGTTCATTTAACACTCCAGGCTTTAGCTTGGCAGAGTTTCTTTATGAAATTTTTTATCGTTATTAAAAGCCACCGGCACGTAGTGGTTCCCCCTACGTGCCGGTAGACATAATTTCATACAAAAGATAACTCCAGCGTGACCTGGAAATTACTTCTATGTCAGCAAACAGAAAGCGTATTTAAAATCCTTGCCAAAAAACCTGATGCGGGTAGGCTCCATTGATCTAGCTTCCATGCGGGCAGTTGGTACCCATAACCCTGTACTCCACCGTATTGAGCTTGCCAGCCGAGTCTTCATAGGTCATGCGCGAAGGTGCAACACTACAGGTTTTGTTGGCTTGCGTGACACTGACCAACTTCTGAATATCGAGGTTCATTCCATATTCATAATGAACAACTTCAGGGGTGGACTTACCATTTTTCAATGCGTATTGTTCCATAGCCCGTTGGTTCTCCTGCATCATCCGACCGTAAACGCGGTCACCGCCTCCCTCAGCCATGGCCAATGACGACGAGGCCAAAATAGCGAGAGCAAAAATTGCTTTGAATGATTTCATGATTATCTCCTGGTTCTCAATAACTTCTGACTAGAGAATAACCAATAACGCCTTTCAGGAAGCTGGCATGAGGATTACTTATTCGTAAGGTTTCGTATGTAAGGGATCACGATTGGCAAATTATGCGTTTGAATTCCGATCCTCGCGTTTCGTCAAAGCTTTCAAACGTGTTATTTTTGCGGCCAGCCTGTTCAGCTCAATTTCAACAAGTAGTTCCATCAACTAACGACTGCCGTTGTTGATCTCATCAGTGCCAATGAGCTGTACGTTTACTATGGCCAGATGTTCGGATTGCCAGGCGATCAAAAGCCCGAAGCGGGAATTTGCCGCTGGTCATGAGATTGAAACGCCACCATTTGGATCGTTCACGTTCCTCGATCTGTACGTGGAACCATAAGCACCGACGTCGTATTCGACATAAGTCACCACCGACAGTAGCAAGCAGTTTCAGCCGATGCTGGCCTTCAAGCAATCGGTAAGCCAGTCCAAAAGCAGTCGCAGGAGGCTGAAGCGCAGCGCCTACACCTAAAGTATTCATTCTCTAAATCGACGGTCGTGGATCTAGAATAAATACTGACTGACCCAGACCTGAAGGGGCCACATCAATTCTCACATTGTCTGCCAATACAGACCCAATGCCACGCTGAGGATCATTTTTTCCGTAATGCGCCTTAACCAGTCACAGAACAGGCCGTTTGGGCGGATCGACTATTTCAACAAAATCGGTCGATGACGGTCAGTCACGAACACTTGCTCTCACCCCCTTACGGACCGCTTTTTTGGTCAGCAAGCGGCCCTACTTGCCAAGTCGAAAGCTGCCCTCCGCAGATGGCGCTTTCGACTATGGACTCGACCCAATAGATTGACTGAAACGCTCAGAGTGGCTGCCGCTCCCCTTGCCGGCAGGATCATCAGGGGCGAGGCAATCCTGACAAAATCATCCAAGCCCAATTTCTAGATTGGCACGAGTGGCCTCCGAGCTGGTGAAGACCAAGCGGGTCCGATACGTGCGCGAAAGTACATGAGGCCTGTGAGGATGAGTGATCACAGCTGGCCTTGAAGGGGGTAGGATTTGCAACACTCGAGATGAAACCTTAAAACTCGGTAAAACCCCGTCAAGCAGCCCTAAAACCACCTTTTCAGCGCAATGCAACAATTTTCTTGACACCATAATGACAGCCGACAGTCCCAACCGAGGTGCTGTCTGCTGTGACCAACTGACGTTTGAAACCCTTGCCAGCCGCAATATCTCGCTCCTCCTTTGCCGCGAGATACTCGTAGCTTTTCCACCGGGGTGAGTCATCAGGTATTTCCTCGAGGATATCGCCGACTTTCACTGGCTTAACGTCAGTGGGCGTCGGAAAGGTAAAGCCCTCCCCCAAGCCTTTTGTGATCGCAACAACCACCATCCGCTTCCGGTCTTCTAGCACTCCGAAATCAGCCCCCCTGAACACCGTCTCATGCAACACATATCCCAACGATGTCAGAACACTGCGAATGACAGTCATCGATACCGAGTCCAAATATTCAGGCACGTTTTCGATGATGCAGATCGCAGGGTTAGAGGCCTTGACGAAGTCCAGAAAGTCGATGAACAAGGTACCTGCCGAGGAATGCTCCTCAGCGTTCTGTATCTTGTTCTTCGCGCGGCCCGAGCGGCTGGCCCCGGTGCAGGGGATCCCGGCGACCACGCAATCTAATTGCGGTACGTCGCCCGACAAGGTGAGGTCACGAATGTCGGTGTTGATCGCGATTGATTCTTCAGTCCAAAGCTCCGGATTGTTACGTAGCGATGCATCCAGGTAATTTGAATCGAGCTCAACGCCGACTTGTATGAAGGAAGCAACACCCGCGACCAATAGGCCTGAGTGCAGCGCTTTATCGATGATGCCACTCCCGTGATAAAGCGAGCCTTTCGCCAGCGCCACCTTCTCGGTGAGCTTGCGTTTTATACGCTCAACACGCTCTTTGATCTTGAGGTCGATCTGCAGAGCAGTTACGACAATGCGACCACTTCGAATGGCAACACGAACCTTCTCGCAGCCTTCAAAGAACTTCTTGAGCAAATCGGTGCGCACCTCCAACAGAGGCGTGACCACACCGTTGCGTTCACGTTTAGAAACAGTGAAGGAACCCGCTTCCATCGTATCGCCGGAGACCGGTACCCACTCGAGGCGCTTGGATGCTTCGTTGCTTCGCAGCAGGTACTTAGCACCAACCTTTACGCCGGCATGAACCAGCTTCTGACCCTCAAGCCAGAGTCGCGCTACACCGCCCTTTGCCTCGCCAATCGTTGTGTTGATTACTGTAGTCATGGTGGAACTCCAAGTGATTGGAAGCACCACCCCCACTGGGGATGAATGCCCCCCAGGTGGGTTTTAAGTTTGAGTGCTGGTGACCACCAGCTGGGTATCTTGGCTACTCACATGAGTGGCCAAAGAATGCTTGTGACTGAGTCTTGAGCAGAGCCACTCAAAAGCATTCTGAGGGTGGCCGACCCATAAGGGCCGGCTACCTCACAATCAAACGACAGCCTTGATTTCCTCCAAGAAGCTCTTGGGGTCCATCTCGACGTTCAGCCTCATGACCAGTTCGTCGACGTCGTCGTCACAGTACGACTGAAGCTCATCGTTGTTTGTACACAAGGAGTGCATTTCATCCGACCGCTTGAAGGGGTCACACATTCCCATCTGCTGCCAGTACCGCAAGGCTGCAATGATGGTGTGCAAGTCTTCATCCTGTTGGATGAACACAAGCCCGTCGCTGGCCACCGGCGCCATGGCCGGCTCAGAAACAACGGTCTCTTGCTTGAGTATTTTCATTCGCCCGTTGGGATCTCTCACGATTTCAAGCGTGTGCTTTTCATCGTCACCAACCCATTCGGTATGCGAGTTGTATTTAGATCCGTTCTCGGTATCGATGACATAGTCGCCGACTTTAACCGTTCCAAACCGCAGGTCCATGATGTCATGCGTTTCTGCAAGGGTGAGATCGGCCGGGACCAAAACCACCTCTGTGTGACTTCCAATGAACATGCAATCAAGATTGATTTGAAGCTTGGATGTTGTAGTCATGTCGTACTCCAGGATGAGGTACGGGGCACGCCCCATCGGGACATGGCCCCGAGTGGGTTAGATCAATTTGGCAAGCTGCGAAAAAGTGTTCAGGTGCTGCACCGCGGGGGTGACATTCCGAACATTCTTTTTGACCTCGCCATGTTCAAAGACAAGATCGCTAAGGTATTCGTCTCTCAAGCTATGAACATCATCTGGGTGGATCACATTCAGAACAGAGACCACTGTTGAAGCTGGGAGCCCGAAAAGCTGGACTCCAACCGGGTTTCCATCCTCCATGACCACCAATACCTGAGGTCGCAGATTTTCAATTGGCGCGTAATTCGTGACTACGGCCCCGATGTGTTCATCGCTGACCGTGCTGAGAACACAAGAAGCGGTCCCAAGGTAGGACTTCAGTGTGGACTCAAGGTCACTCAGTTTCGCCAGCTGCCCTTTTTTGTTGGCCAGCCAATATTGCTCATCGGCTGACACAAGGAACATACGATGTTGACCAATGACAACATCGCCATCGACCACCTCACCTAACAGCGAGATATGAACGCTATCCAAGCTGACAAACTCGCGCTGACCCGCCTCAAACTTCTCCAGTGCAAGCCTGAAACCTTCAAACAGGTTGTTGGTGTTGGGTGAAACGGCAGTCAGCCAACGCTGATCGGAGTGAGTTTTATTCGTTACGAAAACGGTGTAGAGCTCATTATCAACGCTTTGAACAAATGCAAAAACTTTCATCATGGAGCTCCGGTTGAATGCGAAGCCATGACCCCAGTGCGGGGTTATGAAGCTCCGCGATGGGTTGTTGTGTGCTGGGGTGACCAGCTTGTTATCTCGAAGACCTCAAGGCCTTCGGAGAAATCAAACGTTCTTTTCTGAAGGCCTTGGCCTTCGTAAAAATCATGTATCAGGCGTCTGTCACCATTTCCCGGGTTACGCCAGACGCACGAGGATTCCAGCAGCGCTCTACCGGCAAGCCGGCGAGCTTCACCAAATCATCGAAATCCTGCAGGGCGCACCAACCAGTTTCAGCGTCGTACCGCCCGCCCACAAACACAGGACAGAGGCTCGGAGCATCAGTGCCGTAAAGCTCAGGACTGGCAAGGATTTTGGCAACGTCTCGCTCCCACTCATCAAACATCCATCGGTTGAAGGTGGCCACGAGCTCATCGGTCAGCATTTCAGATGGGTAGGTGCTAACCATCCCAACTTTTCCGTTGACCTGTTTTTCCCACTCCTCACGAGAAAGCGTGCAAGGCTCTTCGTACGAATCAGTTCCTACTCGACATGAGAGCCGTAATGTCTGGCCAACACTTCCGTTCTCGATCAACTTGGCTTCATAGGAATGCGTCCCACGATAGCTGCTGACAAAGATGAAAATGTATTTCTGGGTGGTTTTACAATTCATGGTCTTCTCCAGATTGAGCGGGACCATGCTCCCACAGGGAACACACCCCCGCAGGTTGAGTTTTTTGAACGCTCAGATGCTGATGATCAACCGCGACGAGGTGCCCTCCACCACGACAGCGAAAATCAGCAGGCTGAGAATTATCGATTGAGCCCCATGGGAAGCGAGCTTTTGACTCCTAGCGAGCGAGTACCGCCGGAGTTGAGAGAAATGCTGGGATACCAGCTTCATTTTTACCTAGATGCACAAGCAACTGGTTAACTAAGCTGGATTTTGCCTGGGCAAAGCACAGCATGCAACCGGGGCTTATTAGCGCCCCGGCTCCATGATTTCTCTTATTGTTCCAACGCGCTCCTTAACGGGAAAGATCGCACCTCACGCGGCCATAAATTGGCCGGCAAGCAGAACCTTAAACGTATCGATCGACATCAGTTGGCCGCGGTATTCACCACTGCCAAAACGGACTGCGACGCCGAACTCTTTAATCAGCCTTTCGTAGTGCTCGACCTGGACTGGAACAATTTTCCCATCCAAGCATTGTTGCACGACATCGGCCTGGCTCGTGGACGGCAGCTCAATTCGCTGGTCGTCACGTTCATACTCAAGATCCCGAAGGACCAGCGTTTCCCGATCGGGCGCACAGGCAATAATCTCCCGGCACGCGATGGAGAGACCGGCGTCCCCTACGCTCTTTCCATACCACTCGGTCAAATATTGCTTCGAGTGATATACAACGGTACGGCCTTGATCCCCGTAGTGGGCAATCTGCCGGCAACCGTTGCCAGCCTGGCCATTGAAAAGCCAATGAGCGTTGCGGCCCGTCTGGTCCAGGATCCCTAGAATCCTGAAGCCGTCGGTGACCTGGATGAAGGGCACAATGACTTTCTTGCCCATTCGGCCGCGGCCAACAACAGAAAAACTCCAGTAATCCGCTCCTACGTGTGAAACCAATCGCAGCTTCAACCGAGACCCTGCATTGATGAGCAGGCGTTGAACAACGATCAGAGCTTGGTTTGCATTCATGGTGTATCTCCAGCTTGGAGCCGAACCATGCCCCTCCGTGGGGACATTTGCCCGGCGGAGGGTTTTAGTGAAGAACAGTTGGGTCGATTGCAATGTGCTCGGGAATCCCGGCCAGAGCCCGAATTTCCTCGAAGTCATGCATCCGAACCCAGCCTTCTGACTTGTCGTAGGACGCGCCGACGTACACAGGGAAATGCTTGGGCGTGTAGTCAGCGTACTTCTCGGGTTGCCTCAGCATGATTTGCACCTGCTGCTGCCACTCTTCGAAGCGCAATCGATTGAACGTGGCCACGAACTCAGCCGTGAGTTTTGAAGGATCACTGTGGGTCACATAGCCGGATTGACCGTTTTCCCACCGTTCAAACTCGACCTCACTCATGTTGCAGAAAACCGGATAGCGCTCTCTCACAACACGGACTGAGACGCGAAATTCACTGCCCAAGAATGAACAGTCGTATTCATGTTTACCTTGATAGGACAGACGCCAGGAAACACGTGCCCGGGAAGGCTGCTTACTAAGGTTGTTCATTAAAGTCATGGGTCATCTCCGAGAGTACGGACCCATCCCCAAACGGGGACGGTGCCCGCAGGGGTTAGAAAGGCCGAGGCCAGTGCTGCAAGTGCAGCTATTTTCCTCTCCAGCACATGCTGGATAGGGAAATCACATTCGACAGGCATCCCTCTTGGATGTGATCTGATAAAGCCCATCCCTGGCTTGACCAAGGATGGTTGGTACCGAAATGTTGAAGCTAGAGTTACTTGGCCCGGTAAAGGGCTATTGCCTCCAGCGCAACTGTATCTTCAGGAAGTAGAGCCACCCAAACCAAACGGTTATAGCGGTTGTACTTAGCGCGGTCGACGAGCAGTACATTGCCCGAATGAGGGCTCTCAAAGACCGATAGCTGCCCCTCGAACTTGATTGTGTGAGGCGAGTTGGTTCCAGATTTCATAGGTCCTCCTATGCCACGAGGAGCACCACATGCGTGATGCTCCTCAAGGTTGTGAGATTGATTTTGACCTGAAATCAGGCCGCAGACCGCGCCACTACGGATGGTTTTACCCAACCCTGCCCAGGCTCGTAACGTGTAGCGACCACATCCGGATACGGTTGTATGCAAGGATCATCCTCGCTGATCGCGCCGTAGCGCTCTGGTTGGCTGCGTAGGCGCTCTACGCGTTCGGCGTGCAATTCCTTTCGCCATTGATTGAACGCAGTCACCAATGGCTCTGGAGGAGCTGAGCGATCCATCATGGTCATGGTATTGGTACGACCAACAACATCCCGTTCAAACTCAACATCGGTCATCCCGCTGAAGAACTCTCGCCGGCCTTTGAATGAATCGTCGCCAATTTCAATCTGGAAATACTGACCGTCAACCCAGACGTCGTGCACCCATACGCCGTTGAATCGAAGACGCTGGGCAAACTTAATCTGAGAGATATCGGTGATTTTCAATTTCATTTTTCTGACTCCTGGAATTAGCAGGGCCAGCCCCAAGCGGGACTGAACCCCGCGAGGGTTTGTTAAAACGTCGATGGAACTGCGTGTAATGATGCGAACATGACCTTAGCGGTCCGCGCACACCGTACGGACCATGCGATCCACGAGCTCACTCTGCTCCGTTGGGTGTAGGGATCGAAATCGCAGATCCCAGTGCTCGGCGACGTATTTCACTACATCGCTGATTTCCCCGATCAGAACCGCATTCCCCGGCAAACTGACCGTCAGACTGACCTCTGGGAGTTTATCGGGACCCAGCTTCAGCGTTTCCACGAACAGGTTCATTGGAACCATGCCCAGCTCACGAATCAAACGCTCCGCGCCATCTCGGGTAGCTTCCGGCGGAATGCCGAACTTGTCACCGCCCGGGTAGGCAACAGACATGTGGTGTACAGCTGCACCGCGAAGCATGCTTCGATCCACCAATGCACGCTTACCGCTCGCGGCTGTAGCCCCGCCATAGACAGGCCCTGTCGTGATATCAATCGACTCAAGGTCGATCTTCACGTTGGCAGTGCTGCCGGATAGGGGCCAATCGCCCTCATCCGGAATCACGTCGTAGACGACCAAGGCCGATTCAAGCTCATCCATGACAGTGCCCATGTCCTTGCCGGCTCGATGCAAAAGCACCGCTTGCGCAGCATGGTCAACAACATCTGAAACGCCCGCAGCCGCCAGATTCACCACACGAATAGCATAGGGCTCACCAAGGTGATCGAAGATCGAAAGGGAAACTTCAACCGACGGCTGACTCAGCTCACAGATTTCATCACGAAATGAATTCACCACCTTTGAAAGCGCTGCCACCTTCACAGCGTCGACAACCGTCAGCTCATCACAGCAGCCTGTGTTGTCAGCTGAAGTGACGAGACCGTCGGCAACAGTGACGAACTCATCGAGAACCTCAGGCAAATTTTTCAGTTCATTGGGAATCAGAATCCCCAGGGCAGCAGCCTGCGTAAAAACCGACTGCAGCATTTTAAAGTTGGGCATGGATATCTCCGTTTGGAGGTGAAGCCATACCCCGGAGTGGGGTATGAAACCCCACAGGGTGTTGAGTGCTGAATATTCAGCTTCAGTGCGCCAGATCATTCCGGCACAAAGAATCTTCAAACCAGAGGGCACGTTCCCTCTGGTTTGAAGACTCAGCCAGGGCCGCCATAACGGCGACCCTGATCGAGCTTTTTTACTACTTCGCTTCTTCAGGCCCTCGAGCAATAACGCGTGCCACCCAAGTGTTACGTTGCACGATCCGTGTTCCGATCTTGTACGTTTCATCAGGTTGCTTGACACGCACCTCAACCTCGACGGGTTGCTTACCAATGCATTTCAGCTGGATATGATCACCCTTCCGAATGCTCTGCAGGTTCACCACACGCTCCAGGTCAATGCCCCAGACGTACTCATTTCGGCCAAGACGAACCACGTAGGACATGGACTCGTTTTTGTCGAACTTATAGTGGTAGTGACCGTATTGGGAAACGACCCCTTCCTTAGCGCCTGACCAATCAACCTGGTTATCGTCGGCCAGAACATCTGCCGGCAATACATGACCAGCAATGGCGCCCATGGGCGTATCACTGTAGTCACCAGGCGGAACCTCCTCTAAAGGGGATTCCAAATGGCCAGGCTCTGCCAGGTATTCAGGGATGCCCCCTGAGTGTTCGCTGTAGCCCGCGTAATCATCGTCGGAGGCCAACGGCGCATCGTCAACCACGTGATGGCTGGCATGCGTCTTATACGCTCCAGGTGCGTGCACCAGAACGCGCGGCGCCGGCGGCATCTCGTAGTTGCAGATCGGCTCAACCAGCGATGCAGGAAAAGACCGTATGGTCCCCTCTCCTACCGCCTTGAACTGTTTCAGCCGTTCGAGAAACTCGCCCCGGCGCCCCTGCTCAAATTGCTGCAGGGTTGCCGCCAGTTGTCGGTACTCATCTCGTGAACGGAGATGCTCCGACGCCCGGTAAGGGAACAGTTCCACCGACGGAAACTCAAGTTTCGGTTGTGTGTTATAGCGCATGGTGCCTCCAATATTTCAGGGGAAGCACCACCCGGTGGGGTCGGTACCGCCCCAGCGGTTTTAGTTGTCGTTGGTCACCAGGTACCACCAGCCAAATGGCCTGAGTATCGGTTACCAAATGCCCTCCCCCATCTCTGGAGGAGGAGCTCGTTATGCAGCGATTTGCAGTTGATCAATCACCCCTTCCCGGCGGCAAAGATCAACCAGACTTTCACGGAACTTGTCGCAGTCGACACCAGCAGCACTGATGCAGACTTTGAACGAGAATGGTGAAAGCACATCGCTCATGATCCATGCCCAACGGTCTTTTCGAGTGCCGACTGCTGCGCGCTTGTCCAAAAAGATACTGCACGCCTCAAACAGCAGTTTCTCCCTGAGTACGTCGATATCGTCATCCGTCCATTCAACAGGCCCCAACTCCTCCTCTGGCAGCGCCAGAAGGTCGAAGATAGAGAACTGCTGAACGTCTACCGCACTGGTCCCTTGGTGGCGACGCGCGCGACGAACTTTCTTCACGAGGCTGTCGGGGAGTTCGGACTGAGACTGCTCTCCGAACAACATGGCTAACTGCATTGGTATACCTCCGGTTAGGAGGAGGTACGCCACCCCAAAGGGGGTGAAATACCCCCTTTGGGTTGAATCCGCTTTACGCGGCTTGTGTCAGAACCTGTTGAACCAGGCCATTTAACGCAGCGCGCAATTCGCCGAGATCACTCAGAAATTGCCACTTGTCTTTACCAAAGACGTCCTGGAGTTTCACTGTGTTTGCAGTCCCAAAAGCGACCGCGAACACATCGATTCCTGAATCCCTGCAGCGACCGACCATGGCCTTAGCCTGATCAGCGTTGTCGGGGTCGCCATCGGTAATAACGAACATCACCTTCCGCTCGCCTTTAGCCCTCAGCAGATCTCCTGCAGCAGGCCATATGGCATTTGCCAAAGGCGTACCGCCGGTTGCTTTCAAGCCAAAACGCCCTTCTTGAATAGCGGCAACAAGCCGCTGATCATGTCGCTTCAAGACGCCAACCGCTGTCCCGTGCGCACCATTGCGTGGAAAAACCATCGCGCCGGTCGTCACGCCAGCAATCCCCTCCAACGCAGTGAGGATTGCAACGGTGGCTTCCTCGGCAATCTGAAGCGGTGCTTTTGTTTTGCCCTTGTCGTGAGAATCCATCGACCCAGATCCATCGAGCAGAATTTCGATTGCCGCATTCGTGCGCTGCACGGGTTCTTGTTGCCGGAATATCCGGTTTTCCCCAACCCGAACCCGCGCTAAGCGCGCGGAATCAATTTTGCTACCCGTGCGACGCAAACTTACGCGTGCGTCGCGAGAACCCTGAATCAGTCCATTGAGGACCTGGCGCAGCCCCATAGAGGCAAGCTGACCATTCTGAACAACGATTCCCCCCTGCAAGCTTGATCCCACCGCATCCTTCACTACCGAGGCAGGTGTAGGACTGGAGTGGTCTACTGCTTGGGCGATCAGTTTTGCAGCTTCCCCGCCGATATCAGACTTAGCATCGTCGAGGTCAGCATCTGTTGCAGAAAGTATCTTCTGCTTCAGCTTTCCAGCAGCTCCTTGACCGGTAGCAGCGCCGGGAGTTGGAGCGGCATCCGGTCCAGCAGCATCGCCGCCAGGATCACCAGCAACTGCGGATGAACCATCAGCTTTCGCATCCGGATCATCTGTATTGCCAGATTGATCGTTAGCCGATCCATCATCACCTCCATTACCGGGTTGGCTCTGGGGTGGTCCGCTTTGATCCGGTGGGTTCGACCCCTGACCAGAATTCGGCGATGGTTGATTCGGTTGCTGACTCTGGTCGTCTTCCGGCTCCTCCTCATCAAGTACATCCAAGATGCGATGGGTCAGTTGATAAACAGCTTCAGTGTCCGGAAGGTCAGTGACCTGGTTGAGCAATCCAAAAATCTTGGTACTACGGCCAGGACCGAAAACCTCCCTCATCTTGAAGATAAGGTTATCCGCTTCACGCTGGAGCGGTTGGTTGAGCAATTTTGCGCGCCCAACGAGCAAGCAACCGTCGTGAAGCAGTACTGCCTCAGTCATGCCTGACAGATCACTTTCGCCCCCAAGCACCTCTTGAGCCGTCACGGCTAAGGGGTGAATGGTGGAGAAGTGGTCAGTCATCATGCGTTTCTCGATTCGAATATCCTCGAGAAGGTTTAAAAACTTCCCAATGAACGGTGGTTCGAGTCCGGCTTGGTCGTACACCGTCGAATCCGTGTATTTGATGTGTGCCGACTCATGCGCCGTGTAGCCCAGGGCTACATTCAACATGGTAGGCGACGCCTCAATCATGGGGAGGTAGATGACGTTGTTCCTGGTACAGGCTTGGCTTCCGCCCCAGACAACCGTCACTCCCAGATCATCGCAGTAGTAGCGAGCGATAATCGGGAGTGCTGTTTGAAGTGAATTATTCATGGTGTTGCCTCCAGGTAGTGGAGACACACCGACCCCAAAGGGGCAGGTGTGCCCCCGAGGGGTTGGAATTACATGCAGAACTCGATAGCACCACTTTGCAACTCGACCACTGGCGCCACAATGTGGGCCGCGGGCAAAGCGCACGCTTCGACAACGGGTACCGATTGAACAGCGCTGGATTGGATTTGCTCAGCCAGTGCCGACAACTCGCCAATGCTCATATCACCCTCAAGGGTGGTATCAGTCATCAACTCATCGAGCGTAACGATTGGTGCAGTGTGGCTAACATCCATCGGAACATCGCTTACCAGGAGGTTTTCACCCGCCAGGTCAAACGCTGTCTCCTCATCGTCAATCAGGTGTGGTTCCGTCGACTCGACTACGACCGGGACGGCAATAGGGGAATCAATAACGAGCGGTGCCTGCACTTGAAGGGTCGACTGGACATCGGTGGAGTTCTTCGAGAAAACTTCAGCCATCTTGAGAATTTTGGTCTCGTCAGAGAGGTTCATGATCAGGCCTAACAGATCCTGAAATTGCGAACCCTCGTAGGGACCAGTTTTCGGCAGCTTACCGATCACGGCCATCATGTAATCAGCTACGTCCTGCACCTTCGGATTCAAGAAAGCCAGCGAGCTGAGCTTCTTGTGCATCTTGAGCATGGCACTGACAGCCTTACGGCTGACGGAGCCCTTTCCAACGAAGCTGTTGTCCAGAAGATCCTCAGCTGCATCGGCAATTTCCCGAAACAGCTGACCCGACAACCCCTGAACCTCTTGCTCCAAGCCCTTAGAGAGCGAGGCATCCGATGCATCAGGAACCACGCGGCAAAGAGTGAAGCGAAAGCCCAGCCGTTGTTGAACGACAGCCTTAGGAGTGATGGCGTTCTCAATAGCTTTACGCCATTGAGGTTTACCGTTCCATTTGTTCATCCAGTCAATACAGATTTGATCGTACTTACCGATGAAAATCTGAATCTGCTGGGAGAACAATCGCTGGATATCCTGCAGTTCAGCTGCAACCGCCGGCGCAACATCGTTTGGAAGACCGTAGCCTCCCATGAAGCGAACACCGTTAGTTTCAAGCAGGCGAATTGCCCGCCGCTTCAGCCGATCGAATTCCTTGATCTCATCAGGATCGGTGATTCGCTTGCTACCCAATGAGGCCAGTTCCGATGGGGGCAGATTGAGATCTACACCCAGGTCCTCAGCGCGCAATTTCTTGCGGCCGGACCAGATACTGACGTTCAAATCCACCAGCAAAAGCTTGCTGAGAATTTGAGTTTCTTGAACGAGATTAGAATTTTGCATGACGCACCTCCGGGAAGTGGAGACGGTCTGCCCCATATGGGGAAGGTCGCCCCCAATGGGTTTAAGTAAGAATGCTGCGGATTTGAGTGAGTAGCTGTCACTAACGCAGGTTGCTCGCATGAGCAACGCTGAGAACCTGATTTGCTATAGCCGGACTATAGCAAAGCAGGCTCGAAGGCGGGAGCCAGAGGCCCCCGCTTTCTTACCAATCAAACATTGGTAAATCATCAATCTGCTCAGCATCAGCGTCGAAAGCCAGATAGAGGATTCCCTGTGAAGGTGCAAGGCACCATTCAAGCAAAGACTTGAACTCGGATGATGCACCTCGAGCAACAATAGCGTTGACCGTGAGCTCACCGATCGCAATCAAAAACCCATGACGGGTATCGAAGACGACTGGGAGGAATTCAGCGGACTCACTGAAGCGCCCTCGATGTTCAGCCGCGATTGCTTCAAGAAGCTGTACATCCTCCTTGCGCAAGTGGCTGGTGCACAACTCAACGGCCTTACAGATCGCTGGTGTCAAATTCATGGCTCACACTCCGAATTACTCTCGGAGCTCCCCCCTTACGGGACGAGCCCCGCAAGGGTTAAAGACAGAACACAGACTCGCCTTCGAAAGCATTGGCGAAGGAAGAAAGGTCCAAGGGTTTTGGCAGTACACCCAGGGCAATCAAAATTTGAATACCTTGATTGTATTGATCAACGTTCAACAACCGCGTCAGAAATGCATCGCATTCTTTAGCGTTAGTCAACGCAATGGATTCACCGCCGTCTGTGGCCAAACTGAGTAGCTGACCACCAGTGTTTTGCGGTCCCAGATTGACAGCGACTGCCGACAGCAAAAGTATCTTTTCGAGGTCCTCACCAGGTTTCAGCTCGCCAGAAGCGAGAGAACCTTCAAGCAACTCACCGAGAGATTTCAGCGACGATGACAGCCCCAGGCTGGCAGCTACAGAATCAAGATCCTGTAGTGCCAGCCGGATAGGCTCCCGTTGTGCTGACTCAACTGCACACGAGAAAAAAATGCTCATGTTTTACACCGTCTGCAGAACTGGGTCTGCACCCCAAGCGGCACCGAAACCGTCCTTGGCGATGGTGTGAACAACCACACGCATCGCTTTATCAGCACGGTTGGTAAGCGCCTCACGAAGAGCCTGACCCATTGTTGACGGGAAGATTGCTTTGGCTGATGGGTTACTACTGTAGGTTGAACCGATACGAGCCCAACGCAGCAGCGAGCGCGTCGAGAACGTGATCGTCAGACCAGGCTGGCCTGGCTTCAACTCCATCTCAGGATTGCCAACGAATTGCTTACGCACATCGTTGGCGATATCGATCATCTTGTCGAGAATTGCGACGTCGACTTTCGGCATTGTCGATGTGAGGATCTGAAGCTCCTCTGGTTTGGTCATGTAAGGTACTTCGATCATCCGGCAACGGTCCCAGGTCGCAAGGTTCTGCGCCATGGTGCCGCCATGAAGACCAGTGTCATCTCCCTGACCACGAGTGTTGCTCGTGATGACCAGACGGAAGTTCGGATGTGGGTAAATGATCTCACCACCGTTTTCTGCGAGTACCAACGCGCCACCTTCCAGCACCGCATTGAGACCAGCAAACACCGATGGATCAAGTACATCCGCCTCGTCCAAAACAAAAATCGCCCCCTCCTTCATTGCTAGAGCCAATGGGCCGTAGCGGAAAGAGGTTCGTTGATCACCAGTTGCTTGATCACACTCGAGAGAGGTCGAACCAACCAGCTCAGGCATTTCCATCCTTGAGTGAGCGTTTACCTTGCGGAAGGGCCAACGAAGACGCGCCGCAATTTGCTCAAGGATAGACGTCTTACCGGCGCCAGTCGGCCCCACAAGGGACAGAAAGTCGCCACCATGTGAGTAGAGAAAGTTCATTACTGGCAACCGCAGGATGGTGCGGAAGAAGTAGTGAGGGTTGATCGATGGAACGAGCTCCATCAGTTCATGATCAGCTGGGAAGCCAGGGGCCATAACTTGCCCTTGATTGCCGACAACGCCGAACGAGCTCATTGGGATGATGTCTTGAAATTTCATGGTGCAACTCCAGAAAAGAGAGACACCACTCCCCTACTGGGGAATGGATGCCCCAGGGGGTTTGAGATTTGCTGTTAGAACGAACAGCTGCGTTATCGCTCCCATGCCACATGGCGAAGGAACAAATTCAGAAAACTCTGGTAAGGACGTGCTTACCGCAGGTTTCTTGAGGGAGAAAATGAGGGCCGAAAGGCCCCCAATTCCTAATAGCAAAATGCCTGAACACCACCCTCCAGGTCAACAGTCTCTGCCTCGAAAAGATGCGCCAGCGCCGCGTCAGAAAGCGGGGTATCAGGATCTATCGTCAATCGGGATCGCTCCGTCACCGGCGCGCGATACGACTGCAATTTATCCTCGGGATAGTCCGGGTGAAGGCTGGCAAACAACTCCTTCCAACGCACATTGCCGGCCTGTTGGTAACGGCATATCCGAACACCCTCGGCTTCAGCCAGCATATGGTGCCCCATAAGGGAAACCAATCCTTTCTGAACCTCTTCCTTCTGCGACTTCATCAGCTTCAGCTCTGCCTCGAGTTCACTGATACGACGATCAATGGTTCTGGCCTCGGCCGCATGCTTTACCCATTCCGCCAGCTTCTCACCCTCAGGGATGAAGTAGTCGCGAAGAGGGTCTTTTTCCGGCTCTGTATCGGTGACGACCAGCGCCCAGAATTCAAGCGCCGCTTTGGTTATCAATTTTACAGCCAGATCGCTTCGAAGAATCTCGAAGACAATCGGGACATGCCGGGTGTGGTAGAAAAGAAGAAAGCCCTTCTCTGCCCCTGACACAGCCATCTGGTGCTGAACTTGCCACCAGTAGAGTTTGTAGTGCGAGGAGAGCTCTCCCAGATTTTTCACCTCATCGAAGTTTGTGTCCGAAAGGACCTTCACTTCGACTGGGCGATTATCCGGATCCACGCCGTCAAAACTCGCCCTGAGCACAGGGTGTGTTATCGACTGACCGCAGAGCGGAAGCAAGACCGTGTCAAACCGATCCTGGTACCAAGCGATCGCATGAGGCTCCAGCATGATTGCCAAGCGAACTTGGGGGATCATCGAAATGTCGATGGAGGCAACCCTCCCGGTCATTTCAGCCCACAACCGCCACCGTGTTTTCTCAGGATGATGTCCCAAGATCACCGCGGTAGAGGTCGCAGAAATCCCTTCGTTTCGCCAGGTGTGCCACTGCGGGCTCCTTTGACGCAAATTAATAACGTTCATTGTGCCTCCATGGGTGGAGGAACCCAGCCCCCAAGGGGGCAAGGCCCCCTTTAGGGTTGAGTACTGACATCACGCAGGTACCTTCTGCTTCGCGAGGTATTCAGCCTGTCCCTTACGGAACTTCTGGTTCGCTCGCTCAAGCAAATCGCCTTTCAGTTGGGCGGTAGCCCAGTCGAAAGCGCTCTGCCAGGCACCGGTACGCATCGAGCGGTCATGCACTTGATCGATACGACGGATAAGCGTCTCGTTAACATCACGTGGCGATGATCCGGCGCCAGCCTCCCCCTCAGTACGAATCGGACCCTGGGAACGAGACTGATCCATCTGGGCGTAGTGCGAATCACCAACTGGTGAGGCATCAGCCTGAGGCTGCACAACAGGTGTGGGATCAACGTCGTAAACAACCCCCTCGTGCAGGTTAACGACATTGGTCTGAGTTGCCGACGAAGGACCGTGCATCTCCCGCGACGCAGTTTCGAGCGTGACTGCACCCCCTACGAAGCCCTCACCACCTTCCTCATTGAGGTAGGAAATGACGTTATCGAGGGCGGGACTGGTCATTGGCCAATACTTCCGGGCAATTTTGATAGCCGTCTTGATAGCCATTGAGTCGAAATGAGTATCCCAAGGCCCCTTCTTCTTTGAAGGGTCCGTATTCGCCCATGCAGAAGACAACTGCCGGGCGGCATAGACGTCTTCTGCACTGACTGGGTGAACGAGAAGCTTACCGATGGACAGATACGCTTTGACGTATACGCCGCGGAACTCCCCCCGATCATGCTTCGCCAGGAATGGATCGTAGACGTGGATTGGCTCGTCATTGGCACCGTTGTAGCTAAAGGTGTCACGACTGTAAACCGAGCAGGCCACCACGAGATCGACAGCACGGCTATCCGTTGCGATCTTCATCAATCCACGGTAGGAGATATCAGCGATCACCTTCCCCTCGCGGGGTACTAGGAAGGCCAACCCCATTGCCGGATTCAGCGTAAGCCCCGACGAAGCAATTTGCTGCATCGCCAAAGCAAAGCTTGCCTTGTTGTTCATCGCTACCGATGCCAAGTAGGAATTACCGAGCATTGCTTGGTAGGCGTAAAGCGCTTCCTGGGCAAAGTTCATACGACTATTCATCGCACTAACAATGTTCGAGAAGTCCTGCTCCGTGCTTCTGACCAGATCATTGATCTGTTCAGGCTTCACGGAAGGTCGCTGTTGAGAAATTTGTTTGCCAGCCATGTGTAACCTCCAGGTTAAGAGGCGAAGGCAAACCCCAAACGGGATTTGCGCCCCGCGCGGGATTAATTGCTAGAGTTGGATCAAATGGTAATGCTGGGAAAGGCAGTCCAGCTTCTGCATCCGATGATCAACAGTGACCAACAGGAATCCAGGTAGCAGGTCCAGAAGAATCTTTTCGATGGGCTCGAGATAAGGCCACAGAAAAGAAGCTTCAAGGGGGAGCGAACTCCCCCCCGCTATCGAAGGGATTTACATCGTGATCCCGATTTCCGCGGTCTCGGGAAGAATGTGGTTGTAAACGGCCCATCGCTTTACATAGCGAATGTCCATCACCTCAGGAGTTACCGTACTCGCGATGTTGTCCGGCACACGTACCGTGGCACCGCCAAGGAGCAACTCTTGTAGTTCCATTAGATAGAACGCTTGAACTGGATGTTGCATGGAGGGCTCCTCGCCAGGTGGTCCACCAAAGCACTCGAGGTGAGAACTTTGGAGGACCACCTGGGAAGGGGGCCCTTGCAGCACTACTCACTCAGAGAGTGAGCAGTCCATCAGCTCAGAAGCTGAGCTGGATTTTGCGACGCTGGAAGGTCGGCTCGTCATAGGTCGAGTAATCGATCAATTTCGGAAGCTGGTTAGTGCGGGTGGCGCCACGCAGAGCGAGGCAATCATTAGCGCTAAGACCGAGCGAAGCATTTGCTGCTTTCGCATGAGCGGCCTGGGTAGGCGACACATGCAGATCATCAACCTTCTCATTACCAAGTTTCGGATCCTGGCGAGGAACAACCTTTTTGGAACGAGTGAGGTAGAGGTACCCGACAACCACAGCGCAAATGAGCAACACGATAGGAAGGTTGTTCATTTGCCCACCTCCACGTCAGCCATAACATAGCCGGCGTAAGAGTTGTAAGCATGTGCAGTGTCAGCAGACAGAACCATCGCAAGCCGCGCGAAAGCGGACAGGACAGTAGAGAGGATTGCAAATTTCATAGAGGCCTCCAGCAAAAAAAGAGGAGCCTCCACCCCAAAGGGACAGAAAGCCCCTCTGGGTAAAATCACGACCGCGAATCGTGATCGATTGAGTGCTAGGTTTGGTGCCCAGCTTCACACGCCCCCAACAGGTAAAACCTGTTGGGACAACACTCAAGCAACATGCTTGGGTGAAGATTAGGTTTGAGCATAACTGCCCTTCTGGAAGGTGTAAAGCTGCTACGGTAGCTTCTGACCCTAACATCGGGTCAGATTCAACCTTCCCAAAAGGACCATAAGAATATCGTTAAGGCTCCCCAACCCAAAGGAGCCATACAATGGCCAACGGACACGATTTCAAGCCGCAAGGCAGGTACTCCAGCGCAACCCTTGAGTCCACCTACACCCTCCATACCGAGCAAGCTCAACGCGTACACCGCCGCTGTTTCGAAGGTGCGGCACGCGCGCTCTTCACCGTTGACGTGGTGGCTCGCGCAATGGCCCAGTCGAACAAGGCGTTTGACCACAACGAGGTGGTCAAGGCTGTGGAAACGATGTTGATTAACCTGGAAACCGAGATCACCAAAGAACGCGACCGTTACTCGCACATGATCAAGGTAGCCGGCCAAGAAGGAATTACCGCTCGCTACGACAACGCGCAGGCCTACACCTTCACTGTTTCCACGCCGGCGATCATGCGCTTTGCGCAGATCATTCAGGCCTTCGACCAAATGCTGATTCAGGCACAAACCGCATGGCTGCTCTGCCTGCTGCCGTCGGACAAGAACAGCCTGGTGGCCAACGAGCGCATGCGCCAGGTCATGAAAGTGATTCGTAAGCTGCAGAACATGGCCAGCGAAGCACGGAACAAGGGCAAAAAAGAGCCCTATGCTGAGTCAATCGCACAGTCCTTGGGCGAAGCTGCGGAAGAAACCGATGTCGACCAAAAGACGAAAGCGGCCATCGAGGAAGAGGAAGAGCAAGCCGCTTAAGAACGCGTTGATGAACAAAGGGCGCCAACCGGCGCCCTTTTTCTTTGCTTAGTGGTTGAAGGTACCCCGAACCTTATCCTCGGCTTCCTTGCGGGTCCCTGAGAAATCCTTGTCCTGCAGCCGGTTCTCGTTCCGTGTCAGAGTGTCATCCCGCTCGCCAGTGATGTTGAGTGCTGTACCGCTGCCGGTCAGGTTATCCAATGTGGACTTGCTGATGGTCGGGTAGAGGTTTGTTACCTGGAGCAAACTAATCCACTCCGAGATGTCGATCTTGCTCCAGTCCAGGCGGCTGAGATCCTCGACAGCCAAACCTTCACATGACGGATTTTCTGGCTCCCCCCAGCTCATGCCAAGTTGCGGCCGGGCCTGCTCCTGGATGATCCGTCCCAACGGCGAGTTAAAGCAGCAATACGCCTCGCGCTTTTCAATACAGCCAAGTACGGACTTAGAGGCGCAATAACTACCAACATGATGGCAAACCTTGGTTTCCTTTTTCGCTCCAAGCTCAAATTCCTTCTGCTCACACTCCCAGATGATGTTTACGAGAATGTTAGCGATCTGGTAGACCATATAGGCAATCATCACCACGGATACGACGGATGCCAGACCAGAGGCCCAGGTCGCATTCGCCGCCGGCGTAACCGTACCAGTTGCAGCATCGGTCGAGGCGTACGCAACGTCGCTTGCGCCGTTGGCGGCGAAGCCACTGGCAAAAATCATATTCGCTGCACCCGCCCCAAATGTCTGTGCGGTCCAGTTAGCGACGTAGTTCATCATTTGCTGCTTAAACGCACTGATGACACCAAGCTGCGCAACTTCAGTCACCGCAGCGTTAGTAGCACCTGCAGCACTCCACGCTGCATCCCAACCACTCGAGAGCAAGGTTTTGCTGAACGCCCACGCACTCTCCAATGTAGGGGCCGCGTCGATAATACCGACCTTCTCACTCAGTTGGATGGACGTGTACACCAAGGTGACGTAGTCCATGAGGGAGACGCCGTCAGGAGCTTCACAGCAATCGACCCACCCCCCCACAGCCTTCTTGCATTCCATGGCCTCCCCTTTCCAGACCTTGCAAGTATGATCCGAACTCGTGTCAGTCGGATCTTTGCCACAGTCGAGATCATGCTCGGCAAATTGGGCGATCTGCAGTGCCACCGCGGCATACGCAAAATCCGTGGACTTCTCATCTACCGGGTTGAAGCATTCAGTGCCAAGGCATCGCACAGGGCCATCACATTGGTAAGAGCTGCTCGTTTCAGTTGACGGGACTTCAACCTCATAACCACAGTCCCATACCTCCTCTGTCACGTAGCACTGCCCAGACGCACCAGTGGCACCGGATACACATTTCTGTGAGATAAATCCACACGATTTGTCATTTTCAAATTTCTGGCATGAGTTGAGATTTAGCCCACCCTCCACACAGCCCTCTACCTTCATCGAAAGCGCGAGCTTATCAACGCCTGCAACCGGCGCCGGCAGCATCGCGTTATACATCTCATCACCTGGACACACCTGAATACCGTTTAACGGCAAACAACCTGATGTCACCCCTTTGGTGACGGTCACGGTGCCGCCCGCCGAACACTGCCCCTTCTGAATTTTGTTTGCAGAGTCGATGCAAAACTGGGGGCCATACGTTTCCGCATTGACTCGGACCACTTTGAATCGGAATTCATGCGCGTAAAACCAGCCAGGGTTACCGCTACCGGTATCTTTGATATCAGCGATCATTTGCAAGCCGTTCTGGCAGCTGGGCATTTGAACGATGTTTACAGAGTCCACTGTTAGAGTATTTGGAGCGAACTTATGTCCCGTCCAGACCCCTATGGATGACACGGCAATTTTTTGCGGGAGCGGTTTTCCATTCGGACCAACCTTGCAAATTTGGTCGTAATTCACCTTATCCAGAGAGCTATCGGACCGCGAAGAGCTCGATGTGTTGGTGAAGGTGCTGGCTACAAAATCGACCTTTACCCGGTTAGTTTCATTGGCGCCGGCCTTGTCTTCGACGGCTACCTTGGCCGCGAAAGGCACCTCGATGACGTTAAGGTTGTGGGTGACCGAGCATATTTTGTCTGTATTGACAGGACATTGTTGTTGGCCTTGTGCATCGGTATAGCAGTCCATTGGACCTTTATAGAAATCGCATTGGGTGCTGACCGCCACTTCTTCGCACAGAGGAGAAATACCAGGTACTGGGGAGGCAGAAAAGTTGCTCTCGCAAACCTTAACGCCATTGATCAACGCGCACCCGTCTTCCGATACAGCCGGCATCTTGGTGCACACATAATTGCCCGCACAGGCGCCATCATTGACGGATGTAAGCGCGTCCAATGCCTCTTGGGGGTACCATTTCTCGTCGCTGACTACTTTGGTTGGATCAAAGTGAACCCGCAATTTCGCGTAGGCCTCGCCCTCGCCAGTAACAGATGCACGAATTTTAAACGGCACCACACCTTTCGTTTTTAAGAGTGATGTCAGATCTACGTTTGGCGTCGCTGACCAGGAGGTACCAAGCTCACACTTGCCCGCTGTTTCAGGTGGAAAGTTTTCATTGGGGCCGGACCAGATCTTTGTTCCCGCAACCAAAACCTGCATATAGTCGTCCCATTTTGCATAGGTCAACAAAGCATCGGTAATGGCTTCTGGTTTAAGCACCTCAAACTGCATTTCATTTTCGTAGACTGTGCAGGAACCACTCCAATAGTCGTCGCCAACTTGGCCGAGCCAAATATCTACGCAGCCTTCACCGCAGGTCTGAATATTGGTAGGCCCTGAGGTGTATTTGATCACGCCAGCGAGATAATCATGTTTCAGCGTAAAAGAGCCAGACTTGTCGGCAACCCGTTCGCAGGTTTTCATCTCAGAAACATGCTTTGTAGTTGTGGTCTGTTTAGTGTCGGTTATTTGCTTGCAGTCAGAAAATTCTTTATTGAAGACTTCCTGATTATCGATAACCTTGTCGCTATTGGTCCACAAGGGATCATTATTTAGGTCAGGCCGAGTTTGACCTGCAGTATTCTTCAACAAACGGTAGGCTTCACCATTCATAGAGTTTTCACTATTGAGTGCTGTATTCGCACTCGCACCAGCACTCAAGGTACCGTGATCATCCCCATACAAATTGGAAAGGTCAGAAGCTCCGTCGCTTTGCCCAGCTCCCGGGAACAACTCCGAAATATTGATACTCTGCTTTTCTCCACCCGCCCCATAGCTGATTGAGCTACCAGAAACCGACGGTGGCGACCACGCCGACATGGCTTCTTGGGCCGCAGCATTACCAGCGGACGCAGAGGCAGCAATGTTATCCGCCCACGCAGGGAGAAAACAGGAATAGGTATAGAACAACAGGGTCGCTGCTGCTGTGACTCTACCGGCAGTCGTCATACACATCCTCACAAAGTATTGCAGCAGTCATTCCAGCGAAACATCATATAAAGTGCGTCCTCACCAACTTGTGGAATAACACGTCCTTCCCCGCCTTGCCATGTAAGTGGGTGTGAGCCGATGTAGTGCGCACGTTTTGATTCAGCCCTTGGAAAAAACATGCTCATCTTGTATTGAGATTTTGGAATTGTCGGGAATATCGACCCCCTACAAATCGTTGAATCTCCAATAGTTAAATGCGCAAGCCCACGTCGATGCTGAGTTGCTATCGTCCGAGCCGCGAGTAATGATGTTGTTCGACCAAAATCGTTAGGTAGCGCTGTACCAGCCATAGGATATATTTCTCCCCAGGTACCAGCGCACCACCAGAGAGACGTTAATGGCTCTTGCCCAGCTACACCTAACGCCGCATCAACTGTGCACGCGGCTTGGGCTAAAGGATTAGCAACCGCCGCTGCTTCTGGGTTCACAAAAAAAGCCAGCTCGTCATTTGTCCATGTTGGGTCAATTTCTGATAACTGAATAATATCAAAGTCCGCATAGCCGTCTGGAGAACAGCGCTTTGGCATATACATTTCTAGGATTGAAAGCAATGGGAACGCGTAGTAATGGACGTTGTAGAATGATGTGCGTTCTTTTGTAATTCCGTTGCCCGCTGTTGCATCCGATAAAGTACCCCATAGACGCTTATCGCCTATCGGCAGCGTCACACCGCCAAGTGCCAGTGAGCAACCAGGTTTTCGAACGACCTCAATCAATCGCGCCGGCTCCCACATGGAGTTAACAATACCGGGCATGTACAGCCCCAGCTTGTCCTCACACATACACAGGCTTTTATTAGAAGCACCTGATGGCGCGTCACCTGGTGTGATACTCACGCCGGCAATACGTATGGGAAATAAGCAAGCCCAGCAGACGTCAGTAAACAGCTTGCCACTGAATAGTTGCGCATTGGGGCATGACAGGGAGTCGGTAACTGTCTGATCAGAAACAGCTGCCCCCGAATAAAATACCGTTGAAAGCAGCAGTGCTAAAATAACTTTTATTTTCATCACCGTGATTACTGCGCCTTGAGTTGTGTTGCCGTGCGTTCAGCGAAAGAGTTGCGTTGAAGAATGAACGGTTTGGATAAGGCGAAGCCTTGAACCGATGCAGAGTTCAACGGCTTAAGCAATCCACTTAGGAGCTGAAGGCACTCGAGCTTTTCCAAAATCAGACCAATCCCGTTGGCGTTACAGTAGTCCCGAACCTCGATTAACCAATCGAGATTGTCACTGGCCCAAACTGCATTTAAATCGACTTTACAGAAATCCCATGGGTAAGAACTTAAGCGGTTGAAGTTAGAGCACTCCATTCCAAAGTCATCAATAGCCAACAACAGACCTTGGTCCTTGATCAAAGCCATCGCCTGAAAAAAGGAACTGCCAATGGCGTCGAATGCCTCTGAAATCTCGACACAAACCTCAACTCCCATAGGAGAAAGTTTGGAAAGGGACTTACATAGTGCGCGTAGCTCTACCGGATCAGAGAGTGTGTGGGAACTGACATTCACAAAGGACAGGCCGCGGCCTCTCAGATCGGCCGCGTGCTTGATCAGCAGGTCCGCAACCGCGTGGTCCATTCTCACCCAAGCATGAGAATCAGAACCAGCCATAAACGCTCCAGGCCCAACCCAAGAGCCACCAACGGACTGACGTACAAGGACCTCATGTCCCAGAATGACCCCGTTCGGCTGATGGATTGCCTGAAGCGCTATTGCTTTCATCAGAGCCCCCCTGCTGGGAATTCTTCGATATAAAAGTTGGATGAATCCGCAGTGACTACGGATGGAACAAAGTCAAGTGAGAAGCGGGTGCGAACATCGTCCTTGAGGAGATATACAGCCCTGTCGACCCGGTCCTGGACGCCCGTGAATCCATCCCAGCCTGCGCTTCGGTCAACCCTTGAAAGAATCACCACAACGTTCTGATCGTTGCCGTGCTTCTCGATTTCAGCTTTAGCTAATTCGATCTGCTTTGGGTCAACCGGATCAATGATCACCAGGCGTTGAGTAAAGGGGCGTATTGAAAGCGGATTGATTCGGTCTCCCGCCTTATGAATTAATGAGCCATCTGCCGCGGTCATGTCCTCAGGGACCGTGACTGTTGGGTCCAGCTTCCTGATGCGGTGGGAAGTCGCCGTGGGAAGGTCGACAAATGTTTGCTTGTCCCAGAAACGCTTAGTCGCCTTTTCCTTCAAATCCGAAAAATCAACTTTCGCTAAACGCTCTTTCAGCACCTCAATTAGGTCACGCTCTAAGATATCTAACGTTGGCCCGACAGACCCCAGATCTGCCTTGTTGCGGTTTCCGTATTCCGTATCCGCTGCTTCGATGGAAGTGGTACCGGCAACAATATATTGGGATGTTCCTCCAACAAGCTTTCGTATTTGAGGAACAGTCATCACCGCGGCGTCAGCGAACACAACAGGATTTATTAATACGGGAGTGTCGGATTTTGTCTCAAGCGCCAACTTCTGCAACTTGGCCAGGGCCTGCGGGAACGGCATGCCTTCCGGAATTCCACGAAACACAAGTTCCACAGTCTTATTGCCATTGTAAAGATCAAGCAGACCTTTAATCTCTTGCTCACCAAGAGACCAAGAGACAAATATCTGATAGATAACTTTCCTGTCATCGATAGCAGGTGGCGCGCTACCTTCTGGTGCCCGTGGTGTAGGAGCTTTAGCAAATGCGAAGTCCTCATTCTTCAAAGTGAAATCAACTTGCCTGTCAGTTTGATGCTTGATTTGGTCAAGCTCAGCCGAAAATTGCTCTAACGCTGCTTTCTCTTGAGCGGCAAAATTCATATCAGCGAAGCAGGTAGTCACAGGAACAATCAGCAGGAGAGCCAATGCATATGTCCTACTCACCATATCGGATACGCCTTTCCAATAACGTCACTCTGACCAACATACCCCCAATATCTGGAATCAAAACTGTCCGAGGACGTCCCCATGAACCAGTATTTGTCTGCAGGTACTATTTCGTCACGAACGTATCGGCTTGGTGGCATCCCTAATTTATCGGCCAGCAAAAGCCCCTGACCCTGCGCCTTTCCATTGATCGATACTTGGGTAGGATTTACCGTTACGCGATCACCCGTAACACCCCTCACATACTTAATGATGATCGTGCCATTACGGAAGTGGGGTTCCATCTGCGTCGATTTAAACGCATAAATACCGTCGCGCTCAACTGAGGTATTATCCTTATCAATAATAAACACGCGCCAATCCAAGCAGGTATTTTTTTGCGGATCAATACCTATCCCAAAGCGGGTGGTCACATACAAGCTCGCCGCGACCATAATCGCAGTCAGAGGCAATGCACGAATTATGAAGCGGGTGTGCTTATTCATCCTTCGCCCTCGTGGCTTTATCTTCTTGGAGAACTGGCGAAGGCACCTCTAGATCAGGTGGATATGCGGTCAACGCTCGCGAATCAATTACCACGAACCCTGCCGCGGCGAGCTTAGTTGCAGAAGCCCGTAGCTGTTCGTAACCGGCTTCGGCGGCTTCAGGGTCGAGTTTTGCGCCACTGGCAACAACATCATAATTAACGACCGCAATCGGCGTACCGGAATCCTGCACTTTTAGAAAGTCATGCCCCATCACAACTGCGACAGCAACAACCAATGAAACCAGCGCGTTTACAAACACATCTTTCATGCTGCTACCCCACGATCTCGCATCACGGCGTTAATTGCCTCAGCTGTGTTCAGCCCTTGGCCAATGTAAATATTGATATCGCTGACATCCTTCGGCGTAGTCGAATAAAGCAGCTTCGAAAAATTATCGACGGTGAGACGCCCAACCCCTGTGCCCTGCTCGGTCTGGAAGAAAATTTCGGAGTACTGCCCACGAATGGTATGAACTGACTTGAGGATGCTGAAGCCGCCTTCACTCAGAGCCAACCGGCCTTCCCGTTTAATCATGTTGATCGCGTCGGGCTTTTGCCCGAGCAAGAAGCTGTTCGCTGAGTTTTCGGCAATGGCACGGCCAGTAGGACTTGCGTAGAGGTCGTTTACCGACTGCGTGATGGTGATTGCTGCTCCGTTGTACTTACGGAAACGTCGATAGCCATGCTCGATAAACTTGGCCACGTCACCCTCGGTAAGCAGCGACCACGCTTCGTCGATAACTACGATTTTCTTCCTGTCACGATCGCCCAGGAACATGGCCTGCTGGATCTGATAGATCAGCTGCAGGAGAACCACTTGTTGAAGATGTTTGCGCCCCTTCAGCTCCTCCAGCTCAAGCACCGTAAAGGGGTTTTTGAAATCGACGTTGTTTCGACCATTGAAGTACTTCCCGTACATACCCTTCGAGGTAAACGGGAAGAGTTGCTTGCCGATATCCTGGATCCGGGTGTCTACATCCGCCAGCAGAGATTGTTCAACATCGTCGACAATCATTTTCCGGCCTTTTTCGTCCCAGACCTTTGCGCAGTGCTGACGCAAACCAGCAATTTGCAGGTCGATTAGGGGCTGTGTTGGCGCCGCCATTGCACAGAGCAGTCCAATCAGAACGTCCTCTTCGTCCTGGTAAACCTGAACCAGCTCGAAGGGGTTGAGGCAGATATGCGACTCGGGCGTGAACTCAATAAAGTCGCCACCAAAAGCCTTTGAAAGCTTCTCGTACGACCGCCCTACGTCGATCACCCAAACTTGAGCGCCCGCGGACTGATAGGCGGTGATGAGGTAGTTGGTCAGAAACGACTTACCACTGCCGGATTGGGCGGCAACGGTTGCGTTGTAGTTGGTTTCTGAGTCGAACAGGCAATAGGACATCAGCTGTCCATTGCGTGAAACGAACTGCATTATCGGTGAACCAGTCCCCTTCCAATCGCCATAGATGGGAATCAACGGCAACGCATGGGTGATTGCCATCGTCTTGTAGCGATAGCTTTCGTCGATAGCTTTGCGGTCCGCGCCAAAGGGAAGCGCGTTCAGGAACAGCGGAAGAACGAAGTATTTGTCCTCAAGCAGTGTGAATTGCCGAATACCCAGATAGTTACGAGCTTCAGAAGTGGCACGTACTAGGCGGTCACGGTCACCAGAAAAAATGACCACAGTCATGTTGCACCGGACAACCGCCTCTCCCTCTTCAATTTCTTTGAAAAGGTCATCCATGCCTTGTTTTTTCGCACCCAGCTTTGGCACAAATTTAAGTAGCGGCCCGTAGGCCTGGTTGTTTGCCCATTGGCGCTTGGTACTGAGCTTGTCCTTCGCCGCTTGCTGCTCGGGAAAGTACACCGTAAAGCTAATCAAGCAGTTTTCGCGGATTCCGTTGGCACCGGTCAGCAGATCGCCGAGGTACCACGCCGCATACCCCTGAAGCGTCTGACGTGGAAACTTTTTAACGCTCAGCGTTTTTACGAGCGTATCGCCAATTTTCAGATGATCACTGAACACCTCGACGGTTCGGTCGTAATCGAGGATTTGGCATTTCAACGGTTTGTCATCTTCTGCTTCGGCGTGCATTCGATCGCGCCAGGATGCTTGTTGTCCCTGGTTCAAAATCGAAGACATCATCTCCAGGTAGAGATGATTGGTTAGCGCCTGTGGGGCAAAACCGATGCTTTTGAAGGTGGAGTCAAACTGTGCCCGCAGCTCCGACAGAGTCTGAATCTCCTTTTCTGTCGGCAGCACATCGTCAATCGGCATTACCACGGTGATCAGAACGTGAATTTCACGAACCTTGATTCCGGAGTAATCATCGATGGGCTTTAGGGTTCCGTTAACCAGATAGCTCGCCCGGCTTTTAATCGCCTGGTGTGCGATGTTGTCCTCGCACCCCAGCCGCATCCTGAGCATGCTATTTACTTGGGAGTTGATATTTTGCGACGGGAACAAGTTGAAGTTGATTGTCGTCCCCGCCGGCCAAGCCTGTTTCATCACAGACTTGAGTTGATCGCCTTCCTTCCCGTCACTTCCAGGCAACGGCCGGCATAAGAACGAGAAGCCAACCGAGTTGTCATCCATGACGAAGTATTTTTTTTCGTCGTCATAGGCGATTACGCTCAGGAGGTCCGCCAACGGGTAGTTTGCCTTGGCATACGCAGTCACTTAATTTGCTCCCGTCAGCCAGCTTGAAAGGGTTCCTTTCTCGTAACCGTGTTTGATCAATCCATCATCCCGGATCATGAAAGGAACCCCTTTCACACCGAACATCTGAGCAGAAATAATTCGTTTGCCGATCGGCGAGGTATCGCAATCGTTTCCGCGCTGATCAAGCACCTTCGGTTTATCCTTCCCCGTTGCAATATCGAAGGCGGCGCCCTTGTCTTTTGCACAAAGCAAACTTCGAACTATCTTGGCGCTTTCGTCACCGAGCGCTGGAACTTCAACGATCTTGAAACTGTAACTATCAACTTTTTTCAAATCGGTAATTAGGTGAGCGCAAGAAGGACAAAGAGGGTCAGTAAAGACAACGACAGTTTTCGAGCCTGTTCCAACAGTAAATGGAACCAGGTCTTCTATATTGAACTTGAGCTTCTTGAGGTCTATGTACTTAGAGGCATGCTCAGCCTCTTCGAGAGTCGTTATTTCTTTCTGCGCCCAGGTGTCATACATAGATCCGCGGAACACGAAACGTCCGTTATCACTAACGAAGGCCATTTTCCCGTTCTTAACCGCGGCGATCATCCCGTTAATAGGCATGGGGGCGGTTTGGTTGTGCTGACCTTCAGCCGGCTCGACAGCCAAAGCGCATGCAGACGTGGCCAGCAGGAGGGGAAAAAAGATTCTTCTGAGCATGAGGACACCTCGATTTCGATGTCATCAGGCTAGAGAACTTGCCCCGCCATTAGGTTCGAATCTGACCCTGTAGCAGGGTCAAAAATGAAGGGCGCCCAATGGCGCCCTTCTATTCGCATCACCAGATTACCGGTGCTGAATCCTCCCCTGAATCGTCAGTTGCAAAGAGCACGATTTTTGGAGCGTCTGGGTAAGTCCGCTTCGAAATCGTGATCGCGGACCCGCCCAACCCTTGCACTTTGTCGTTCACGTACCAGTTATGCCTCGCGATTCGCCCATCGGGATCCGTACACTTGGCGAGCGCCGACCAAGCGGAGCCACCCTCTTTAACCTGCAGCTCACACGTAGGAGGCTGGTTCTTCTTCACATCGATCTCAACCCTTCCATCTGAGCCCTTGTTCATTTTGGTCTCAATTTCTAGGTCTACCTGGTACTGCCCTTCGTCCTGCAACGTGGCTCTAGCATAGCGAGAGCCGTTGGTATCAATCTCTTCGCCGTTCAACTTGTACTTCAGGCTTGTGATCCGGTCCTTCGGGTGTCCACCCGAAATCTGAGGTCGGACCATGATGCCCAGAGGCGCCCGGGAAGCATTGTTGTCACCACTCCAGAGCAGATTAATCGTCCATGGGGGTGGCTCCTTGAACGTCATCCGCCGCTCCACCAGACTGTAGTTGCCTCGCGCGTCGTAGATATGGACCTTGAAGGGGTACACGGCAGGCTCGAGGATGTTGATCATCCTAAGAACCATGGTGTCGTCCTTCACGACTTCGTACCCGGGCATCGCCGGCATTTCCCAGTCGTAGTTCACGCCCTCTACCGCTTTGAACTCACCAATGTTCCGCACCCGGAGTGAGAGCTCCGCGGGCGCGTACTCGGCGCTGAAGGTCGGTTGGATTGCCCATTCTGGCCAGTCATAAATCCAGAAGGTTATGCGCTGTTGGGTAATGCCCTCGCCCCCCCGATCGCGGTAGCCGTCGATCCAAGCTCTATAGCTCAAATAGGTTTTAGCATCAGTGATGTCAGCATCCACTGGCGTGTACTTGGTCTCCTGGCCAGGCACAATCGTTGTGCCGTCGGGCATGATGAACTCCCCACCCATGGTCAGATCCATGTTTGGGTAAGGCATCATCATATTCGCAATCCAAGTAGCCTCTTTCCCGACCTCTGGCCGACGCGGTCCGATCAGCTGCACTCGAGGCGGCCTGATTTTCCGGACAGCGACACCAGACCGCAGAACCTTCCAAACGTGCACATCGTCAGCGGGAGCATCCTTGTACCGCATGCGTGCATAGACACTCACTCGCTGCTCAGTACTGCGTGTTTGTATGTTCGTATCACTACCCGGCTCCCAAGTCTTGCCGCGATCCAAACTCCATTCGACTTCGATATTTGAGAGATCAATTGGCTGGGCGTCTATCTGCAGAACGCTGAACCGCGCAGGGGCATCAAGGAAGGTATTCCCTGGCCCCTTCAACACGCCTTTCGGAACGTTGTAAACGATGATTTCTATCTCATCGGTCATCGATTTAGCCCCAGAGTTCTTATTGGTGAGCTCTGCCCGGACCTTGTAGTTGCCCTTCATCAGAGTCAAGGCAATCCGTTGCGGCGTCCGACTTTTGTTCGGCAATTCGACCCATGGTCCGCCGTCCGTCGACGACTCCCAACGTACAGCGCCCAGGTCCTTGGTCCACGCTCGATTAGTCACATCCGCGAACAGAGTCACCCGCATAGGGGCTTCACCAGTCAGTCGAAGTGACCTAATTGAACCATCGAGAGCAGCACCATTCAGGATCGCCAGACTCAAAGGCCGGGGCGAGGTGCGAGTTACTTTGTACTCCGGCACAGGCGAAATGACCCGTGCCTCTGCGTAAATGCGCAGATTCTTACCGGCCAGCTCTTCAACAGGGATCGCAAAGGCAGCATGGCCAACACCGTCGGTCTTTTGCCATGGCGCCAGCTCCGTCACCGTGTTCCAGGTTGGCTTAAGGATCAGGCGAATTTCCCATTCACCCATGTTGTCGGCCGAGTACGTCTTCTTAGCGTCGTACGCATCCCCCATCGTCACTCCAACTTCGAGGCTTTCCGTTGAAAGAACCTTTCCGTTTTCGTTGTCGATGATCGGCACAACACTCTCGTCAGGTACGGCCAGAACATCAACTGCAGTATGAGTCGCGATATCGGGCAGAACTTTGTAGGCGGCGTCCACGTGGAGTTTCTTCATTTGCCACAGAGAATCAAAAGGTGCCGTGTAAATCCGACGGTAAATCTTGCTGATGGCGCCGTAGGCTGGAGCTGCATCCTCAGTTTGCTCCACACCCAAGTTGAGGTTGTGCTGGAGCATCAGTCTTGCGCTGACAGACTGGATCACTGCGTCACCGATGTACGCGCCCTCGATCGGTGAGGTCAGGAGTGTATCGCTGACCTTCGCATTGGACTCGTAGGTAACCGTCGCCCTGGTCGGTTCGACCGCTGTAAAGCCAAAGGCGTCCGGCCCAAGGTCGATTTTCTTTCCGGACGGCGTGAAAACAGACAGTCTCCAGCTCGACGTATTGAGGCCGAGCATGGTGGCCGTCCCCTGGAGGTACGGACGCTCCCAGTTTGGTCGACCGACCAAACCGACTGGAATTTCCACCCACTCAAGCAGGCACAGTGGTCTTGTATTGAACGATGCAGCCGCTGAGATTGCCCGGCGCTCGATAATCGTAAGATCGCATGGAGGCCCTGCCTGCTGGACGTACTCAATATCCAAATCCTCGACCTTGTAATAGGCCGTCGTGAATGGGTATTTCGGCCCGACCTTTACCACACCAACGGGCGAAACAAATTCGACAGACTTGGTATATGTCGCCAGCAAGGTTTTCTCACCATCGGCGCCGACGATATAGGAAGTCACCTCGATCGGAGTAATCCCGACATCGGTCGCGGTCCCTGTCATCACCAATGTCGAGTCACTGGACAGGTCCTTGTACTCAGGTAACTTCTGTGTGAACTCAAGAAGGCATACCGGATTGTCGTACGGGTTGCCATTAACCGCAGAGGCCTGTCGAACTGTGTTCAAGCACACCGTGTTCGACGGCTCAAACTGCGCACGTACTGCTTGCAACCCCAGAGCAGCCGTGTCGGTTGACGTCTTCACCGCACCTTCGAGTTTCCATACCTCAAAGGGTATTGCGTACGCAGTACCCGTCAGATCCCCTCTTACAAGCAGCACCCGACCATGGCCACTAGCACTCGTTTGGATACCTGCCAACGCAGAGCCGAGCGCGTCAGCAGTGAAATACTCTACTGACAACCTTGTGCCCTGGCTCGGTGCCAAAGGCCTCCGACCGATACGCAAGCCAACAGTCGAGGACTTTTCGATCACCGCGACGATGTCACTGCCCAGAGCCGCTATCGCGTCTTTATCAGTCAGCAATAGACCTGGCCGGCCATCCACCCGCAGAAACTCTTTGGTGATTGCTGGGGTGGCCACTTTATCGCTGGCTAGCTCTTGGACCGGCAATTGATCGATAACGCTGTCAATGCTCTTGGGCACCAAGCGGACAGGAACCACCACTGACAAACCATCCTGGTCCGTCACCTTGACGGTCATCGTCGTTTCTGTACGGCCATCGGTCTTGAAGTTCAACTCATCATTGTTGAACCAAGTGAAGCCATGCCCGGGCTGGGATTGGACTTCGATGGTATGCGATCCCCAGAGATTATCGTCGATTGCTGCCAGGCGCTGTTTGCCCCCGATCCCTTCGTAGAAATACACGGTGTTAGGTGTCACACCAGTCGGTGCGGTGTTTTTCCGCAGAACCGATACCATGGCCACGCTCTCGACGTATTTCCCGCCCACGTCAACGACACGGAAGGCAAAGCTGTCGTTGCCTGTGTACTTCGATTGCGGCGTGTACTCGTACCCATTGGCCCCAGCCACTACTGAACCATGCTCCGGTTGAGCAATAACCTCGTAGGTGAACTGATCCCAGGCATTTGGGTCAACCACCGTCGGGGCAGTCACTGCTGACGATGTGTTCTCGTACGTTACGATCTTGAGCGTTGCGGTCTCGGGCTGAAGGTTGTTCTTCGTGACACGAAGAGCGACAACTCCTTGTACGGTTAGCCCGCCAAGGTCGGTTGCCTCAATTGAAACGGTGTCGTCGCCAATGAAGTCTTTTTTGGGCGTGAAGACCAGTCGATTACCTGCAATCGATACAAAACCGTTTGCCGGTTGACCCTTGACGACTAACTGATGCTTACCCTTGTCGTTGAGGTTTTTATCGACGATGACTGGGTAGTACGGTGCACTCGTGATGTTCTCTGGAACCGTTATGCTACCGATTAATGACTCAGGCGCGACGTTTGTCGGCCGCACAGTCACGTAGGCCTGTCCACTGACTCTAGCGCCAGCAGCATCGTAAGCCGAAATTGCGAAGCGATCAGATCCTACCCAGTTTGCGGTAGGCGTATAGACAACCTTGCCACTTACAACAGCCGCGGTACCGCCAATCGGGCTCGAATCAATCGTGTAGGTGAACGAATCGGTTGGATTTGGATCGACGACCACTGGCACGCCGCTAACCGGAGTTGACTCCAGGGTATCAAGAGCTAAATCCACCGCGCTTGGAGGGAAATTCTTGGCCACCACATTAACGGTCGCCAGGCCCACGACTTCTGCGCCGGCAACATCTCGGGCGATGAACTTGAAGGTGTTCGTGCCGCTCGCGCCAAATGGGGCGTGGTAGATAATTCGATTGTTCACTACCTCCGCGACCCCAGTCATGCTCTGGATAGGGATGGAGAAAGTGTGCATCCCTGCGTCGTAGAGGTTCTCATCTACTACCGTCGGCACTGAGGGGCTCGATGCCTCACCCTCGTTAACGCTGATGGCCACATTCGCGGACGTAGGGGCGTAATTGGTTTTGGCTACATCGATTGTGCCTTGCTTGATATCCGACTCAAGCCCGGCCACGTCACGTACCTTGTACGTGAATGTCGCCGTCCCGAAATAGCCCTGAACGGGCGTAAAGGTCAACGACATGCCATTGACTGTTATAGCGCCTACAGCCGAATTGGGTTGCTGAACAATTATGATCGAATGGCTGTCTGGGATATCAGGGTCAAAGGCGATGGTTTGATCCGCCTGGACAATAAAAGATACAGGCTGTGGCGCCGATACCAAACCACCTGGGTCAGTAGCTACGACGCTAGCTGTCGCGGTACCGACGAATCCTGCCGCCGGCGTGAAGGTCAGTCGATTGCCACTTAAGCTCAGCCCTCCAGAGGCTACTGGCACTGTTTGAGATATGGCAAACGTTATTGGTGCGTCATGATTTGGATCGGTAGCCATGAGCTCCATCGTCACTGGCGTATCAATACCTGTGTAGACCTGCGCCGAAGCGACAACAGGTTTCTTGCCAACCGGCAGCACCTTGATTGTCAGCTCACCGGGAATCGACACAAGGCCAAAAGAGTCTTTTGCCGTGTACGAAATTGATCGAGTCCCAACGAAAGCCGGGTTTAGTGCAATCGAGATGGTTGAACCCGTAAAACTAAACGAACCGAATGCAGCATCCTGAGAAGACGAACTACTGAGTGTGAAACTGTCGCCGACATCTGGGTCAGTCACCACCAGGTTGAACGTTGATGAGTCACCCTGATTCAACGTCAGTGTCTTGGTTTCCACCACAGGCTTGTCGGCTACCGCAGCTACAGTGATGGACACTTTGCTTGGGAGCGATGCGCCGCTGTCAGCGTCAATAACAACAACGGAGCAATTCGTTGTTCCGTTCCAGTTCTTGGCCGGTGTGAAGACCACTTCATCCACATCAATGCCACAACCGCCAGTACTTAGTGGCGATTGTTTATCAATTAAAAATCGGTATGGGGGCTTACCGTCAGGATCTGAAAAAACGATTTTGGCCCGGCCCTCGCTGTCCTCATTGGCCGTCATGGCAACCGGCGTGAGAATGGGGGCATCGTTTTCAGGCTGAATGACGACACGAACAGACATCACCTCGCTCTTCGCGTTGGCACTGTCTACAGCACTGATTTTTAGGGTGTCAGACCCATTCCAGTCTTTTTCCGGAACAATTTTCAAAGAGTGAAGGTCAGGCTGGACAGAAGCTGTGACATGCGCGCCCTGCGCCTCGACAACCAATTGATAGATGTCGACCTGGTCAGGATCTTGAACGACCGGCACATACACAAATGTTTCGTCCTCAACCCCAATCGCAGGATGCGGAATGATGGTTGGTGCATCATTTACCAGACTGGTAACCACGCGAACAGTCGCCGGATTGGAGAAGTTGCCCGTGGTGTCCTTTCCGCGATAGGTGAAGGACGTAATCCCATACCACTGCGGAAATGGCTTGAAGGTTACGGTGGATCCATTCAGAAGAAACTGTCCAATTTTTTCAGATGGCATGTCCAGTAGCTCGAAAGACTCGGCCTGAACTCCCGCACCGGTGAGGGTGAGAGGGATAAGCAACGTTTCGTCCTCATTGTTGAGTACCTCCATGTCCTCGGCATGAGGTTGTGTTTTTTTCCCCTCGACAATGGTCTCTGCAAGCACTTTACCGACACTGATAACCAACGGCCCAGTGAAACCTTGGGGCAGAGTTGCCACACCCGTACAGGAGAATAATTCCTTGCTCCGTACCCCCTCGCACTTACCAATATTCGCGCCCTTCGCTGAGCCAATATTGATCGGAAGACTGTAAGACCCTGTAGATGAGCACCCGACACGATCCAACGTATAGGTCACGTTAAGTGTTTCGCCCACGACCGCTACAACTGGATTTAATGACAGCGCCTCTCCGCTCTCAACGCACTGCGCCGCAGCAAGGAGCTGTGTCGAGAAGACCGCCGACATCAACGTCACCCCAAGAAGGCCTGTCGATTTAATCCAGTTCACAATTAGCTTCCCGATCCTGGTTTGAAAACCCAAAAGCCGGCGAAGGCCGGCTTTGGTAGTACTCGTTGCTCAGTTGAGAGATTGCGCAACCGGGAGGGTGGCGGTCATGATCGATTCGATAATGGTCGGCGTGTTGTACAGGCCAACCCCGCCGCCCACGCCGGTAGCGAACGACATGATCGACTGGCGCACGATTCCGGAGACGATCCCGACCAGAACCATCGAGCCGGCTACTACCCGACCCAGGGTGCCCTGCATCCAGTCCGTCAGGGTTGTCCAGATCGAGTCGAAACTGTCACCACCGGTGCCAGCGAGTGCATTGCTTGCTGCCACGGTGAGCATCAGTGCTACACCGAACTTCATTACGTCCTTTGTGCGCCGGACTTGGCTTGGGGTCATGCTGATTTGCATGGGTGTATCTCCTAGGTCATGCTGGTTGGGGAATGTTTAAGTTGCAGGTGAAGCATTGTTCTTCCTCGACTCCAATGGTCGAATTGAAGGGGTTGGTTTAGGCGCCGGAGTGCCGATTTCCCAGCGACGTGGTTCAATTTCCGTGTAGATGAATCCAGGCACGTTCAGGTCGCCTGAGTCGGACTCCCAAGGAGCAACCCATACACGCATGACGGTGGCCTGCGAGCGAATCGGAATCGGGTTACGCGCTGGTTTTGGAACGACATAGCGTTCGCCAGCCGCGATGTGGGGCTGCACCGCAGGGAGAACCTCATCCATCGATTTACCCTGCTTGATCGCCTGATCCTTAGCTGCCTGGCGCAGCTCTACTTCCTGCCGAAAATTCTCGTTTTCGGTCAGCTGGTAAACATCACGGGCGGACATACATGTCACACCATCTGGCATGCCCTTACAGGAGTACTCAGACTCGCCCACCTGCAAAAACGAGCAACCAGCCATGACCGTGGTCACTGCTGCCATGGCCAAAAATCGGAAAGCATTCACCGCTGAAATCGAGTTCATGATTGAAGTATCCAAATATGTTGTTGGGTACAGGAGCGAATCCGCCCCTGTTTCGGGTCAGCGACGTGGGGCCTTAGTCATGAGCTTCAGCTGGACACCCTTCTTGACGACGAAGTCGACTTCACGGGCGGCATCAACCTCGATAACCGGGTATAGGTTCTCAGCCATTTCCAGGTAAAAATCAGCAATGCGCTCCAACGCCGAACCGACACCGCCGATGGCAGCACCCTGAAGCGCCTGAGAGTTGAATGCTTGTTGATACACAGGATCGATAACGTCCGAGCTGCTCCCGCTTTTGCTTCCCGAACTCGTCACGTTAATGCTCGGCACCTGGCGAACGCTGAACGCTTCACTGACGCCTTGCATGAATCCTGCTGCGAGTGAGCGGGCGAGAATCGCGCCCTGCTTAGAGATCAGGCGGCCGCGCACACCCGCTTTACCATCTTCTCCCGCCGCGTAGGCATCCATACCGGTCTCGATAACGCCCCCGTCATCACGAACACAGGAAATGGTTTCCGCGCGCATGTATGCTCGCTCTGAGGACATGTCGCCAAAGGCACTGGCGATCAAGAAGCACTCACGAACGTCTGCACGGAATCGGTTTGGCAGAACGGCCTCTTTCTTGATCCGCAGGAGTACTGGAAAAGGATCCTGGCGAGCCTTGGTACCGGTCGGTGCATCCAAGCCAGTTATCAACGCACCGGACATAATGGAACCGGCTGGCAAGAAGACTTCCTGCTCTTTTTCGTCCTTGCCGTCATCCTCCTTTGGTTGCTCACTGCCAATGGATCTGATCGTCAGTTTCTCTTCCTTCTTCGGAGTCTGACCGGGTTTGACTGGGTCCTGAGCCGGAGCCGGCGCATTTTCAAAGAAGGCCGATTGGTTTTTGTTCGGGTCATTGCCCACCGCGTTGTAACGGTCTTGGGAGGCCTTGTCTCGCTTGATTCGCTCCTCCTTTTCCTTGAGCTCGGCTTCTTTCTCAGGAGGTGGTGCCTTCGCCAGGTTGTTACGCACTTCATCCGCAAGCTTCTGATTTTCAGCTACAACCTTGTCGGCCTGATCCTTTGCAAGGGAGACCTGCTCTTTGAGGTCATCTACCGTCTGTTGGACGGTCTTTATGCTGTCCTTGAGCTCCTTCTGGCTATTACTCTGTTCCATTAGGGTCTTGATGTTGCGCTGAACCTCGGTGATGGTTTTTTCTTGGTCGCGCTGTTTTGAGTTGATGGAGTCGATGCCCACGGAACGTGGATCACCGTCGTACAGAACTCGGCCGATCGTTTGCTTTCCACCCTGCTTTCGCTGTTCATTCCCACCAATGGAGCTCATCGCAAAGACGGCTACGAGAACCACTCCGATCGCGCCCACAATCGCCACGATTTTCTTTTTACTCGGGCTCAGACCCGACCACATTGACTTGATCATAACCCCCCCCCTTTAGTTCAGCAGGCTCGGCCTGGAAGACTCTTCTGCAGGCGCTTCACCAACTCGCGTCACGATGTAAATCTCTGTCGCTTGACCTGGCTCAAGCATGTTCCGCGGCCATGCGGCGGCGGCAGCCAATGAGGGATGCGTACAGGAAGTTTCGTCGAACATGACCGGGATGTTCGAATTGTTGCGCGCCACACCCACTAAGGCTTTGAAGTTATGACCCATCACAATTTGTGAGCGCGAGAAATCGAAAGCGATACCCTCCTGGTAGCAGGCAGGGAGCGTGTCGCTTCGACTCAATTTGCCCATGGAGAACCCCCTTGGAATGCCACCCAAAGCCAGAGATCGCATGATCCCTTTGATGGACTCCATATAGGGCTGCCCCTCCTCCCACTTCTTGGCCTGGCCCGAGTAGCGGAAGCCACCCATGCCGCCTGGCGATGCACGTCCACCAGACCCTGGCACCTGTCCCAGTATCAAGTTGGCTTGAATGGGGGGTACCTTCCGCGGCGCCAGTGTCAGGCTGATGGCCACCGACTCATCGTCCTTCGGCGTGATGTACATCGCGATCGGAGCTTGGTCCTGGGTTGAAACGTAAAGAACGTTGCCTTTGATTTCGACCGTGCTCGTTGAGACGGTTTGGACGATGGGGTTCTCGAATGGCGTAACGATTCGGTTGATGTGACCAATAGCTACAGGAACGATGGTGTTAACGCCCGGCTGAACAACGACATCCTCCAGGGAGGAAACCATCGCAACTGACTCCTCACCACCCTTAGTAGTTTTGGCCACCGACGAAGGTACCGCCTGAAGGTCACCCTCCCGGCCGCCACCGGACACCTTCATCATGTCGGTGTCATTCTTCGCCGGTGGGATGGTCGCGCTTTTCGCGGCAATGGGCGGCGTCGGCTTCGAAACTGGCTCAGGAGCCGGCTTCGGGGCTGACTCAGGGCCTTTTTTCGCTGCTTCTTGATCCAGGGCAGCATGCGCGGCCGCCTCTCCCTCCTCCAGACCATAGTCAGAGGGGTCAACCGACTTCGGCATCGCATCGACCACCAGTGTCTCTGCCGAGGCCGTCGGCATTTTAGGAATATTCAACTCACGCGCATGAACCGTTTGAACAACCGCAAACGCAGTGAGAATCAACGCTAGTTTCACCTGTTTACTTTTCATTATTAATCTGGTCCATACGCTTACGAGCTTGGGTGGTTTTCTCTTGTCGGCGAATTACATCTTCAGTTCGAGGTGCGCCTTCGTACGTGTCGATATAGGTCAGAACGGGCTTGTAGTTTTTAATTCGCAAATCAAGTTCATAGGTGACATTTTTCGGCTCGGGTTTACCATTGGGCCCAGTCATGTACGAGCGACCGGTCACGTAAAACTTTCTTGTATTGGACCGATCTCGCAAGACGTCTTTTGCGTTAAATTTCAGAGTCACCCTGTCCTGGCGAATCTGAAGCACTTGCGCCTCAATTTTATTAACTACGTCCTGGTAAATCTCAGTAGCGAGCAATGGTTCAATGGACTTCCGAATCACTTTCGACGACGACGGAGTTACGTTGCCGAGTCGGTCAGCGATGTAAAGCGCCCAGCCTTCGACAAACTCATCGGAGGCCGATGACTCGTCGACCCAAGCACGCTCCGTCAAGGTCGGCGGCTGCATGTCGATAACAGTGCTTTTATTAAGCCATCCGATGATCGCAAACAGGTCAATTGCAATCAACGCGACTACCAAGCCACGGAGAAACTTATTCTCCGAAACCGTTTCGCGGAACGTTTGCTTGAAGTTTTTAAACAGCATAACTGCCTCAATGGAATTCACGGATAAATGGGTTTGGAATCGTTCTGGACTTCGCCCCAGTCAACCCGGTAAACCAATAAATCATGTGCACCATAAATCCATCAGGATGATCATCACGGTACTTTCTGTACCATCGGGTCAACAAGAACCCTCCGATAGTACAAATAGCCGCATAGCCGGTGAACATACCAAAAACAAGTCCAATTCCAATTGGCGCAACTTCATCAGCCTGCCAAAAGAGAAGATGGGGTGGATCATCTACATATTGAGGAATGCGAACAGGCTGCATTTAGTTTTTTAGCTCCAGGACTTTGCGCGATCTTAGACATACTTTTCAAGATAGCTTCAGGAGTAACAGCGCCGTCTAATCTGACCTGCTGACCTGTTACGTTGTGGCGAACGATCGTTGTCGGGGTTTGGTTAATCCCAAGATCAATCGCTTCTTGAAAATCAGATTTGATTTTGGCGTAGAAGTCTTCGTTATCCATACATTTGGATAGCTCAACTCCGTCAAGCCCAATACTCTCGGCGATAACACTAAGTGGCTTTTCTGTACCAGTACCATTACCAGGTGTTGAACTGAATATGGCGCCTGCCATCCGGTAGAATGCGTCATTCCCGCCTTGCGCAGCAGCGCACTCAGCGGCGTACGCTTCTCGGCGCGATGCATCACCATGGATAGGGACGTGCTTGAAAATGACGGAAATATTCCCTCTGGATCCGTCGGCGAGCGCTTTAGGAACAGCAAAGTACTGGTTGCAGAAAGTGCACTCAAAATCAGAGTACTCAATAAGCGTAAATTGGGCCTTTGGATCTCCATAGCGCCGATCAATCTTGGCCGGCTGCGCCTCTCGCACACGAGCTTTCTCCGGCACAGAAGAATCTTTTCCTCGAATCGCCGCAGTGATCCTGTTCTCATCAATGATTGAATCAAGGACGTCACGCTTGAACGCCCAAGGCTTAACCTTGGAGAGCTGGTCATTGACTTGGCTTGACAGGTCTACGGCCTGGCTAACTTTATGGTTTGCCAGGAAAAAAGAGCCCACGGCAACCAAAAGGGAAAGCGACGAAATCGCGAGAGGAACAACAAGTTCTTTTTTCATGAGACACCTCAACCATTGAGCACATGGTGAGGTCTAGGTCGCGCGTTTTGGACTGAATCCGACCCGCAAAAAGGGTCAAAAGAAGAAGCCCCAGAAATCGGGGCTTTCCTTTATTTGGTGAGTCAGAGACGCTTTGGCAGGTTACCAATCAACAGGCTGCAGGCGATGGGAAGCAGCGTGATAATCACTACCGGAATAATCATCGGCGGGATTGGCACCGGGGCGATGAAGCTAACGCAGAGGCTAGCAATGATGAAGGCGATGATTTTGGAACTGTACGTATTGAGGAAGGGCGAGGTATGGCGGAACGTGTATCTTTTGATGTTCCAGCTCATATAGCCCCCCAGTACTGACGGGACGAGGATTACAGCCATATATGGCAGCCACATCAGCAAGAGCAACAGACGGTAGTAAATGTGATACATCACTTTTGTCAACGCTTCGCCGCGATTTCCAATGAAGGAGAACCACACCCGACCAAGACCTTCCCATGCCTTTGATTTCTCTCGCTCTTCAGCAGTCGGCACAAAAAAGCTTTGAACTGTTTGATTTAGACCCGTTTCTAGATTTAATTTACTATAAAGTATATTTGTTTTATTAATCAGCGCATCATGCTGTTTTTTTCCCATGAGCACCTCGCCCCAGTCTTGCTCCTTGAGAATCGCCATATCGATAAACTCGTTCGGGACAATACACACGATCAGAAGAATTTCGATACAGATAAACACCAAAGTCGCCCAGAGACCTTGGGGCATCTTTTCTTCGACGTCAGCCATGCTAGTATTCCTTAATGTCCCGCCACACACGACCGATAGAAGAACCTTCTGGCATTAGAATCTCTTCGATTTTGGTCCGTGCCCCAGCGCTGCCATTATTTTTTACCACGCCATTGAGCAAACCTTTTATTTCCAACACTGAGTCTTCAGGCGTAGGATCTTGAAGTAACAATGCAGTAACGCCTGACAGAAAAGGCTCAAGAAACGATACCAGACGCGCTCGATCATTTTTCCCCAGGTAGGACTGGTAAGAAGATAAGCAATTTTTGAGCAATTCCACACATTGGGGTGTTGTCGATTCTAGTCCAGCTAACTCCAGAGCAGCAGGAACGATCTCCACTGCAGTTGGCCAGTCAGCCTCAAGAATGTTCAGAACCATTCTCGCCTTATCATCTTTTGGCAACATACGCGTAACTGCTTCAAAACGGGATCGCACGATTATGCAGCCTCTTTAACTAGCAGTTTCGCACGCTCAACTGCTTTTTCATAATTTTTAGGACGGGTTAGAACTGGAATTTTACCTTTCTCAACTCTACCGCCAGCCAGAATAGCCAGGAACTCTAAGTTAGGTAGTTGTCCCAACAGCTGAGCAGGGAATAACTCGCCTTCTTCATCCATTAGTCGCTCACCTACGTTAAGTGAGTGCATATGTGGATCATCTTTGGTGGTATTGCCCTGAGTCCGCATGACGTATTTGTAGTAAGTCGGCGGAATCATCTCCGCAATATACTTCTGAGTTTCCTGATCGGTAACGCGCAGAGCAATTACATGGTTACAGTTACCCAATACTTGAAGCGCCTTCGCAGGCGAGCCCATTCGAGCCTCAAAGTCCGCAATTGTTTGCGTTGCAACATACAGCCGCATACCAGCGCCACGGCCTTTGTTGAGCAGTTGAACAAGTTGGTCGTTTACCGTTTCAGCTGCTTCGTCAACAAAGATGTTTACTGGCCGGCGCTTTAGTTCCTCCGGATCTTCAAAGTTGTAGCGCTGACCCGCTACTGCCGCCAGGTCGGCCAAGAAGATCGAGCCGATGGACGAACCAACCATGCTATCGGAAAGCGAATCCAGCCCCATGTAGAGCACATCGGCCCCTTGGATAATCTTGCCGGAGTCAGTGATCTCACGCTCATCATCTGGATCATCCATGTTCGGCGATAGGATCGGGCCCATATGCCCCGCTGTAAGCATGTTCAGAACTGGCAACAGCGATGCGATCATTTTGCCGAAGTGAGCCTTGTCATGCTCAAACATCGAGAGCAGACCCTCCAGATCCGAGCTTGGCGCCAGCGGCACAATCTCGGTTCGATAAAGCCCCAGCAAGGCCTTCGCCTTCATTTCATCTGTTTGGGCTTTACTTAGGGCAGCACGAGCGAGCGCTTCAAAATGCGGATGGACTTTTTCTCCATATGCTTTGATCGAACGGATTACCAAGGGCGCCAAGCCCCCCTCGAGCGTACGACGCAACTCAACGAGGGTCGGCAGCATGCCGCACAACAGCAACGCCTGGATTACGTTGTTCAGAGCCATCTGTGCGAAGGCCTGGAATGGATCGCCACCCTCGGACTTCATCAGCGCTGCAATGCGCGATGCAACTTCGGTTGCTCGACCAAAGTTCTTGGTTGGCGAGATCCGGACGCTCTTTTCTGGAAAGGCCGGGTGGAAATATTTGAACCGTTCGGGACGCCCAGAAAGCTCGCAGGCACGCCTGGCATTCTCAGCAAGCTCTTTATCGCCCTTGGGGTCAAGTATGATTACAGCCTCACCACGGAGGACGGCCTGGCTGATCAAAATGTCAAATTCACGGGTCTTCCCCGAGCCTGTCGTCCCTACGATCAGGGTATGGAGCGACGTCAGGTCTTCCTGCATCTCGATTGGCCGATCCGGCTGCATAGAGATGCCATGAATCCAGGGAGAGCCCATGAACCCATCAGGTATCTTCGGCATCAGCTTAGTGATGTCGCGCTTGAGCAACTCAAATACCTGCTGCCCCTCGGTCTGAGTCCATTTGAACCCTGTTCCCAAGAACAGCTTTCCCCTTTTTCTCAGCATCTGCTCAATTAGTTCATCCTGCCCCATCAGTACAGCCGGCTTTGCCTTAAGCCCTTGCTTTACCCGATACAGGTGTACGGCCGCGGGGATGCGGCGCAGCGCGAATCCACCCATCACAATTAATGACAAATAGAATGGTTGAGGCGGCAGGTCGGTGAGCAAGTGCACAGCACTAGTAGCCGCCATGCCCAGCACCCAACCACTCGCCTCGAAGGCCTCAAAATTGGGCCTCCATGGCATCTCATACGCCCACTCACTCATCGCTATCAGTCCACAATTTCGATGACGTGATTGTTCCTGACTAAGAGGTATTGATGAGTCGCAATTAGCGCCCTCTTCAGGGTCGGTTCATCAACCTGCAGGGCATTGGAAATATCACTCAGCTTTCTTGGCTGAATGCTCACAACCCGCTTTCCGTTCAGTTCCGACTCCTTGCAGAGCGCAAGTGCAGCTGTAGCGATACGTCGAAAGTTCTCCGCCTCAACTTGATCCTTTGCGACAGCTAACGAATGTCTGTACTTCCCTTTTGTGAGGTATTCAAAGATAGCCCCCAGGTAACAATTCAGCATGACGCTCTTGGGCGCTCTACGGGTCATGGTTCCGGTAAAATCGTCCCAAAGCCACATCGCCTTCTGCAGCTTCGGCAGATCATCGATAACAAAACCCTCGCTGGTGAACTCGAAGTTTGGCTTGTAGCTCACCATGGAAACGGTCTTGTCAATGTTCGATGCGTACCACCTCAAGGACTTGGACAGATCCGGTGTCAGAGCAAGAAACTCTTCGTACTCGACCGCGTCCTTCGATGAACACTCATATCCATTAAAACTCACATCAATCGCGGAAGATTCTTTTGGCAGCGGGAGACATTCGACAGGAGAGCTCGGTAGGGGCTCCCGCGGCTTCCTCGGTTGCCCAACCTTGATGTCTGGGTATGGCGCACTACTACTCTTCGAAACACTGATGCCCGGCGCAACGCCACGGTGTTCCGGTCTTCCAAAATCAGCCTTCGGCGCTTCCTTCCTAGCGGGAGTTGGAGCAGAAACTGGATACGGTGCTGGCGCTGGCGCTGGCGCAGAAGCCTCAAGCCAAACCTGAGCCTCCAGATTTACGTCCTGAAAAGGCTCCTCGACCCAATCAGGCATCGACTGGGCGGGCGGGAATTGGTCGGGTGGCGGCTCTAAGTCGAAATCGAAATCGATACTCGGCAGCATCACACTCGAGCTCATCACCGGGAGGTCAAACTCGTACCTTGGGGAGTCGAGATGCGTTGAATCCCCCACCACCGAATGCGACATTTGCTCAGTTGAGATCGGGCCTGCCTCGAGGTCCGCTACATCGAGACCTGAAGAATTAAAAACGCGCTCCATGCCTTTGGGAAGGCTCACTGATATCGGGGAACCTGTCGGCAGATCACCAATGAACTCCAGCGAAATATCCGTCGGCAAGTCGCCAAAGCCAAACTCGTCCATCCCCGCCAGTTCCGGCGGAATGATCATTTTGACCTCCCCACCCTGTCGACTTGCCTTAGTCTGTGGATTGGCCAACGCCGGTTCCGGAGTTACGCGAGGGCGAGACGGTTCAGCTTGGTCATCCTCCTCGCTCACCACCGGACCAGGTCGAATGGTCGTTGCTGGCATTTTGTATTGCTCGGCCTCTGCGGCCCTCAGCGACCGATTAGGAATCGCCATACCTGCGAGCTCAAGGACATCATCGTCAATGTCCGCATAGTTGTAGGCATACTCAGCATCACGCTCCGCTGGATCACAAGGCTGCCCTCCATTTCCATCGTGAACACCCCCTGACGCTGGCCGCGCTGGTGCTGGCTTAGCCGGCGTTTTTGACGACGGAAATTCATCTGCAGCCGGCCTAGGGAACAGGCGCGCATCATCAGCGAGCTCCGGCAGTGAAAAAGCAGGCCCGCCTTTTTGGGGCAACTGAACTTCTTTCGTGTCACCGCTCTGCCGTTTGTCCGCGCCACCTTTGTGAGGGCCTCCACCCTTGTTCGGTTTTCCAGCAGCCGTTGTCTTCGGCGATGGCGCATCACGCCCACCAATTTTAATGCCCTCGAGCGCGACTTGCTGCTTGCCACTTACAACAATTCCTTGCTCTGTTGTCGCTGCGTAGGAAGGAGCGCCCACGATCTTGATTTCGGGGGCGGATAACGAACCCGGCGCCACCTTTTCGAGAGTGGCCTTTGGTGCTTTTGTCCGAGGCGACTGAGCGGATTGATCGCCAGGCATAGCCGATGGTGCGCTGACCGTTTTCGGCGCCCTTTCCGTTGGCCTCGAGCCAGCCTGTGTCGGCGCGATATTTCCAAAGGGGTCGGTCCCACCAGCGGGACCTGAAAAATCAGGGACACTTAAAGTGGACGTGCTGAAAATTTCCGCAGCAGGTTTTGGAGCAAAGGCATCAATGGTAGCGTCGCCGAGGGAAAACATCGGCTCCATAGTCGTCGGAGTATTCGCTACTGGAGCTGGGAAACCCGCCAGTGGATCAGTAGTTTGTGGAACCACTGCCCCTCCGGGTAACGTAACCGCCCCATTATTGGAATTCGCTGCAAATCTGGTTTCGTGGCCGCCCTCACCCACCACACCCGCAATGGATTGTGGTACCGGCTCGAAGGGGAAAAGGAGGTTGGATGCTGCCAACCTGACACACTTCAATTTAATCGGCTTTGGACGCCCCTCACTGAGCAGATCAGGGAAAACCGACCAATAAATCGATCCATCTGGCGATCGTTCGAGGATATGGTGGTCAAGTAGCACCTCACCCAGCGCATCCGCGCTACGCGGTACCGCCTTGACGCCCTTTTCGTTCAGCTCCTCCGTAATGTCCTTTACGCCCTGAACCCAGGCAATATAGACGCCATCACCGATGATCCAGACTCGGTGTCCAACCTCATTGACCTGCCAAACGCCGATACTTTTGAGATGCCGCATCGTATCGACCACGAGCGACGAAACGGGCACGCCAATTCCCAAAGCGGATTGGCCAGAAGCATCACCTCCCCACTTCCTGAGGTCAGCCTCTACCGAGGTCGAGTCTGCCTTAATGACCAGCCCCGTTAAAATGCTTTTCTCGTCATCACAGGCGATCGCATTAACCATTGCGAAATAGAGGTCCTGCCCCGCTTCCATGAGCCATAGCCGCAGTTCTTTTGGCAGAAGCCTATCGATCATTGTTGTCGACAGATGCTTATGGACATCATGCCGATTTGGATTCCAATGAAAGAAATAGCGCTCAACCCCATTCTCTTGTGCCCACTCAGGGATCGAGTTGGCGACCGGCTGCCAGACCTTCTCAGCCGATGCATCGGTCACCCTCAAGTCGTAAAGAGGCTTGCCTACGTCATGCATAAGCGCTGCAAGGACTGCGGCTGCGTTCCAACGATCTCGTCTTTTGATGCGATCAGCCGGAAACCGATCATGGTCAAAGCTGGTCACCTGACACGCATTCAGAGCATGCACCGCAACCTCAAGGGAATGCGCAAGGAGACCACCAGCCCCGCGGTGATGATGCGCCTGTGATGCTGGCAGCATGTGCGCAAAGCTAGCGAAGGAATCAAGAACCGGCAGGATCAAACGATTGAACTCCCTGGGAGGGAGTCCAATACCGCTGGCAATAGAGCGCACCTTTGCGGCGTGTGCATTCAGAAGGAATTTTCCCGGGACCCTTGCTGGCAGACCTACCAGAAAAGGTGGGTACTTGAGCGAAGCCTCGTCGCCGCGCATCAAATACTTCTGCAACTCGGGATCTTCAAGCTCCAGCTCTTGAATTTGGTTGATGGTAAGACTGCGCTTGCCTTCACGCCCAGCGTCAATGGGGGTGCGTGTAACAAGCCCCTTTAATATTCTAAGTAATTGCATGCAGTCCTCCTGATGCACGCATTCTGTCTAGATGTCGGAAAGGCGGTGCCTGAATCGATACCACTTCGCGGGTCGGACTCAACACACCAGCAGTTTGCACGTCCATATGATCCCTCTCACACACTACGGGAGGGCAATATGGTCCGGACAAAGGCAATCTCTATCGCGGCGGCTGTGTTTCTTACGGCTTGCACCAGCACCCACAAACACCCCTATGACCAAATCGCTGAAGACGCCACGGTGTACGTGCCCGTAAGGGTTGCGCACGAGTTTTACAGCAGCTGGGGGCATGATGGCCGCGGCGGCGCTGCTCTTCGCAAGCCAGCGTACGAACACGTGATGGGCAGCGATGATGCGGTAATGACCACCCAAGGTAATTACGCTGAACTGCGTTCCGGACAGGGTGCTGGAAACAGCGTAGTGGTCACCGCACTAAATCACGGAATGAACAAGGCTATTGACCAGGCCCTGACATTCACACCAGCTGTTCAACCTCCCGCGCCCCGTTCCAGTGGGCTCAATGCCACCAAGGAAGAGTACGAACGAGCATATCGAAAGCTGTGTCGTGGCGCTGGCATGGAAATGACCGAGCGCGAATGGGAAATTGTTGCCCTGGGCGGCCCTCAAGGTGTCCCCGCAACTCTTCGTGGGAAGTGTCTTTCCTACAAATAGGACGAGAAACCACCATCAGGGCATAAGCCCGGTCACACCGGGCAATTTCTAGCCTAGAAGCAAATGAATCACCCACCAATAGGCCCGGGTGTCATAGGTGGCCATCCCCAGAATCACACCAATCAGCGCCCCAAACACGATCTCAACGGTAACGAGGTATTGAACCCGCACTCCCCTAAGATACGTCCCCTTCGATCCCTCCTTCATTGCGTTTGGAAGAGCATGCAAGCGGTTCGATCTGAGCTGCAGATCCAATCCAACATTGTTCATACTTCTTGTAACGTCTGCCTTGTCCATTTCTTCGTTCTGCCCGTGATTTTCTTGGCTGCTGGTGACTGCCTCATGAGCAGAGATCAACGATCTCAGGGAGACCCGTTTACGAAGTCGTTTTGCAATTTGCGCGGTTGGCCCTGCACTGCCCATGAACGTCCCCCCACCAGTTGTGATTCAGGGACCGTACCAAAAATCAAGCCCGGCACAGGCCCTATTCGCAACCGTTGGTGGGTCGGATGCCCAATATGCAAAGCTGCAATCAGCGGTAAGGTGGCCAGCAAGAACCGAAGAAGCACTTCGATGAACACCCGCCGCAATAGAACGCATGACCGGGACTCGTTGAAACATCGCTCTCGTGTTCGGGCCGGCGGTATCGGCTGAGTGCCTTCCGCCGCTTCACACCTACACAAGCGAATTACGACGATGACGGATCAAAATCAGTACGACGAAAACAATGAGGGTATTGCCCACAACCAAGTCCCAGCCAATGACCTGAGCACGTTCTGTGAGGTAGCTGTCGCGTCAGGAAATTCCGGCAACGTCGGGGAGACCAATCTCACGTGGTTGGCCCTTGATCTCATCGAAGAACAAGAGGGTTTCAACCTTCGTGACTATGACCGGCCGGATACCGTGAAGCACATCGAGCGTTTGGCGCTCGCCTGGGCCCGAAGCGAACAGTTTCAACCGATCGAAGTCCAAGTCGTCGACGGACATTGCTATGTACGGGATGGACATTGCCGGCTCCGAGCAGCTCGATTGGCCGCCTCGCGTGGCGCCCCCATCAAGCGATTGCCAGTCATTGAACTCAAGGGGAACGATCAGCTCGCCTGCGTGAGAATTTTGACCTCAAATGAGCAGCTCAAGCTCAGCATTATCCAGCGAGCGCATGGCTACCAGCGATTGCGCGACTTCAATTGGCCGGATGAGCAGATCGCCTCTCATATCGGCATGACCGATACGCACGTGCGTGAAACGTTACGCCTGCTCCTGTTGCCAGACTCGATCCAGGTACTCCTTGAAAAGGGCGTCATCAAACCATTTCTCGCTCTTGATCTATGGCGGAAATATGGCACTGGGAGCGAACGAATCATTCTCGATGCCTATGAGTCGCGCAAGAAGGAGCACGCTGAACTTTTGGCCAAGGCAGCCCTTGCCGGGGATGATCCTCTGACCACGCCAGACCAGGCCGTTGATCAGACGTCGCCCGCAGCGAAGCCAGAGCCAGAGATTCGCCTAACCAGTCGCCACATTTCAGCTCCGACAAAACGAATCGGTAAGAAGCTGATTACAAATATGACGTCGACAATGACCGGGCTTTCGAAGTTGATGCGCGAGTCCGCGACTATTGATGCAAGCAATGGAACCATTTCAGTGCAGATTCCGATCGACGAATACGAGCGATTCATGTCGATCTCCACCGAGGTTTCGAAGCATCGGCAGGAGGACTCCGCTGATACGCCTGACAGTGATAAAAGCCAGCAGGTACTCGGCTTGGCCAGTTGATGCGCAGAGACACAGGGGGCGCCAGAAGAACCTTCTGCCACCCCCATTTTTTACCCTTTCTTATCGAATCCTCTGACCAACCGGGCAGTTCGATCTTTTCGGGCAGGATACACAGGCCCGTTCGTGTGGGTGCCGGGGCGCAGCACGCAACCCCTCCCCTCGCAGCATCCAATACCTGTTCCAGAGCGAAATCACTTGCGCACTGGATAGTAGGGTCACGGGCTTGTATACGGTGCGCATTGAATTCGAAATTCGTATGAACCCTGTCCCAGACACTGGTAAGTTTCGCCCAAACAGCGATTGCGACTGGCGAGCTAGGATGAACGCGTAGACGCTCAACTGAATCACGTCCTTCATGTAGACCGATTCGCTTTTTCTTCGTTTGGTATCTACGGGCACAAGCCAGCCATTGGCCAAGAAAACCTGGTCACCCCGGCCATGTAGCGGGACAGGAATTTCAGTTGCCAAGTCGCGCTCAGAAAGGACTACGCGTCCCCCTCTCAGTGCATCTGGGAGGTTCTCACTCCAGGCTCCAATTGCACGATTCATCTACTCACCTTTTTTTTTCACACCACTACAGTACCTTCTTCTCGGAAAGTGCAACCCCCTTCAGTGTCTGGATTTGGGCCTACATTAGCCATGCTTGTCGGAGACTCCACGGACCTTGAGGCGTACGTATCGAGCTTTACGAGTACTTCATTCACTCCACTGCCGCTTTGGGCAGCGTTACAGGCCACGACCTCAAGGAGCGACCCGCAAACACCCGTGGAGGAATCTCGAAATCCAATGCATCGCGCAGCTGCACGCCCCGCCCAACGCAGCGGATAGGTAGAGTTTTTCCAGGTGCACAGAACAATCAATCTGAACGCACATCCAAATGCTAGAAGACGAAGACATTCCGAAACCTCAGCGTCACAGGTATCGGGCCGCAAAGGGTTACTGCTCCGGCGCGAGTCGCCCTGATCGCTGGTCGAAGACGCGCACCCTGAGTCAGCCAATAGTTGCAGTTGGCTAAAACGTGAGAGGCTATAAGTGCGAAAACGACAATCCATGAGGTGATGTATGAGCGGTAAACGTAACGGCCGCCACCCAAGGTCAGTATCAGCAACCGAACTATCAAAACTCGGCCAGTGTGAATTGATGGTTGCACTCAACCTGTCCGATACGGCATCGCAAGAGATGAAAGCAATGGCCAGTCAAGGTGAAACTGAGCACGAACGGTTTCATCTCCGGGCTGTGCTCAATGCCGGCACCGCAGAAGAAGTTGCACGCCTGCGTAAGTAACGCCAATAGGGGGCAAATTGCCCCCCTCCTTTCCAAGTCAGAAGGCAATGTTGCTCTAAGTTTTCCCAGGGCTGAGCATTGTGTTTGATCTCGTAATAGTTGAATCACCCAACAAAATTAAAAAAATCCAGAAATTTCTAGGGGACTCCTACAAAGTGTCCGCTAGCGTAGGGCACTTCCGAGACCTCCCCCTCAGGAGGATGGGTGTGGAGGCCCCTAATTTCGTACCTGACTACGAGATTAGTGAGGACAAAAAGAAGGTCGTCGCCAACCTCAAGAAGTCAATCCAGCAGGCAAATATGGTGTACCTCGCCACCGACCTTGATCGGGAAGGTGAAGCCATTGCCTGGCATTTGAGGGAGGTACTCAAGCCAAAAAAATACCGAAGAATTAAGTTCAACGAAATCACCAAGAAAGCGCTGACTGAAGCGATTTCCAGGGCCGGCGACATCGACATGATGCTGGTGGCAGCCCAGGAGGCTCGCAGAGTTCTTGATCGCATCGTGGGATACACAGTCTCTCCGCTTTTGACCGAGATATCAGGGGCCGGCGTCAACCTATCCGCTGGCCGCGTGCAGTCTGCAGCCCTCTTGCTCCTGGTAGAACGAGAACAGGCTATCGCCAGTTTCGTCTCAGTTGATCACTACAAACTGAAAGTGAGTTTTCCCTGGCCAGGCAGACAAGCGGTTTGGACTGCTGAATGGCAACACCAGCCGTTACAAGCAGCCATGGGGGTTGAGCAAACCGACCTGTTTACACACGCCCCCTATCTACAAAGCCTCGCCGACGCCATTAAAGGCCAGCCAGCATTCATGGTTTACAAGGTTGATAGTCGGGAGGAAGACAGAAAGGCACCGGCCCCCTTTACGACCTCTACGCTGCAGCAGGCTGCAAGTGTGAAGCTTGGCATGGACGTAGATCACACCATGAAGAAGGCCCAGGCGCTCTTCGAAGCAGGCCTGATCACGTATCACCGAACGGATAGTCCCAACCTTGCTGAGGAGTCCGCTCAGGAAATTCGTGCGTGGCTCACTGGACAGGGACATGCTGTGCCTGAGACCCGTAACACTTGGGCGTCCAAGGCTGACGCTCAGGAAGCCCATGAAGCCATTCGACCGACAGCCATCGGCATTCCACCGTCCGACTTTGCACCTGACAGCGACGAGATGAAGCTTTACAAGCTGATCTGGCTCCGCGCAGTGGCCAGCCAGATGGTTCCGGCCCGGTATCATGCGACCAAGGTTCTGCTCCTCTCGGCCGTAAAAGTGAAGGATCACAACCTGCAGTTCCTGGCAAAAGGTCGAGTCCTATTGAGTTCGGGGTGGATGGCGCTAACCCCCGACGACGCAGCAGACGACAAGGACGAGGCCAATGCTGACGATTCCGACAAGGCGCTCCCAGAGCTTCAGGAACAAGCCCGACTCCAGTGCAATGAGGTTCATGCCCTCACAACCGCCACAAAGCCTCCGCCCCGGCTGACGGATGCATCACTCACAAAGCTGCTTGAGTCCATGGGGATTGGTAGACCCTCTACCTTCGCGTCGATTGTGGCCACGCTTTACAAACGCGAGTACATCCGCAAGGAAGGCCGAAAACTCTTCGCTACCCCCCTCGGCATTGGGGTGATCACCATTTTGAAAGGCCGGTTCAGCTTCGTTAGCTACGATTTCACAAAGATGATCGAGGGCGCTCTGGACCAAATAGCCACCGGCAAAGCATCGTATTTGGCCGTCGTGGGTTACCAACACCAGGTACTCACGAGCGAAGTCGAAAAGATCAAAGGTGACCCGAGCATCTCTGCAGCAATGGCAGATCATAAATCCGAGATGTTCGGTGACCAGGTCAGTTGCCCGATCTGCAGCTCTGGAGTTCTCCGCCGCCGGACGACCAGTTCCGGAGCCTTTTGGGGATGCACGAAGTATCCAGCGTGCACAGCGTCATGCAATGACACCAAGGTGCGAGGAAAGCCTCCTGAACCCGACCTTTCAAGCATTCGAACTAAGGACGCGACAGCTGATAACGGCACGCCTAAGCCGGAGCGCGTCATATCTGAAGTGAATTGCCCTAAGTGCAAGAAGAAGAAAATGTCGTTACGCCCAGGTCCTAAGGGCTCGTTTTGGGGGTGCCTTGGCTACCCTTCTTGCAAGGGAACGGCGCCGGATGATGGTGGAAAGCCCTTAATGTCAACACCACAGACGACCTGAGTTGGTCCCTGCGAGGGGGGCCAATTCGGAAGTTCTCTTCATTACGACATCGGGATAATGCGCCGATTGTATGAAGCTTATGGATGGTTTATGTGCATCGACGGCGCTATCGCAGTAACCAGCTACTCATCAGCGAACTCAACGCTACCTGTTGAGATAGGAATTGCCACCGGCACCAACACCCTCAATGTCGTAATCGGTGTCGTGCCTGGTGTCATTGAGCTTTACTGTGGTGATGAAGCTAAGGCTGGAATCAGCTCTCTTGAAATGGAGGCCGTGGGTCTCCAGCCCACAAGAGCATGCGAGCTGATCAATGATTTTCTGGTCGGCGGGGTTGTAGGCTGTCGGGAAGAGCGAGTCAAAGTGGCTTTGCAGCAGCTATACAAATTCGCTGGGTACGACATGGAATTTTTGCTCGAGGAACTGGGTGACCTCGACGTTTCACCACCGACCTTTGACCAGGGTGCATGCGCTGAAATGGAGGCTCGTAGGCTAATGTTCCTCGCCAGACAGAGTAAAGATGGGCGCGAATCACATGTTCGACACTGACGTCCTGCCCCCCGAGACAAAGGTCAAACTACAACGTCTACTTGACTTGACCGCATCGCTTGAGCGGGTCAATTCGAAGGTGATGCATGGCCTTCAGCCGACGACTGAGGATTTCCTATTGCTGGGGGAAGGTCGTCGTGAATTTGGGGATCTGATCTCCCTCTTCGGCCTGCGCCCACCGGGGAATTCAAGCTCGTAGTTTCATCCTACCTTATCGCACGGACCGACAGATTACAGAATTCAAATGAGTAATGAAGAGAAATAGTCAGATCGATCAAAGGTGTCCGCGTGCTCGCCTTCATTCGCCCCGTCATAATTTGGTTCGCTCTGATTGCTTTTAGCGAGAATTCGAAATAAGCATCCATGTTTCTGTATCTTATCTTGGCCGCTTACCTCGTGCGAAGCGTCGTTGGGGTTAGCCCCACAAGCGCAGTGTGTGACACCGACGATGAAATCAGGGTCAGGCTGTCTTCAAGAAAAACGCGATAGCTGAGCCACCCCAGTCAGCGCCATCGGCACTATCGTTCGCAGATTGCCCGGGCTAGCTTTGTAGCAGTCGACATGTGATATCCTCAAAAAGATTCTTTCGCGTCCAGGATGTCTTGGCGTGAAGTCCAGCTGATGGCAATCATCAGCACCAATTACCAACCTAGTGGGGTCCATTTCCCCACTGGGGGACATGGTCTCCACACTTTCGGAGAACACCATGTCAAATCAAACCCCGCAATCGCCAGGGCGTTTGGGATTTGCCTAGCAGTAACTCCTACAGTTGCTGACAAGGTCTGTTCTTTTTTATCTGGGTGGTGAACGCCGTAATCACCTAGAGGGACTTACCAAACTGGTAAACCGCTGAAGTACCTGTGGCACACCGCACTTGGAAATTCGAACGTATCCGAAAGGCCCCCCGCGCAATCCCTCATCCCCGGTTTGACTCACATTAACGCCTAGCATCGAACCTACGCCGACCCAGCCTCTCAGCGGACCACACATAGATTGGATGGTGAACACTGCCCCCTCCACGGTGCATGTTGCCCGACAGTAAGAATCGATGTGCCATTTACCACGTACCCCTGCTACCACAGCGAGGTGCAGCATTGAACCATTGGCAAGCAAGTAACCTACCGCTTCGTACCCGGGGTATCCGGAGGTATCGATCCCAAATGCCCAGCACTGCCCACTGAAATCGTCTGGCAGCGGTTGGACTGTCAGATCCTGCATTACGCCGTCGTGACTATGGTCATGGAGTTGCGGAGCCATGGACCACAGATGATTACACCTGGCCTTGAAGCCGGCTCGCTTGGTGCCTCCATCAATCCAGGAGCTTGCCCATCGAACGATGCCTTGGCCAACCATTAGAAAGCCAAACAGCAGCGCTAATCCATAGACCAGGATCAGGGGCTTGAACGTCGGTAGCAAGATCTGACAAAGGGCGTTGAAAAGAAGCGCTACAGCGGTGATGCACAATCCCGGTTTCACATACCTACCCAGGCTGACAAGGAGATCCTTCAACGTTTACACCTCGAGTTCGGTAGAGTTGAATCCAGCGAGCACCTCGCTGAACCCCTTCGGTTAAATCAGTACCAGCTGCGGCCAGGTTGACCAATTGAACAACGACATCTGAAGCGCCCTCGCCGTCGATGTATCGTGCAACCTTCGCCCACTTTGCCGCCTCCCGCAGTTCCTCAGCAGCTGTGTTTGTTGCAATCGCGATCGCCAGATCAGCTGCTGCCTGTGGGGTCCCACTCTCTGCTCCGTACCTCAAAAAGGGTTTAGCCTTTTCAAGGTCCCGCCCAAGGAGACCGTTTCCGAAGAGGTAGAGCCGACCAATCTTGGCGGCGGCCTCTGGATTACCGCTACAAGCCATTTCCTTGAGCTCGACCAACGCCACACCTGCAGCGTCCATGTCGTCTCGAGAGATGGCATCTGCAATGTTCGCCTCAAGTGACGCTGGGTCACTAGCGGATGCGGGTAAGGCCAGGAGCAGGGTCAGCAGTACGACAACTCGCATTAATGGCACTCGCTAAGAACGTAAGAAGACTGTATGCGAGCTTTGCCCACGCTGGGCCCCAAATAGGCCCTACGTCCGGGGCAAACCTGCTTGGTCTGCAGGTTCGCCGATACCATTTGGTCCGCTGGGTGGTTCATCCACACTGGTACCAGGTACTCTCGGCGATAATTCCAGAGTCCTATTTTCGACGGCAACAATGTTTACTGGCCTGCCAAGAGCATCTAGTCCCACACCCGTGCGCCCCCCGCCGGCAAGGTCAATCCCTCCAGCAAGGTGATTTGCATCTACCCTGCCGAATCGCAAGCGCTTAATAACAATCATGGCAAGCGAGGGAACCACCAGCAGGAAAGCTACACCGGCAACAGCCACAGTCGTAACCATGGTCACCGCGTAAATAATCCACTCGAGCGCCCTCATGCCCATCGCGTCCGCCACGCTCTGGCCGTGAGCAAGGCCATTACGCACCACACTGGGAAGATGACTCGCGATATCCATCTTGAGGAGGAATGACGCAGCAAGCGCGATAACCAGCAGCACCACACCTCCCCTTAAGGCCAGACGAATATCCGCCCAAGAAGGTATGCAGTGCATCGCGATGATCAGGGCGGCCAAACACCACATGATGCCTTTCACGCCGTTGCTGAGGTTCCCGTAAATCAAGGACCATGCACCTGCCACACCGTCCAGAAAGACAGATGGATGGAAGTCACTATCCACCCAGGGAACCACGGCTGGGTTAAATGGAAAGAGGTACTCAAACAGCAGGAATGCCATAAAGATTGGAGCCACACCTTGCACCACCAAACCGACAGCGTTAAGTGTTGAGGACGGACGATAGCTGAATGCTACATAGCCCAGTCGTCCCGTGGCTGCATCGGGTGAGTAGAGTCGGATCTTGGTAATTTTCAAACCGAACATCCAACACGCCAACACATGCCCCATTTCATGAATGGGTGTACCGAGAACACCTGTGACCGCGTAGAAGGGGAAAACGCTCTGGACAAACGTCTGAACCAACCTGTCCATAATCAGGATGACCACGGGCGGCATCAGGAAGATGTAGGCCAGGTACTGCACGATCAGTTGCCAGTTTGAATCATTGAACATTGGAGGCTCACGAAAAGTGGGGACCGCCCATTCTCCCTTCGTTCAAGCTCGCCGCGGGGCGCCATTGATGCCCGCCCACGGCGCCAAATACCCTACGTACATCGAGCCCGCCTATTGGCTCAGTCTCGACACCTGCGCTCCTGCCCCCTTGCTAGATTGGCCTGATCAAATCTAGGGGAACGGCCGTGGACATTAACTGGACATCGGAGCAGCTGGAATTTCTCAATTGCACGGCGCCGCTCATAAGGCTCCGAGCGTTTGCTGGTGCGTCCAAAACGACCTCCCTCGAAGGCTATTCGCGAAAACATAACCGCCTCAAGTACCTGTACCTGGCTTACAACAAAGCCATCAGGGACGAGGCCAAAAAACGCTTTCCGAAACACGTGACCTGCGCGACCACACACGAGTTGGCCTACAAGGGCTATAGGGCAAAATTCGAGCATAAGCTTGAGGGCGGGCTGCGGCTTGGGGATATGGCCAAGGTACTGAATACGAATGATTGGACCGTGGTAAGGGCAGTGGTCGATACCCTGAACAATTTTTTGTGCAGCCCCCTCGAGACCTTTCATGAAAGCCATCTCCCAATGGTCAAAAGGATGCAGGGCTCGCAGATGCCACCAAGCTTCATCGAGAACGTATTCAAGTCTGCAGAGTATCTTTGGGAACGGATGATCGACCCTGAAGACACGTCGGTACCCCTGTTGCACGACGGTTACCTGAAGATGTATTTGCTCAGCAATCCGGATCTCAGTAGAACCTACGATGTCATCCTGGCCGATGAGAGCCAAGACCTGAACGGCCTGACACTGGCTCTTATCAAGAAACAATCCTGCAGGAAGATTTTCGTCGGTGATCGGCACCAGGAACTGTATCGCTTTAGAGGTTCTGACAATGCGTTGGATGATCCCGACCTCGACGATGCAGTTGACCTTCGCCTGACCAGGTCGTTTCGATTTGGGCCAGCAACAGCCGCCCTTGCCAACATCATTCTAAGTTTCAAAGGCGAGACGATACCGGTAATAGGGGCCGGCGCTCGAACTAAAATTCGATCATCCCTGGACAGCGATGCCAAACGTCCCGCGTTGCTCCACCGTACGGTCATGGGGGTCATTCTTTCAGCGCTGGACTACACTGCCGCCGGCAAAAAAGTGTTTTGGATCGGAAAAATTGATTCGTATCAGATCTCGAGCATCGAGGACCTGTATTGGTTCAGCGAAGGCCGCACTGACAAGGTCAAAAACAAACGGCTATTGAAAGAGTTCAGCGACTGGCACCAGTACCTGACCATCGCAGAGGAAACGAAAGATCGCGAAATGGTCCGAGCCATCAAAATCATCAGCGCCTACGACGACCTTGAAGCCCGCCTTCGGCAGATGCGCGCGATGACGGTAAACGAGGAGGACAAAGCCGACATCATCCTGGCCACAGCCCACCGTTCGAAAGGGCTTGAGTTTGACAATGTCGCACTGATGGATGATTTCCCGGACCCGCTGGACCCTCAGATGGACCATGGGTCGCGTGAGGACGAGCTCAATTTGCTATACGTCGCGGCCACGCGCGCGAAGTACCAGTTGGCGGTCAATCAAGTCGTGATAGGCCTCATGCGTGAGCATGCTTACTTAGCAAAAATGGCGGCCAAACAAACGCAGGGTGCCTAAATCTCCGATGTCTCATATCGACTGACGGAGCGGTACCAGGTGATCCGGTGACGCCCCATATCGTTTGCAGAGCGACTCGTAGCTTGAGCCGAATCCCAAACTCGACATTGTGCATAGCACCTCGATATTCGAGTCCAGCGTAGCAAGACACAGATCTAGGCTATGGGGAACCATGCGAAATCCGCGAACCTTCAATTCGTGTTCGAGCTCCCCCCACCCCCTTGCCATCTTGGTCAGCGCCAGCAGCTCAACCTTCTTCGATTCACTTAACTCGCCCTTCAATGGGGGAATCTTTCTAAGGTCTTCCCGAGGGTCCACACTAAAGCCTGAGAAAAGGGCCTTAACCTGCCAAAGACGTCCTATCCGAATCCAGCGGAGACCCCCTACAAGCGCCCGCACGGCGCAGAGCACTGCAAAGGCCACACCAGCACCCGAAAGAATCGAAGACGCCTCCAACATGCCTAGCCGGCGCACAAAGGCGGGAAACAGATCACCCACACCAAAATAGAAGAAGCAGGCGTAGGCAAGGGGCCTGATGATCGTCGCTCCAAATGCCGACCGGCGCGGATGGGAGTTGACCTTTTTCATTAAGCAGTGGCTCCGGCTGCACCCTGGATATCGCTGTGATTAGCCCCTCCCTCCGTTTCCATTCGATGAGCAGGGACAGCCTTATCCGCCGCGACCAGTGACTCCCGGGCGTGCTGAGCCCACTCTTCGATCGCCCCCTCAACAATTTTCGGATACTCCTGATCAGACTCTAGGGCCTTCATCTGCAGAAGGATCTCGTCGATCACCGGGCCTGGCTCGACCCGGGCCCCGCATTCGCTGCAGTGACTCATCCCAATTGCCAAGCCAGGCATCCGATAGGGAGGTCGCCCAGTCTGAAGCTGAAACTCAGAAAATGCTCGCGCGTATAGGTCAACGGTTCTTGAGGGTAAAGCGCGGACCGGCAGGGTCCCCAGAATGGCTATGACGCATTGGTGTGACATTTTTATCTCCAAACAAAATGGCTCCCTCAGAATCAACCGAGAGAGCCAATATGCAAGTCCTGCTCCTGAGAAAGCTGCTCAGAATGCTGCTCTACTGCTCATCTGTGCCGACGGCCTGTCCCTCGCCAGCCGTCGCCACCGGGGCAGTTTTCTCTGCCACCGGCGATGCAATGCCTCGAGCGCCGTAGCCCAGTATTTGTTCGCTTACAACTGCCCCACCATCAACCTGTTCACCCCTCCGCTTTTGCTCATCGGCCTGAGCGTCCGCGCGTTCGCTGACCATCATTTTTTTCATGACGGTAATGAAGGTGCTGGCCGGCTGAGCCCCTGTAACAAACTCCTTTTCACCTGTGAGATTGTCGATGACCATCGTCGCAGGCGTGCCGGTGGCGCCAATCTTCTGGCCCATCAACATGTGCTCGTTGATACGGTCCTTGTGACGTTCACTGGCCATGCACTCTTTAAATTTCTCCTTGTCGCCACCGAGTCGTTTGGCCAGCGCCGGCAAGTCCTTTACCCCGCCCCCGTTGCCGGCGGAAAGGTCGAACACCTGGTCGAGAAAGACCCAAAAACCCTTGTTGCCTTTTTGCTCTGCAAAACACTCGGAGGCCCTTGCCTCATCGTTGGCGGCCGGGTTGTGAAACTGTAGAGGTAGATGTCGCCATTGCCAGTTAACGGCACCGTTAGAACGCTCAACAATTTCCTTCATTGTTGGGTGCAGCTTTTTACAGTACGGACATTCCATGTCAGAGAACTCGGCCAGGGTAAACCGCGCTTTCAGATCACCGTAGACGCGCGCGTCATTTGGCACCGTGTCGACTGCATTGGGGTACCGGGCATACTGGGCACTGGCGTAGGCTTCAATTTCCTTAAGCTCGCGCTGGACAATGAGACCGTCAACAGCAGCGGCCACCTTGTCATCGAGATATCGACCGCCCTGCAAGGCGTTGAATGCAGCAAGCCCGCCAAAGGTTGCAACCTGGGAGAGGACGACTGAGATGGCTATAGCCGGGAAGAGCGGTTTGAGGTTGAGCATGGCTGTTCCTGCAGTGGTATCTAGTGCAGGAGACGATACTCAGCCGCGGAAACCGAAAGGGGCTAATCAGCCCCTCAAACAGGCTCGGTTACCGTGCGGCAACCAGCATGAGAGAAACAACTGAGGGCAGTATCGGGTCGTGGATCTGCGTGGCTTGTCGCACCGAATTCTGAACCGCGATCAGCTCGCCGCGACTCGCCAACACACACGCCAGAAGGGGCCCTATTACACCTCTGCTGCAGGAAGAAGAATCTTCTGCTTTGTACCGAGTCACTAATTGAACAAGTGAAGCCTTCGTCCATCCGGCACCAGGTAGACTTTTCGCTTGTGCGCCAATTAGATCTAGACGCTGCTCAAGCTTCAAGACTGGTGAGAGCGCGTCTAGCAGCACAATTAACCTGTGGCCATAGGCGGCGAGAGTAACCGCCAGATTACTCATACGAGTGGCAAAAAAACGGCTTTGAGCCAAGTGACTTTGATAGAGAAAAATGTCATCCCTTGGGAGCCCCTGACCTTTCCCCTTCGCATCCAACATACCCATTGCGCGTTCGGCCGATCTCAGCTTCTGCCTCTCCTCGACGAAAAGTTGAAGAACGCAGCGGGCTTCTTTGCGCATCAACAGCAGCTCTGCTTTATGGGCGGTCTGGTCTTTCATGTTTATGGTGCCGATGTCTGACAGTTGAATAGCCATTATCACCTCTGGGCGTACCACGCTTGTGGCGGTTCGCCCCTTTAACTGGACTGATGGTTGTGTTAGATCAACTCTTCACGATTCCGGAAGCGGGGGTTGAACACACCACTGTGCTGGTGCCACCCCCGCAAACTTCAGGCTGCAAATTTCGCGCGATGGCGGTCGCGGGCCTCACGGCGCTCCTGCTCTTCAACGCAAAGTTTGGCCGAAGGCAGTACCAGCAACCGGCGTAACCCGATTTCAGGCCCAGTTTCACAGTACCCGTAGGTTCCCTCGTCAATTCGAGTGAGAGCTTCCACAAGCTCACTCAGGGCCGATGAGTCACGTCGGATCGAGCTGGTTACCTTTTGACGCTGCTCTTCGATTGTCGCGGCGTCACCAGGATCCGGGACGTTCTCCAAACGCTCAAGTTCTTCCCTCCAATCGCCGATACGTAAACGGAGCTCGCTGATACGGGTATTGAGCAGTTCGCGGAAGAACTGAAGCTGAGAGCCGGACATGTAGTCATCGGCACTCATGAGCAATATTTCACTTTTCGTCACGTCAACCTCCAGGGTGTTTTCATCACCTGAATCATGCCGACAGTTTGAAATATGCAACCCGCCATTTGAGGTCCATTGATGGCCACGTCCAGGGGCGAATTACAAAATTCCAATGATGAGAATCATTGATTATTGCCGACGGGCGTATATGAGGTCGGCTACCTCAACTAGGTGTGCGAAATGAGTCTTTAAATTCAACACAACCGTGGATCCATGGTTGTTTGCAAACAAACAGGAGCACGCATGACAAAAAACGTGACGACTAATGAAGCAAAATTTACGGCAAGATTTCCCGATATTCTCTTTCAGAGAATCAGTGAGAAAGCTCGAGCGAATAATCGAAGCATCAACCAAGAACTCATACACGGGATGAGTCAATACCTTGATGGCCTGGACGAACTGGAGCTATTAATCGCGAGCGTGAAAAACCAGCTAGCCGCCATACAGTCCAGAGAAATGGTGCCCGCCTAACTCCGTCTCCATCTACCAAGTACCGCTGGCCATCGCTGGCATGAAGCTCGACAGGTGAGCATTCGTTCTACCCAGAAGCGATGGTTAGTCAGCATTTCGCTGGCCCAAAAAAAGCCCTCTTGCGAGGGCGATTTTAATTCGTAATCCAGCGGATTGGCAGACCCGGTCTCAATAGAACGCAGATGGACCACGCTCACTGTCAGGCAGATAAAAAGCAGTATCCTTCGGCAGGTTCTTGGACAGGGCGGTAGCCAGTTGCTCAGACGTCACTTCACCACGGGTCTTGAGCACCATCGAGTCGAAGAGAGAGCCAGAGGCCGAGCCATTCGTGGTTTCGTGCCCTACCGGGATGGCCACGATTAGGGCTGGGAAGCCACCACGATCTACAGGGGCGTAACCGTCTGCAGCGAGGATACCTCGGTGTCCCATGAAGACTTTGGCCGCCTTCATGCCAGCCGTGGTCTCAATTTTGCCCAACCGGAATTGTCCGTTTGGCAGGTCATACGATTTGGTAACGTCGACCACTGTCTTGGCAAACATGGCTTCCATCTTCGCCCCGCACCCTGCCACGGCTGCTGCCATGTCCTGTCCATCGACCTTAGGCATAAAGCAGACAACATAACCTTGCGTGATGCGCGGGTCGAATTTTGGGGAGCCAGCCACCAGGCTCAGCACCATGCCGGCGCCACCCACGTCTCCACCGATCGCGTTTAAGCCAATCGCCTCAAGGTCCTTACCAGTTGAGCTGGGGCGTGAAGAGTCGGTCGACATGTAGCGAATCGTTTCCTCCTTAGTCGACTGACGCAACTGGGTGCCTGTGAACGAGCCAGCCGGGGCTGCCTTCAGGGACGGCATTCCCATTACCGCAAAGACCTTATCGGTTGCCGTCGCAGTGCTGGCAAACTTCTGAGGTTGGCTGTTTGCGTGCTTGATGGTCATCTCATCAGCCGCGCGAAATTCATATTGCACTGACGCAGATTGTGCCATTCCCAATCCGTCGACTTGAGCCTTTTTGGCGCCGTCGTACGTGGCACATCCACCCAGTGAAGCGATAGCTGCAGCGATCAGTGTGTATCCGATGGACTTCATCCTTGGACCTCTCGTTGGTTTTTCTAAATGAGACCACAAGGCCGTGAAAGTGCAAATTGGATTTAGTTGAACGCCTTGCTCTGTTGATCCACCGGCTGACAGAGATCCGTTACATGTTTCAGGTCCCTATGCGTGATTGCTTGAGCGCTGCTGTTCGCATCGGCAAGCAGTTTTTTCGCACAGGCCGACTCGGCGATCACGGTTCGAATTTCATCGACGGACGCCACTTGCCACGGCTTGTTTAGTGCCGAGACCGCTGGATAGCCGATGAGACAGAGTAGCGCTAACCCCCCAATCCATTTGCACATCAGGACAAATGATCCCCTGGTAGATCCGGCCTCGTTCACCAATGTCTCGCCGTCAGCGTTTGCGTTTTTCATAGCGCATCCAGATGTTATTTGTGGTTGAAAATGCCTTTAAATGGCAAGCCAGAGCTGAAGGTTCTCACTGAGTGGATTTCGATGCTTCGTGTTACCCACACGACAATGAGCAACTCCCGGCGATTCTTTTAGCGAGTTTCGTTACATAACCGCGGCCCTGGTGCCCAATGACCCCGCAACCTTGCCGGGTGCATTTCACAACGAGGGGGTGATCGTCACACATGCTGATGCCAGAAAAGCTCATTTTGATCCCATGTATCGGGCACCTCCCCTCATGCAGGCGCTGGGCCTGCTCTGACGCAGATTGCCTACGCGGATCGAGTCGCCAATCGGCTCCAATCTCTGCAGGGACATCTGGGAACTTGGGGTCGTGTACGTCGCTGTACCATCGGCCATCCCTTTCACCTATGTCGTGGCCTTGATATTCCCGGTAGATACAGTCGAGCCCAAAGTTCTGGGAAATAAATTTCCGAAGGGCCTCGCCAATGAAGGTGTCACGGCACGCGGCCTCCGCGCCTCCAACTAGCTCGACTACCACTGAGGCAACGTAACCAGGTCTTCTGTAATACCGGTGCGTGATTACCCAAGACCCGCCAAATCGGATAAGAAACTCATTGAGCTCTCCTTCCGGGACCCCTCGGGCCAAACCTTTCTCATCCGAGTCGAACCAGAAGGCCCACTTGAAACCATCCCATTCTTGCGAGTGATCGGCATCGGAAGAGTCGCCCATAACTTCACATGTTTGATCGTTCAGCATCATGGTGTCCAAAACTCAAAGATGACGCTTATGGTCTCAGGTGCCACAAAGGTACGAGCTTGGGTTTGCTCCCTAGGACGGGGCCGACTCGACCAACACGGATGTGTGAGGATGTGACTATGGTGTGCACTCGTGTGGAGACCTCACTACCGCACTGCACATCTGCTTTGGAAAATGGACGAGTACTAATGTCGGTCGCGAAACACATAGCCCGTGCCTTGCCTACTCAGCGAGTTGCTTTGCTGGTCTACCTGCTCTACATCTCCGGATATTTCTTCGGGGTCACAGCTTTAGTGGGGGCAGTCGTCGCCCTTCTCCACAGAAAATGTCCTGATGAAGTTCTTGCCACACATTTTCGCACCCAGGCCCGACTTTGCTTTTGGAGCCTACTCTGGGTTGTGTTGGGTGGACTTACCGTCAAGGTAGGCGTTGGCTACGTCGTCCTCACGACCTGGTTTTTTTGGTCCGTATGGCGAATCGCGCAGGGCCTTTTCGAGCTTGCGAAGCACCGGCCCACGACCTGAAACCAAAAAACCCCCGGCCGCTGACGCGACCGAGGGTTTGATTTCTATGTAATGTTCCGGGCTAAAGCCGACAAATTGCCGACTGACCAGCAAGTCCCAAAATTGCTCCCATGACTTCTTCCGGTGCCGACGCCCATTCAGCGGAGTTCCAATACATGATCTCGAACCCTGCCTGAACGATTCGCACGTAGGATCCTGGGCCGCTGACCGGCGTTCTCAGCTCTCGACCATTGGCTCCCAATACTACCCGCTCCTCGCCATAAGCAGTCCCGAAGGACTGCAGCGCATGAGTGCTTTCGACCTTTCCCCAACCAAGTTCAGTGGCGTACTGCTGCACAACTTCATGAACTGCCACTTCCTTTGGCAAGGCCGCTCCAGGAAAGGCGGACCATTCCACATGCGCCTCAACTTGGAACACAACAGCACTGCCTTTGGCGTGCATGGCCTTGTGCTCGATGTTGCGCAGTGCCGGCGATCCAATGGCCTGGTCATGAAGAATATTGACCAGACCGTCGACGTCAAAATCATGCAGGGCATCCAGGTCGACCTCGACGAAAGCAGTCAAGCGATCAAGGTGGACTGGCCAAATTTTGCCGTTGGGAAATTGCATGTAATTCATGGTTTTTGCTCCAGATTAGAGCGATGCCACGCCCCACGCGGGATGTGAGCACCGCATGGGTTTAAAATTTGATTTGCGCTTAGAGGACGATTCGACGATCCGAAGGCCGTACGGGATTCGTATGCTGAGATGTCAACTCAATCCACTGACACGGGTATGAGCCTCCGTACTGCTGGCACACCGGAACGACACGAGCAGGGACGGCGAGCGAAGAGTTCACAATTGGCTGCATGTCAACGCAACCGGACAGAACTATTGCCGCCAAAACAAGAAATTGGGAACTATTCATTGAGGGACTCCATGGAAATTCACGAGCCCCTCCCCTAGCGGGAAAGAGCCCGCAAGGGTTGATGGTTGCTGTAACACAGCTGGTGGCCAAGTGGCCTCATGTAGGCAGATCAATTTGCCGTCATGCTTTAGGAGCCGAAAGAATACTCTGGGCGCTGGGTCGGGTCCAGAGCACTGGCACGAACCCATAAATGAGCTTTAAGCACTGCTCCGGCAGGCCTCATCTCACTCGAGACCGTTAGTGAACCGTTGCTCAGGACCGCTTCAAAACCTGTGTCCATGATTGAGAATTTAGACTGGTCAACCACCGCTCCCACCCGAGACAAAAGCTCCTGCCGCAGCGCAGATATCACGCTGATTGTTCCGATCGTCCCATGCAATCCATGGCCCATGTAGAGACTGAAATCAAACCGCAATGCGTTATAGCGGTCCGGCCTGTACTGAACTTGCGAGAGGACCGCATCACACGAGATCAGGCGCTGTGTCCCTTTGCTGGTTGTCTTCACGGGCTCGCCACGATGGAGCTTGTGCTTTACATGGGCCTCTTCAAGAAACCGCTTTACCAGGGTCAACAGCTCCGGCGCGGAATCCGTAAAGTCCGGCCAGACCACAGGTGCGGATGTGTGTTGTTCAAGCATGTGTTTCTTCCCAATCGCCTGCGAGCTCCGCGAGCCGCTCAAGTGAAAATTGTTCGCCTGGCTTACCCGAGTCGGATAGCCATGAGATGAATCCAAGGATCGCATCCTTGGCTCCCAGTTCGGTCTGGGCCTTAGCCACAGCAACGCCTCCAGAGCTCGGAAGCTCTGGGACCTCGTTTTCTGCCCCAACCATAAAGGGAGACACGGCCGCGACCACCAACTTGGTCCATAAGGGAACCTTCGATGCCAGCTCGGGTTGCAAGGACAAGACCGAGGAGACGCGTTGCGCCAGATCGGCATGGGCTGCTGCTGAGCACATCAGAGTAACCGCCTGCACCGCCTTGCTCGGTGCAGTAACGGGCTTTTCAGCGCCCGCCGCCAGCTGTTCAAACGCAATCACCGCCAAAGCGGCGTACCGGTGACCGAGCTCAGTAGATCTACAGCGAAATACAGGCTCATTACCGGCAAAGATCGCCGGGGTACCCCGTCAAGCTCGCCGGGGGTCAGATGCAGAGTCGGAACGGCTTTGACCAGGGCCGCTAGGTCCTGACTGAAAGACTCGGTAGTCATAGAGCACCTCCAATATTTGACGTCATGGTGACACCAGTTCTGAAAATGCAAGTCCGATTGTTGCGTGCGAGCTGATGATCAACAAGTACTGTTCGAATCATCGACGGTTTTGTGCGTCAACTACCTGATTGATCTCCTTCCCCAGGTGTAAGATTCTATAAATGAAGTCCGATGGCCCAGCGGATCAATCTTAAACTGGTCCAATTGCGTTTACCCCTTCAACCTTGGTTTGAAGGCATCTAGGAGAAAACTGATGTCCCTGCTAAACGAGTTCCGTGCAACCGAAGATGCTATCAAGGAGCTGCAAAGCCGCTTGGCCCAGCTCAGCAGCGATGACCGCCTGAAAACGGAGCTGGAGTTCGAGGGCAAGCTGCGCAAGCTGATGGGTGAGTATCAAAAAAGTCTGCGCGACATTATCAACCTGCTTGACCCTACCCAAGCAAAAACTGGCGCGAAGCAGGCAGCTCCTAAAATCCGCCGCGCACGTGTGGTCAAGGTTTATCAGAACCCGCACACCGGCGAGTTGATTGAAACCAAGGGCGGTAACCACCGCGGCCTGAAAGCCTGGAAAGAGCAGTACGGTGCTGGCACCGTTGACTCCTGGCTGCGTGGCTAACGCTCGCGGCAACGATGAAAACCATTACCCCTGATTCAGGGGTTTTTTATGCCCGACCCCTACAGGTTTGAAAGCCATCGAAACTTCCAGGGCACTGCTTGCTCACAGAGAGGCCCACTGGCATTATGCTCACTCTTTCTCTGGTGCTTGCTTACCAGATCGGCGAAAGCCAAGCTGCTTGCAGCACGCCCCCGCGCTTCATTCGATCGTTATGACCCTACCTGAACCTTTAGGATTCAGCCCGGGACACTTTTCAATGCTGTTTGAACCTCGCCGCGCTAAAGCCGCTTCGCTCATACAGGAAACCGAACAATCCATATTTCATTGCCGTGACCTGGTTTGATTTCAGGTGTTGGCATCAGCTCCGCCGTATTTATCCGCTTCCTATTAGCAATGCCTCCAATACGAGTCATTGGCCCCTGCCCAGCAGGAACAAATTCTAGACGTTCAGATGGCTGCCGCTGTCAGTAAGCGGGAACTCAACACTTCGGTGTAGTTCCGGGCCAAGGTTTTTATAAACCTGGTCAGCGAGGTCCGCAGTCGGTGCCTCGGGATGTTTTCAGTCCCAAATAACAACTGCAGCTGCAGATGGTATGAGAGATAGTTACATCAAGTAGGGCTCCCCCGAACGAAAGGACTAACTCGCCTCCACTCTGCACTGCAGAGTTTTTCCAGGCAACTGGCATACCAGGCTAAAGCACAGACCCTCGCGAAAGCGTGGTCGAAAAAAAACCCGGCACTGTGTCGGGTTTTTTTTCGCCTGCACAATCTCAACGCTCAGCCGGTACTAGATCCTGTGCCGCTGATGCCACAAGGCTGCAGTAGAACAACCAGCCGCAAATACTGACCAGAAGCAGAGCCATTCCAAGTGAGTTCGTGGTTGCGTCCAACCACTTCGCAGAAGCTTGCAGAAGAACGCCACAGATCACCAACAGCCGCATGGGACCAAGAATTAATTTGTCGCGCTTCGACAGCCCTTCCTGCAACAACTTGGCCTTCTTCCAGGTGACGCGCCCGGACATCATCGCGGCGACCAGTGAACGAGCCCCATGAAAGACAGGACACCGTTTCCCCCTTACGATAAGGGATAGGCAAACGGTTATGTTTATGACTAACAGCAACGATAAGAGTGGGGAGCTTTTGGGCCAGGAGCGGCGGCGCCGCTGGAGCCCAGAGCAAAAGCTGGCCATGGTTCGCGAGAGCCTTGAGCCAGGGCAAAGCGTTTCGGTGGTGGCTCGGCGTAACGGCATCAATGCCAACCAGCTGTTCCTGTGGCGCAAGCTGTATCAGGACGGCAGCCTGTCGGCGGTCAGTGCCGGTGAAGCCGTGGTGCCGGCCTCCGAGCTGAGCGATGCGCTCAAGCAGATCCGTGAACTGCAACGGATGCTGGGCAAGAAAACGATGGAAGCAGAAATCCTCAAAGAGGCCGTGGAGATCGCCCGGTCGCGAAAATGGATTGCGCACTCACCCTTGTTGCCGGGGGACGACCAGTGAAGCTGGTCAGCGAATGTCTCGGTGTGGCGCGCTCGCAATTAACGGTTCGAATCAAGCAATCGGTATCGCCCAAAATACGGCGAAGCAGACCTGTGAACGATGCTGAGTTGGTGGCCGAAATCCAGCAACAGGTCAGCGAACTGCCCAGCTATGGCTACCGTCGAGTCTGGGGATTGCTGCGTCGCGCCCGTGAAACCCAGTTGCTACCCGCGATCAACGTGAAGCGGGTTTACCGGGTGATGCGTGATCACAACCTGCTACTTGAACGCCGGATCAAACAACCCGGCGTGCCGCGTCGGCACGAAGGCCGTATTGCGGTGGAAAGCAGCGATACGCGTTGGTGCTCGGACGGCTTTGAGTTCCGCTGCGAGGACGGCGCCAAACTGAGCGTGACCTTTGCCCTGGACTGCTGTGATCGCGAAGCCATCGGGTGGGTCGCCAGCCCGACCGGGTACAGTGGCGATGATATCCGCGACTTGATGCTGGAAAGCGTGGAGAAGCGCTTCGGTGATCAACTGCCGACCACGCCGGTGCAATGGCTCAGCGATAACGGCTCGGCGTACACCGCCGAACAGACACGCCTGTTTGCTCGACAGATCGGTTTGCAGCCGGTGACCACCCCAGTTCGCAGCCCGCAGAGCAACGGCATGGCCGAGAGCTTCGTGAAAACGATCAAGCGTGACTACGTGGCGCACATGCCTAAGCCGGATCGAGAAACGGCGTTGCGTAACTTGGCAATTGCCTTCGAGCATTACAACGAGCAGCATCCGCACAGCGCCTTGAATTACCGTTCACCGAGGGAGTTCAGGCGCTTGGCGGCAGCATCAATTTAACGGGGAGTTGGTGTCCGGTTTTGTAGGGGCAAGTCCAACCAGATAGGGCTCGACCTTCCCGCCCATGATGATAAACAAAGGCATGATGCTGAGTTGCTGCTCGACTGCACTCGTGTAGAGGATAACCAAGAGGTTCCTCTTCCCTTCCCCAAACAGCTGGCTAGGAATTTCAAACCGAGGGAGAGATCCCGCTTGCCAGGCAGCGATGTCGGAACTAAGCATTGCCCCCAACGCGACGAGGTTTAGCAGACCGCCAATAATCAGTGCGAGAGGCGTGGCTAGCCTGAAAAAGTTTCGCCAAGGAGAGCCTGGGCCGATAGCCTTTTTAAACAACTGCGAACCAGGGATGGCCCCTGCCTTCCAACAGCACAGCGCCAACACAAAAAATACGAGGGGACTCCCCAAGCTGAAGACGTGAAAGGCGGCCTTGCCCACCGTCAGCAACAACACAATTGCAATCATCGCAGCCAGGAAGGTAACCAAGAAATAGAGCGGCAATACCCTGAGAAATATGGGGAGCGCACCACTCAACCAGGTCCGCCATTGGGCAATTTTGATCGCAGGTGTCGTTCGCTGCTCGATCATTGTCAATCTCATATTCCCTCAAGTCATAGGTGGTGGTGTGGCCACCGACCTTTTCTCCATGTGCGTACCAGACGTACAAGGAACCACGCAAAGTCAATCCAGAGGCAAGACTACGGCCACAAGCGAAAAGCGCAAGTGCTGCTGCGCCGGTGAGCCCTGCTTGCATATTGGAAAGCTGTGAGAGCGTGACTCCACATATCACTGCTCAAGGGAGTCTAACTATGTCTCAACAAATCGATACTGCTCAGCCTTTCACCACCACCCTCACTACTCCCGATGCACTCCATAAAAAACTGGGTGTGTATTGCGTCGCGTGGGAGCAGATGGTGCTAAACGCCATGGCCTATCTCCTGGGCAGCGAGTACCAGGGGGGAAGCTATGAAATTCGTGAGTACCTCAATGGCGCATTTGCGCTGATCCTTCCAGATCAGGGCGCAAAGAAGGTCGTCAGATACGGGCATAGTGAGGAAAGTATGACCATGGAAGCTGCCTCGTTTGTCGCTAACCTGATGGCGTTCTCGGCTTGCAATTCCACTGCCATCGAAAAGGAAGACGAGGCCGGCAACCTGATGCTGCACGATTACTACTTTGCGTTGAAAGATGCCGTTAGCGGCAGGTACGGCTTCATCATCGACGCCAGTGCCGAGGAAGGAACACGGCCGCTCAACGAGGATGAACTCGTTAAGGTCCAGGCCGAAGCGAAATCCCACCCGGAGCAGAATGCCATTCTCCGTATGATCGACTGAGCCTTTTAACCTCTCACTCCTTTGGCGAGCTCAAGGCGGCGAGACAGAGCCATCCCCCTCCCAAGTTGTTAACCCCTCGATCATACATACGCCCGCATCGGTCACCGCGGCGGGCTATTCAACTCTGCACCTTCAGCCTAGCAACGCGAGGCCGCACCCCAATGACTGTTCCCCCGGCAAAAATCCAACTCGATTTGTTCGAGCATGTTGAAAATGCCTTTATGGCAAACCCTAACCGCCCTCTAAGCAACGATGAGCTTTATCACATCGTTGGCCGCACGGCCGAGATTCCTGACCATGTGATGAACGCTCGGAGCCCGATCGGCGCCGCCGGCGATTTACACTCTACAACCCGGCGATCGATCCGCTGGCAACAGCAGTCGCTCAAAGCACTTGGAGTGGTTGAAAGGGTCGAAGGTACCAGAGGGCTATGGCAGCTTACCGAGAAGGCTAAAAAGGGCCTGAACAAAGCTTCGCCCGGTGTCACCCTGCTGGGGTTCAGCACCAACCTCGGCCTGGCCTTGTGGGGAACTTCTCCAGACGCTTTGGCCGGGCTCGATGAGCCGATTGAACTCGTCCTAACATCCCCGCCATTCCCCCTGAAAATATCTCGAGCTTATGGCAACCCTACGGCGAGTGAATTTGTCGACTTTATCTGCCAGGTCCTTGAGCACATCGTGCCGAAAATTTCGGCATCTGGAAGCCTCGTATTAAACCTGACCAATGATTCATTCCTCGACAAATCTCCAGGCAGATCCACGTATTTGGAACGCACAATTATTGCCCTCGAGGACCGATTGGGACTGACGTTGATGGACCGCGTGCCATGGGTAAATTTCTCGAAGGCCCCAGCCCCACTGCAATGGGCAAGTCGGACGCGCCAGCAGCTGAATATTTCGTGGGAACCGTGCCTGTGGTTTGCCCGCGATCCTATTTTGTGTAAGGCAGATAATCGAAGGGTACTAAGGCCTCACACTGAGCGCCATGCCAAGCTCTTGAGTCAAGGCGGTGAGCATCGAAGCACAAGTTATGGAGACAACGCATATCGGCTCCGTCCTGGAAGCTTTGGCGGAATCACCAACGGCGCCATCCCAAAGAACACGCTCCAGATTGGCCACTCCTGTGCCCGCGGCCGGGAACACAGAAAGGCCCTAACCGGCCTGGGGCTGACTCAGCACGGCGCCGGCTGGCCATTCGCTGTACCTGATTTTTTTATCAAATTCCTAACAGAACCCGGCGACTTGGTCGCTGATATTTTTTCTGGCAGGGCCATGACCGGTCGAGCAGCTGAAGAGAATCAACGTCGCTGGATCTGCGTCGAGAGTGCATTGCAGTACGTGCGTGGAGCAGCCGAGCTCTTCCGTTCATTCCAAGGCTTCTGGATCAATCCGGCATTAGAGGAAGCATTCAGGACATCCGACGCGTAGAAGCACAGGCATTATGCGCGGGCCCGAAAACTGGATGAGTAGGCAACCTTGCCTAATGCCTTGCATAGGCAGGATTGCCTATTACTGATATTGCGAGGGACACGCGGTCAATCGCACAGTTATCTGCAACTGCTGGACTCTTAGGCCACACCGGCACGAACGAGGCGCCTCATAATTGGTGACCGATGCCCCTGACATGTCTCAGATAGGACCGCTACCGCCAGGCCGAATGGGTAGCCTCGAGGGGAAAGATTTCACGAGGCCACCACCATGGTTACGAAAAAAACAATCGCTACTGGTTTGGGGATTGCAACGCTCTTGGCGCTTGGATTTGCCGCAACAATCAGCACCGGAATGATGGCGGGGACCATATCGGCAGCACTGTACGGACATGCCGACAATGCCCCTGGCTGTCTCACAAACCTAGGGCAAAATGCCGAGCAATGGGCGGAATTATCGCGTGCCCACATCCACTCCGAGCCAATGCTAATGGGCGGCACGTCGGGCAGTTATTGCTTCAACCCACCGAGAAAGTCCAGTCATCTCTAACTGACCGAGACGGGTAGCGCTGAGCACTCAGTATAAATCCGCTAAAGACTCCCCCGTTGGTGCCGCCAATAGCCCAAAAGAATCTTCTGCGCCCCCGAGATGAGGCGATGAATCGTGCCAAGAACAATTGGCTGCTCAGATCATGATTACCCGATAATATTTGGACAGTCCTGTGATTCCCTAACGCATACATCACCTGTTAACACTTCCGATAATATTTACGGAGGGCTCACTAAGTTGTGTTGGATTGTCCTACAAAACCGCTCTATCTCCTGCAATACAGGCAATACAGGCTATGGCGTTGCGAGCATTTTATTGGTAATTTCGTCGGCGCTGACCACCAAGGATTAATAATAATGAAAAAAGTGCTTCTCAAGAACACCATCGGTTTCGCTGTGGCCGTGGCATCCACTCAACTCTTCGCTGCTGGATTCGCTCTTAACGAACAAAGCATCAGCGGGATGGGCACTGGTTTTGCCGGCCGCTCTTCTTCTGCCGATGACGCCAGCACTGTATTTGGTAACCCAGCCGGCATGGCACGCCTTAAGCGGGAACAAGTGACCGTAGGCGCGGCTGCCATTCTCGCCAAGTCAGATATCAGCAGAGACGGCAGCAATTCTCCAGGCGGCAGCTTCGATGGCGACATGGTTCCTACCGTTGGCGTACCGATGGGCTATTACGTCAAGCCAATTGATGATCAATGGGCGGTCGGATTTGGTATTTACGCACCGTTCGGCCTGGTCACCGACTATGAAAACGGATTTGCCGGCCGTTACTTCGGCAGCTATAGCAAAGTTTCGGTTGTGACTCTGCAGCCGACCGTCAGCTACGCCTTCAATGACAAGATTTCGATCGGTTTCGGTCCGACCATCAACCGTATTGACGGCACATTGAAGTCTGATGTCCGCGGTAACTTTGCTGGTACGAACGACGGCGAAGTGAAAATCAGCGGTGACGACACTGCCGTTGGCTACAACATCGGTGTCATGGTCCAGGCCACTGACAGCACGCGTCTAGGCTTAACCTACCACTCGATGGTTGATTACAAGCTCGAGGGCAAAACAAGGATTACTGGTGCTCCTTTCAGCGTTTTCAGTGGCTCCAAGTTTGATGCGTCACTGAAACTCAAGACACCTGAGTCCGTGGATTTCTCGGTTACCCACGAGCTGAACGACAACGTGACCCTTTACCTCGGCAGCACTTGGACCCGCTGGAGCCGCCTGGAGGACATCACAGTCAACAATAGTGGCGTACCTGCGCAGTTGGGCGGCAGCACTGGCGCAATTGGCACTATCAGTGAGCCACAGAACTGGCACGACACTTGGGCCCACGCTATCGGTGCAAGCTACAAGCTCAACAAGGAATGGACACTCCGTACCGGCTTCTCGGTCGACCAGTCGCCTACCAACAACGAAGACCGTTCGCCACGGATACCGACCGGGGACCGCACAGTGTTCAGCCTTGGTGCTGGCTGGAGCCCAACCGAAGACATCACTGTCGACATGGCGTACTCCTACTTGATGGAGGAGGACGTTAAAGTCAGCCATTCGAAGCCGCTTGCCCCAGGTGTCAACACCACCTACAACGCCAAGTATGAAAACAGCGCACACGGCCTAGGCCTAGGCCTGACCTATCGCTTCTAAGCATTAGTTGGTCAAACAAAATGCCCCAGCACGAGCCGGGGCTTTTTTTATTCCTTTGGCTTAGGCTTGAAGCGAATTGGCTTCTGAACCAGGGACTAGCGGATATTGAGCCAATTGTCCGGTCTCACCTGGCTGTGTACTTGGCAATGCTTCCATCTTCCCGGTGGTTAAGCCCCGACTGAGCGAGAGGAAAAGGGCAGTTGGGGCGCCATTTCTTGGTCCTCGGCAAATAGGTATTCCCAGGGAGCGACGACATTGACCGACCGATCCTTTTGTAAATGCGCCGCCGAGCAAGGCCGCGACCTCTGAGTCTTTAATTTTGCCGAGTAACGCAATGCGTTCGGCCGTCCAGACCTTATGGTGCCGCTTGATCCCCAACTTCTTTCGAAGTATTGAAAGTGTGGTTGATGAGTAGCCAAACCTGGCCACCAACTCACGATCGGCTACCTTCCCAAGCAAGGACAACATTTCTTCGGGGTACTTAGGCACATTTACACTCGGGATACCCCGGGCTTTCCGCTCCTTCTTCAGGTAGTGCAGGGTGAAACCAAACTCAGTGGATAGATCCTGATCAGATCGCACCCCCAGTTGACTGATCAGCTCCTGCGGCAAATTAACTATCTCGCGCTTTTTTGGGTTGGGCGTTTGAGTTGGTGTGGTTGCGGGCTTAACCGTGGAGGCGATGCCCATTTTTTTTCGAAGTGCACAGACGCTTGCGATATGATACCCAAACTGCTCACCGACCTCCCGGTCTGTAACCTTCCCCAGCAGCTGAAGCATTTCTTCTGGGTAAACACCACGTTTGAACTGGTCGATACCCAAGGCAAGACGCTTCTGCTTCAAGAAGTAAGCCGAAAAACCACATTCAACCGAAAGATCGCGATCCGAGCGCTTACCGAGTTGCTGGATCACAGCTTCGGGGATCTCATCCAGTTTGTGGCTATTTGACTTGCGTTGGGCTCGTTCGCTCATAAATCGTTTCTTATTTGTCAATTCTGTTGGAAAAGCGTCGCCATTCAACACTCGCTTCAGGACGGTGGTTTTTCTTGCCCGTGGCATCGACTGCGGACGCCAACTGCATGGCCGGTTCAGCCGAGGCGCGACCCTGATCTGAGGGTATCCGGTCGAGGTTAGGCGAGAACGTCACGCCGCCGATTGTGCCAGAGCAGGCTTTCTGCGGCGACTTAATACCACCTGGCATTCCCCAAGAATTGCTTTTATTTTTGAGTAGGCCCGGGTCCCGGATTCTGTGGAGCCTGCTCAGCTTCCACGGGCCGACAAAGAGGCTTGTTCACCTCATCGGTCAGAGCAACCAGGCGAGGGGCCTTATCCCCTTCCATGACACTCCACAGGCAGCCGCGGCGATCCTGCAAGATTGCTCCCTTGCCAATGGGAAAGGAAATTCGTTCCAGACGATCTAGCATCGCCGCCTCAGGTATTCGCTCTCGTGCCGGATCCTGTGGACCTGGTGCCTGGTTCGCTATTGCAAACAGCGGCAACAGCGTAAGCAGCGCGATTGTTAGAGTTTTCAATTGGCTGTCTCCATTAGGCTATTGAACACCAAGCCCAGTCGTTTTGTGTTTCGCCTTTAATCTTGAGCTGGACCAGCATCGTCTTCGTCGAGGTTACCCACGCCAATGCTTCTTCGCGCAGGCGCAGTTTTGTCGCGCTTGGCCTCCAGTAAATCTCGTCAATACCCAACACAATTTTGGTGGCCACAGAAGCGACAAAGTCCTCCGGGAAGTGCGTCGGGCTCTGTGATGCTGCCACGAGCATCACGCCAAATTTTCGCGCCTCTTTTGCGATGGTGTTGATTGGATTGTCAGGATCCTCGTCGGCGTAGATATGCGCCTCGTCCAAGATGATCACGTCCTGAATATGGTCCTGAGGGCCCCGCTCCACTGCGGCCATGAATAACTCCTCGAGCTTGAAGAGAACGAACAACTTTCGTTCCTCCATGGACAGCGCATGGATGTTGTAACGCCAGATGGGGTTACTCATTTCGAAAGGTGGAGGCGACGGTTTGAAAATGCCGATCGCATCGAGATTCTGCAGGCGGTCGACAACAGACTTGAGCACATCAGTGCTGTCGTACTTCATCAGGGAGTTCAGCTCTCGGCCCGTGGTGATGGATTCCACGTAGGTAGCAAATGCATCAATTGCCTTCTTCTTCGCTTTGTCCAGGTCGAGCTTGCCCGCCTCATCTTCAAAGTTCGCCTCACCCTTACGAAGCGCCTGAATCGCCTTTTTCCGGTATGACTGCGCCGATCGGTTGGCAAGCTCAAGGTAGGTGACAGCGTCAGCACCGGACCCCAGAAATGACTGCTGCAAGATGTTCTGGGCCATCCGTAGGGCATCTTTGATCGACGGGTTTGTTCTGGACATGAGCTTCGGCGGCCATCGAGTCACAGCCCCCTCGTACTGGTTCTGATTGATGTACCAGGAGTAGAGGGGACCACCGCTCCAACGGGCGCCCAAGGCCTTGGCCTCGTCCTTTTCAGCCTTTGGCACATCAAGGAACAACCGATCCTCATGACCATCGCTCATCAGCACCGCGGTCTCGTCCTGGACATACCAGGTCGAGGGGTCATCTTGCTTGAACCCATACTGGGCATAGACGTCGGTCAGGATATTTCGCAAGCAGGCTTCCTGCTTGGGCCCCATAGTGCGCATCGTTCGATTCATGGTGGCCATGAAGGACTGTATGCGCTTCCGGACGCCCCCGAAATGCGGATCAGGGTTCACCTTCAGTGGATTCAACCCCCAACACGTCTGCTCGGAAAAGCGCACCTCGGACGCACCAGGAATTTCCAGGTCACCATGCACATCAAAAAGGTGAACGCGCGGAATTTCATGCCCGGCCGTTCTCAGCGCCTGGGAAATCATTTTTCGGAGCGTGAAGGTTTTACCCGAGCCGGACATGCCGACAACCAACGTATGACCGTTCACAAGCTTTGAACTGTCCCAGATAACAGGGACAGTCTTGCCTTTTTTCAGTTCCTGGGCGTCGAGGCCGAATCGAATCTGCATCTACGAATTGCCTTATCCACTCTTTGCCTAGCGACGCCAGGCCATTGATGGGAGCAACTGTAAACACCCGGCCGAACCGGAGGGGGCAGGTTTGTACCCGATCAGGGGGCAAACAGATGGTTGCGAGACGCGGATGAGCCGGCGTGCCGAGCTCACCTCCTAAGCCACACAAAAGAATCTTTCTCGCGACTCAAGCTGCCGTGACAAGACTCAGTCCACGTTGCATATGAGCCAAGCGCACCTGAGATTGCGCCAGCGGTTCACCCGACGCCGATGAAAGTCTGACTGCATCAACCAGACCCGCACCGGAAATTCGTCTCATGTCATCCGATGCCTTCATAAGTGCCGCTGCGCAGGCGCGCATAAGATCGGCGAGGGCCGCCTCGGAAAGCTCGCAATCGGCGCCGAGAAAGGCGCCCGCTACATCCTCCGCGTCAACGCATAGTAGATCGGCTACACGCACAAGCCACGAAGAGTGAACTGCCATGGCTGCGAATGGGTGCACGTACAGGTGCCCGTCGCTGATTCGATGAAGCACCTGGCAATCCGCCTCAAGCAGGGCCTCAACGTAAAGCTCTTGCAGCTCACCGGCTGATACTGTCATCACCTCCATGGTCAGCGACGCGGCGAATGCTGACATGTGAGGGGCGAGATTTAAAAAAGGCGTCATCGTTAAGCTCCTGAAAAGTTTGAGACAACGATACGACGTAACCCCAAACTGCAACCTTGGATCGGGACCTACGGGGAGAAATATGGCTTCCCATGGTGGAACGTCAGCTGTTTGCAAAGTGCCGCTGCTTGGCCGTCAAGGCGGCCAGTAGGCGAGCGCTTGGTACCGAATAAGCTGGTCACTCAGGGATTTCCTGACTGGCATCAATGAGTGCAGCGGCGAGTAGGGAGACCTGCTCCCTGTTTAGAACAGCCAACTCCCCCTCCCCCCCCATTTGCAGGTGAACCGCTTTATCCACCACGTCGACCATTACAACTGTGGTTGTCGCTGCCTCATGCTCGCCAGTTGCCTCAACCTCCACGGGACCACTCAACCGGCGACGCGAACGAACTATTGCCTCTTCTGCCCCAAGCGCAGTGGGCGTGAGCAGGTACTGCTTTGTTGCTTCTGGGAGCGATCCAAAGGCAAGCTCGTTTACGCCGAAACGCTGTCGCATCTGCCACCCTTGCACATGGGCCCGGTGCTCGATGAACGTTTCATCGATGGCCATACCCGGTAGCCCAACCAGGTCCCTCACGGGCAACCAGAGCCCCTTCGTGAGATCAAGCCGATACACCACTTGGGGATCACGGTGCTCTGGGCCCTTAGCCCGGCTCCTTGCCTTTGGAATTGGCCGCCCTAAGGCATCGTATCGTTCTGGCCATATCTGCTCTGGCCTGACCCCTAAACATCTGGCAACCAGACGCTGCAGGTTATCCAGCCTAGCAGTACCCAAGGTATCCAGAGCCGAGCGCCTGATTCCAAGGTAAGTGGTTAAGCTGATAAGAACAAAACCTCGATTGCGCAAGGCAGACTTAACCCACGCCAAACGTGCAGGCTCTTCACTTGGCAGGCCTTTAAGATCGAGTGGATTACCCGAATGACTGTCCAAGAGATCGCTGAACTGCTGTCGCGCGGGCACCGCCACAGGGAGGCCAAAAAGTTCAGGCAACGTGGCCTCAATTTTCGCCTGGAGTGCATCGCTCCAGGCGACATCGTAGCGCTCAGGAAATAGCGTTCCTTCAGTAACGCCCAGAGCTTTGGCGATTTCGGTTTGCGCCGCTGGATAGTTGCGATTTCCAGCCGAGGCGATGCCGGTCACGCCTGAAGTTTTGGAGAGTGAAGAAAGGGAGATCCCCTTCGCCATCAGCGCTACCTTGATTGCATGCCACCGAATAGCCAGTGGGAAATCAGGGTATTTATCTTTAGTTGTCATACCAAACACCTCGCGTCTTTGGTACGACCCTCTCATGGACTTCTTAATGTGCAAGACCGGGCTCCACTACGGTGAATTTGCCCTCCATTGCTCTCCATGCTGGTGGCTCGGCATCACATTTTACGATTAATAACAGGCTTTGCTGCAAGAAATCTTTTGTCTGTCATGTTCCTCCTAGTTAAAGGAAACCCCGGATACCACTTACGGTTATTCCCTCAAATGCAGAAAGAGGTCCTCTCGATTACTGACATCAGTCATGAAGATTCACGGTGAGTTGCCTGTCCAGCGAGCCGTATTGCTTGGGACATGGCACAAACATGGCGATGTGCAATTAAACCAAGTCAGACTATGGCCAGCATCGGGAAGTCGACCAACAATGATTTGAGACAAAATATAGGGATGTATAGTGACATCCTGCGACCACCTCATAAGGGGTAGTCTAAAGCCCTAGGCCGTATATCAGGCGATAAGCGTGACTATTCAGGCTGATTCTGCATCTCACACCAAATTATGTTGACCATAACCTTGGATTCCACGATAGATATCTCGACCACTTAATACCTAGATACCCTTTAGAGCATATGCATTAACCATATTTACTATAAGCTCCGCTGATGAAGGCTCCACCTACCCAAACAAGACATCCCCAACCACCGCACAGATAACCTTTTTGTCTATTTCTTGTGCCAACGGATCAACCCTATCACTCCGCATATAACAGAAAGAGCTCCAGCCACACCGCCATACACTAACTTACCCTGCATCAGCGAGTTTATTGAGTCGATTCCTGAGATGGCTGCCATAACAAACAATACAGCTGACGACGGAAGCCGCCGATAATAATTAGGATATTTTTTATTGCTAGCCCTAGCCTCAACAAGAACTTTCCGTACCGGACCAATAAGCTCTCGCAAGTTTTCCAGGCTGCGTGGGTCATCCTCTAATATGTTGTTCGGAAGGTGGTAGAGAGCGTCCGATATTGACTCGACGAATGCTGGATCGCTGCCGGCGGCACCGCGTATTCTAGCCAGCCCTTCGTGCATCAGGTGAGCGGCTTCTGTACGAAGAAAGGTACGCTCATCACCGTTCGTGAAGGCATTGTCAAATAGCGGGCGGTGGAAGAATTCGACCGCTCCTTCGCCCCCCCATTTCCGAAGGCACTGCTGGACCAGCGATTCATTCGCACCGGAAATGCGAACAAAATACCCACTCTTCCGAGCTAACGAACTCATATCTCCCAGTAAAGATTGACTACTTAAGCGTCCGTCGAGCACCGCACCTAAGCAATTTTGGTCAATTACAACGGCAGTAATGCCAGCCTCATTGAGTTCATTGAAAAGCGATCGAATTGACACGGCTTTGCTCCAGGGGACTTTCGCAAAGAATCACAGATCGCCCCTTTGTCCATGACAGCAATTCGCCCCGCCATTCGGGATGAACCCGATATGAAACTCCGACAAACGCAATTTGAGATCCAAGTGGCCGGACTTGCATTATTTGGAAACACGAGAGGATGGAGACTGAATCCTCTCAGGTACTGCGCTATGTCAGTTTCAGATACTCCATGGAAGCACGCCTTCCACTCCGGCATGTCCTCATCAGCTGACCTGCGGGCCGCAACTGATCTCGGCTTGCCAGTCGGCGTAGTCGCCCCACTGCTCACCACTCGCCAAATTTTCCTCACCCTGCCTAAACACTTAGACGCCGGCGGGAAACTGTTCGTGGATTCCGGTGCGTTTTCCGCTTTCCAGAAGCGCACCAGCATGGACTGGGAGAAGGTCTTCCAAACCTACGAAACGCTCATTAATCAAACAGTTCAGACTGGAAATCTTTCGATAGTTGCGCCCGACGTCGTCGGCGACCAGGCGTCAACCCTTGACCTTTGGGCTGAACATGCACAACGTGTGAAGCGCTGGATCGATGCGGGATCTCGCGTCATCGTCCCACTTCAGGTTGGCCGACTTAGCGCCGGGGATCTGCTTGAGGAAGCGTTTAAGCTCTTTGGCACGCGTAAGCTCTGCGCTGGGGTACCTTCGAACCTAGCAGCCATGACCGCGAACGACGCCGCGACCATCAGGCATGGCGACTTCCACATTCTGGGCCGGGTGGTGCTCACCCCTGAACTGGCAGAAAAGCTCTCTGCGATCCTTCAATCAAACCCGGATGCGCAACTGACCGCCGACGCCAATTGGCTCCGTGCAAGAACGGCGCGCATTTCCAGCCTCGCTAGTGCACTCCCCAGGTCCAACGTGCCCTTTGACTGCCGCCGATCGAGAGCGATTAAGGAGTTGCTGGTAGTGGATGGGTACCATCAACTAGCCCACCGATTCAGCTCGGCTCCTTTAACGCGACCTGCCTGCACCTCCTGACTGGACGTTGAGGCACAAGAAAGCCGGCACTTATCGCCGGCTTTTCTGATTTGGACCCGCAGTGTTCGCAATCGCTATTTCATGCAGTTGGTAGGCCGTTGGCTAAAGTCCGCCCAAGCAGTTTGCCACCCGTCCCGATGGCTGGCATTGACTGTAACAATCTCTACGCAATGACTGCTGCCCAGCTTTGAAAGGTACGCCGAGGCCACTGCCTGCGGGACCACAGTGTCCTGGTCGCCAACCAAATGCCGCTGTGGGATTGCTCCCAGCTTGTCAGCATAGCTAACGGGATCAAGCGACCCATTCAACGGTGTCAGGCCGTGTAACTGCGCCCAAGCCGTAACGGCAACATTGCCGGCGAGCGTTTGAACCGAAACAATGTCATTCCTTTGGGCAGCCAGAAGCAAGGCCACTGCCCCGCCTCCTGAATATCCCACCAGTTCAATGTTCGATATGGAGTACCGCCGTTTTATGTCGTCCAGTGCAGACGACATCTCTGAAATTGCTTGGAGACTGAAGCGCTGATCAGTCCACACCATGGGATTGCAATGTTCATTAGTGACAAACTGACAGGGCCTGGCCAAATAGGCTGCACCGCTAGGATCGTTTGCAGCGAGATTGGCCACAAGGTTGTCATGCGGCGTCGGATCAGTGTTGGGTTGACTGCTTGTAGCCCAGGCGTGGCCGTCGCCTTCGATATACACCCTCAACACCCGGCTTTTAACCGTCTGGGGCAGTACCGCCAGAACAGGGTGGTTCAATCCGGTGTAGCGCTCGACTATTCGGCCGGCAGCTTGGGCATTGCCTTCAAGGCGAGCCGAGTAGTTAACACAACCGACACTCAGGGCCGCGCCAACCATTACGAGGCTTATCTGCGCATACGGCCGAAGTTCAGCGAGGGGCATCGAGGTCGCTCAATTTTCAGTGATTGGAGGTCCATAGTATCGGATAGTTCTGATAAGCAAGCCGGCCGCCACCCCCGAAAATTACCCCTTAATCAGGTGTGAATTCCCACGATGGGAATGGAGAAGTGCCTATAATTCAACGAGTTGGTAATTCTCTACAGCCAGCGACCCTCGCCTTCTGAGGGTTGCTTGAATTGCCTCATTGCTCGGCTTTCTCATCCAAAATGTCGCGGCTTCGGTTCCGCCGAATTCCAACAGAATGACAGCCTCAACTCGGTGCGTCATGCCGGCGTTCTTGTAGATGTGGTCAAAACGTTCCACCCGTGCCGTCGTCGAGCTCAACCCCCTGTGCGGCCTGCACTGAGAGTCCGGGCCGATGTTGTCAGGATTGCGCAACTGCTTACTCCGACACTCATCAGAAGATTCTTCCCACCAGAGGCAATTGCGTAAGGTGCAGGTCCAGCTTTGCGCGAGATCGAGCACAGCCCTTATAAGGTGAACGGAGAATTCTCTCTCGAGAATTGAAGCAGCGAGCGCCTTTCGGAAACCTGCATCCGTTTTGGCTCGGTTGAAATGACTGAGGTCTAGCATGGCAGCATCCTGCTTAGTGATGAGTCCATTCTGATGTCCTAATTCCTCAATGATCCGTCAATTGAACCCAAGAATCGGGGCATTCATGAACACGATGATTCGCCGAAAAGGGACTGCTCATCCCTGGCCAACGCTGTTACTCGATCCTTGCTGGTACGTTCTCTCTGGCCAGCCGTGCCCCTTCGACTATCAGGTAAATTCCGGTCCCCAGGAGCACAATTATGGCGGAGGTAATTGCCAGAAGGTTTAGGTTGACCAGCGAATCCAAATGGCCGGCCATCGCCTGCACACCAAGGTATATGGCGTAGGCGAGGACCACCATCAACAGCAGTTTCAGGCCAATCAGTATTTTCGTTCCGGCGAGACTGTGTGCCAGGTATAGGCCAGACAGGATGACCAATGCCGCAACAAGGTACTCAAGGAAGCCAGCTGACATGTACGTCACGCCATTGAGGCCAGACTTAATGCAAAACAGCTGAATCAGGATGTAGAACGCGGACCAGCAAATGATCGGTTTGATGTATTTCATGGGACGGACCCTCAACTCGCCTTTGACAGGAGAAAGGGTCACGTATGTGAGTCGGTAAAAGGCGCCTATTCGCCCCAAAAGCGAGGATGGTAACTCCGGCGCCCGCCGACCAGGGCATATGCCCCCTGAAGAATCAATCCAGATATAGCCTGCGACCTGACGCTGGTGTCGGATCTGATTGCGGTAAAGCCGTAGGGGACGTCACCGTCGCGGAGGGCATCGGTGGTGCCGTAGGCTCCAAAGCTAGTGGCGGGGGCGTAACAACCCGAGTTGTAGGTCGTTGGGATGCCTGCTGATCCCTCAACCGAGAAAGAGCATCACTACTTTCAGGCAGAGTTGGATCTATAAGCTCGTTGCGGTAGAACACTAGCATGATGAGGATGATCAAAAAGACGATTCCAAACCCAACTCCAAAAAACGTAAAAAGGGTGGATTTGGCAAGATCGTCCGCATCAGTGGGGGTACGGGTTGCAATCGAACTGAGATCTGTCAAAGACGATACCCGACCGCCAGTTGCCTGGTAGGAGAACTTGATCTGCAGCCTATTCTGATCGCCGTTTTGGGTGATATCGAGGATCTTGGCGGATTCTCCCGCGAGTTTACGGATTGCGTCCCGAGCGCTCATGGAATCACCTGTGACCATGCCACCCAGGAGCCCATTGAAGCCAGCATCGGGTACTCGGCATCGGACCTCCCCGCCAATTGTACGAAATCGGCCCGGGCAGACTTTGAGCTCACTTCCAGCCTCATGACTCCACTGATCCCAGCGTAGATTCAGCGTCTTGACCGTCGTGATCTCTTGCTTGGCTTGCTGTGTCGAGGTCGCACCCTCCTCTGCAGCCGCTGCCCCAGTAACGCCTCCCAATGAGACAGCCAACAGAACGACCGCGATTCGCATAAAACAACCGATCAACACTTCTCAACACTCCCACCAAACTGCACCGGGCAACCGAGTTTTCCTCGCCTGTAAATGAACTCCTTCTCAAAGTGAATAGCGGCAGAGCGACTCTCGAAGGGGCCATGCGTTTCACAATCGATCTGGACATTCCACTGACAACGCCAGAGCCGAGTCCACGCTGCGGCTTTGGACTCATCACTGACCAACGCACGAAGCACCAGAAAGCAGACTCGTTGAAACCATCCTGTTGGGATGACTCGGGAGACGCGTTTCTTGTCCAAGCCCGTTACAGTAAGGCCTGAAAAATCGACCTCATCAGCAAACCCGGTAACGGTTCCATTACGAATGACAATTCGCCTTTTATGAGACATGAGTGCTTTTCCCGGCCAAGTCAAACATCGTAGTCATCGTCCAAAAACAGGCGCCTTCCTACAGAAGGCCTAACGTTCTCTTCTGTCGTTGAGGGCACCATGACATCCTCGGGCAAGACCCGCGCGCCAGGCGCGATGGTAGCCAGTTCCGGAGCATCAGGACTCTTGGTGGTTTCCCCTTCCGCGGCTGCAACCGAAACGCCGAGTGCTACAATCGAACCGCACAGTCCCACCATAAGGGCCAGAAATAGAAGAATTCCCCAGCCAGTGGCCATCCACCCAATGAGTGCCGCGACTGCACAGAGGGCGAATATCCGTTGTGCGATGTTCATCAATAACCTCTGTAGGCCTTCCAACCATGAATCCGGCTTCATCGACACATACCCCGGACCCACCTCGCAAACCAGCTGCAGTCGGTGCTCGTGTGTTGCTTGATTAGGTCGCGGGATTTATCAGCCAATTAGGAAGAGACGTGCTCTGCCTGGGCGTTTTCGCTTTGAAAGTCGTATTCAGGTCTCCTCTCGACCTCCAGCAGTTCAAGCCCTTCGGGACGTAGGTGCTGCTCCAGTGTCTCGCAGGTCCTGCCGTGGAACCCCTGGAAGTCGCCGTTGATACGGCCACCCTTGATCGTGATAACGACTTTCTTCACCACACCACCTCCTCTGCGACAACCTCAAGCGTACCGTCGGCCTGGGTCATCACCGTCACGTTGTAGTTCTCAGCTTTGAGTTGTTTTTCGTAGTGGTACGCTAGGTAGCGATCGACAATTTTGTTGCTGGTCTGGGCTGTCCAGGTCCCATAGGACCCGTAGTCCTCCTGGTACTGATTGAACACTCCGCCTTCAAGGCGAAAGCCGATCCGGCGCTGATTGTCATTGCGGTCCACCAGGACAAGGGAGTAGCGCTCATCCGTGTAGCCAACACCAACTCGATACAGCTTTTCCTGCTCGCGGACTTCCCCGAGCCCGGATAGCGCTTTTACCAGCACCTCCAGGTCCGTATAGGACACCGATACCTTTCCTTTCACGATATGACTCATGGCGTTTTCTCTTTGTTAGTCGACGTTGAGCAGGCGTCCCATCGCCGAACCAGGGACTTGGTCGTAGGTGTTGGCGGGGTAGAAACCTTGCTCACCCAGGCGCCGGATGCTGTCGATATCGGCCTTGCGCGTTACGCTCGTTGGCGTGATATCACCCAGTGCCTCCAGCAGAATCGCCTGGTTCAGCGGAGAATCCTTGGCATTGGCGATGTACAAGGCATCAACTACTGCTTGTTCAATTTCAGCCCCGGTATAGCCCTCACTGCCCTCGATCAAAGCCGGCAGATTGAATTCTGCGGGGTTGGCCTTGGCCTTGTTGATGTGAATCTGGAAGATCGAGGCGCGTTCCTCGATACTCGGTAGGTCGATGAAAAAGCACCGATCCCATCGCCCAGCTCGCATCAACTCCGGAGGAAGCTGACTCACGCGGTTGGCGGACGCCACGATGAAGATTTTGCCCTTCCGCTCTTGGAGCCAGTACAGGAAGGTACCGAGGAGACGCTTCGAAACTTCATGCTCTCCTTCAGCGCTACCAAAGAATTTTTCGATCTCGTCGATCAGCACCACAACCGGTGCGATCTGTTCGACGGTCTGCAATGCACGCGTAAATTTGGCCTCGGTTTCCCCGAGGTATTTCGAATAAAAGCGGGCCATATCCAGGCGGACCAAGGTCGTCCCGAACACGCCCGCGGCAGCTTTGGCCATAAGCGTTTTACCGCCGCCAGGCACGCCGGCCAAAAGCAGGCCTTTGACTGAAAGATTCTTTTCCCAGCCAGCCTTGCGGATATTCAGAAACTCCTTGAGCGGCCCCAGACCACCTACCGTCTCAATGGCCACAGGTTCTAGAACATCCAGCCCCACCTCTCGCAAAATGTGATTTTTCTCCCGCCGAATTTCGCCGAGATACTCATGCCCCTTTGCTTTCAGGTACGCCGAGTAGATGAACACGTTACGCATCTGACTGTGTGACAGGCCCATCGAATGGTTTGCGATTACTGCGCGCTCAGGCCCGCTGAAGATCGTAGGCGCCTTTTCTGCGCGGCAGGCCAGGCTTTCGCTCGAAAACTGAACGTCGCGCTCAGCACTTAGGAGTACGTCAATTACCTCCTGTTGATCCATCGGGGGGAGGTCGATGTGGTAGACAAACTCCTCCGATAGCGTATCTCTGCCGGCGATCACATAAGTCACACCCAGCTCCTCAATCGCGGCTAACGACGCTTTCAGGCTCGGCAGGTTTTCAGGATTGGACTTATTGCGGTCAAAAAAATACTGATCAAAAATCACCGTACCTCGACTGCCTTTCTCAGCCTTGCCGGCCAGGTTTTTAATGTAATCGGGTGAAGGCACCTGCTTGAAAGGCATGGTTTCAAACGTCTTCTTTCGTTCCTTGGCTGCCGCCGCGACGACTTGAATTGCCCGGCTCATCTCAAACGTGTTGATGGCCACCACGGGGAAAGCAAGCATTAGCGGGATGCTGATGCGATCGTTATTGGTGTCAGGTACAGACATCAATCTCATCTCCAGATGAAAAATCTATGGATTCAGTGTTTCACGAGGCATGGCCAACTGGGGCTTCATCTGAACCAGAAACTGGGGCAAACCACACTTGCACTGGGTGGGGTTAGTTACAGCCAGGAGATGACCCTGAGAAGGCTTTGGAATCATGCCGCCCATCTCGGAAATGCAAGCTGTATTGGATGATGTCCATTACTGGAGGAGCACTCAGGCGGAGATCTGAGTGCAGAAGGGTGTTCGCGATTCAGGCGCAAGGGGCCTGATAATACTGGGCCAGGCGCCCTCTCCTGCCCCCTAGGTTTGATCGATCAACTGACGGTGTAAACCAAGGCGGGGCCCTGAATTTAGACAACAAAAGCTGTCGCAGTCAGGCCTGGCTTCAGGCAGCCTGCAGCGCAAAAAGACAAAGACGCAAAACTGTCGCAACCTCTCGAAATGCCGGCTTGCTACGAAGATCTAGACAACCAAAATCTGTAGCAGATAAGCGCGGCTTGTTGGCGTTTGGACACCGGGTGGGCGCAGGAGGTGGCAATTGCCCCAGTGGCAATCGCTGCTGCCATATCAAACTTTACGTTCGTCGTATTTCGACCCCACCTTCGGTGGTACCGGCTATACCACTTCAATACAGAGTGTGTTGTGGGTATGCGCTCCGCAGTAACGATCATCGACCCAGACAAGAGACCTTTGCGCCTACGATTGCTAGCTAATACGAGTAGTGGAAGAGAGCCAGCGCGTTAGTCGTGTTTTTGTGCATAAGGCTGATCAAGACTCCTAAGGAAAGTCTTATGCGCACTGTTTTGTTCTTCCTCACTGCGCTTTTCGCGCTATGCATCATCTGGTCCGCCCCTACAAGCGCCAGCCCGCCTCTAAACCTCAACGTCCTGTACGTCGACCCAACTTTCGGTCCAATCTGTGCTGGCCCTAGGGGGCCGGGCAGATGCCCTGATGTTGATCGGTTCATCAAAATCCAGATGCGAGCAGCATCTATCAACTTGCCTGTTGTCCGCATGGATCCTTTTGCGGGTCCAATCTGCAATGGGCCGCTGGGGTACGGACCGTGCCAACAGGTCATTTGGTTCCTAGCTTCGCGCCAGGTTGCAGAGGAAGAGTTCAACTTGCGACCGTCAGGCAACCTTTGCACCGGCCCATTTGGGCCCACACCCTGTGAAGCGCTGGCTGACTACTTGATGCAGGCGCAAGTCGGCGCCGAGCCCAATCAGCGAATAAACCCAAGGTCAGTTCAAGTTGTTTCGCAGCCAGGCAGGGGGGGTGGCGGGGCCACATGCCAAGGTCAATTTGGACAGATGCCGTGTACGCTCGCCGGACAATCGAGTCTCGATCGCATGGGAGTGTTGCCGGCTCCGGGTTCATTCGTGTTACCAGCAGGGGTCTCAGACCCCGTACAAATTGCCGCCGAGTGTGCGAGACAGGTCAAGGTCGATGTTGCCGCATTCGCAGTCTGCAACGGCCAGAAGATCGTTCTCCCAGCCAATCAGCAGGCGCTACTTGACTGCGCGGCAAGATCGCGCGAAACCAGTAAATTTGCCGCGTGCGCGGCTCCGAACCTGGGCATCAAAATATCATCTGAGCAAAGGAAACTTATTGGCTGCGCAATGGAAGCCAGCGGAGACGAAGACAGCTTCAGATCATGTGCAGGAGACTTGCTTGGAGACGGTGCACTCAACAGGGATCAGAGGGCCATGCTTAGATGTGCGGCGAACTCGGACGACGACGCTGAAGCATTTACGTCATGCGCTGCAGAGCGTGTCCTTTCACAGGAACAGAAGGCGGTTGTCGATTGCGCCATTGAGTCCAATGACGCTGTGTCATTCGCCGGCTGCGCAGCATCCAACGCCGGGATAACAATGTCTGATGAGCAGAGGATCTTGGCCCGTTGCGCTATGCAGGCCGATGGCGACACCGACGAACTTTTAACCTGCACCGGCTCAGCTGCTCTGGGGAACAGTCTTGGCTCCAATGAGCAAGCAGTACTTGATTGCGCTGTAAATTCTGGAGGGAGCAATTCAAAGTTCGCAAGCTGCTCGGCGGACAAGTTGCTTGGTGGCAAGTTAAGCCGTGAGCAGGAGGTCGCCATACAATGCGCGGCTGAAGCTCAGGGCGACGCCACAACGGCAGCCATGTGCGCAGGCGCGAATATGTTCAAAATGCAGCTAAACCCTGAGCAGCAGATTGCCGTCCAGTGCATTGTTTCCACGGGTGGTCAACCCTATGCAGCGGCCGGCTGCATGGCTTCTAGGCTCACAGTGCGAGAGCTCACTAAGTGCCTCACGGACGGCTTTGGTGGGGACGGGTGTTTTGGCGATTCTAACGATCTTGTGGGTCGAAACGGCTGGGTCGCTCGCAACTTGGGGCAGATTGCTGGTGGCCCTAACTCAGTGATAAACAACCCCGATCAAGTGTGGGGCGGCGACAACTCCTTTGTGAGGAATCCGCACCAGATTTTGGGGGGATCAAACTCTTTCGTCCGGAACCCAGGCCAGTTCTGGGGAGGCAGCAACTCAATCTTCAATAACCCATCTCAGTTGCTACCGCAGCCGCGGCCGGTACAGATTGGGTCGGTGGCAGGGAAAAGGATTTGCTTGCCGTGGTGCTAAGGAGGCTTCCCTGAGCACTTCAAGCTTAACCACTTGAGGACATCGACATGCCTGCACTGAGATACGCACTAGTGACCCTTGCCATCGCAGTCTGCACCATACCAATGGCCAGCGCAGATACGGTGAAATTTGAAGGCGTGGCAGCACTCGCTGGGGGCTCAATTAATCCACCGAATCCTGTGGATGGATGTAATCGTGCAAAGCGAGACGCGGAACAGAAAGCTGTAAACTCAGGCACCAAAGGCCTGTCCTCCTGGGACCGGCTGAGTACTGACAGCGACTGCTCGCTATCCACGGAAGGGGCAACTGGGAAGGGCTTTTTTTACATTTTCAAAGCCAGCGGGAACTTCATACAGTAACTTTATGGCCGCGGCTTACGAGAAATCAGAGCCTGATGCAGGCTGCCGATGAACAAGAGTTTGTCATGTCTTCGGCGCGCGGCCGAGGTCAGACTGCTCCACGCGTTTCGCTTTGCAGTACCGGCTGGCTTGAGCATGACGATAACCTGGTCCTGCGCCCCATGCTGCTCTTTGCGAGAAATCCCCCCGTCGAGGATTTTATCGTCGGCATGGCCACTCAACTAGTGATTCACCTGGTGCGATTCCCGAATGGACTACCTAAAGTATGGTCAGCCTTGGAAGGCTATCTATGAACGTTCCAGGTCCGGGTGTAGATGTCCGTTGCGAGGCACCAGAGTCATTTTTTAATCCCGAACGACAGTTTCAACTCTCTCAGCTCAGCCCTTCGGGTTGGTCAAGAGAACCTCGCCTTTATTACCCCATAGTCAGTTAAGACGCCCCTACCGGACATCCATGACGCTTCTTCCGATATTTACGAGCTCAAAACCCGTTTTTTGCCTTATCGATCTGACTTTGGGGTAAATAGCGATCAAACGACCGAAATTAGTCCAAATGAAGCTTCCTCCCCAAGCGCCCTGATTGGTTGGGATGAATCGGCACAATGGGAGCGGTGGTTGTTAACACAACCTGGTCAGTTCCCCCTCCGACCTCCTGAAGGCGCTCCACGGGGGACGGCAGGGATGCTGGTGAATCGGCGCCCACGTCCTGCTCTACAGATGAAACTGAGCCTCCTGAGAAAAACAGCATGGATAAGCCCCATATCAGGAGCGCCGCGAACATGAGCGAAGGCAGGAATTTTGCCCATGAGTCAAAATTGTCGGCAATGTTACTGAGGCTAGGCTCTGCTGCGAGCGTAATCGCCGGTAAGATCGCGAGTGTTGCTAGGAAGGTCATTCCCCAGTGTTTTCCGCGCATGAGGCATCTCCGAAAAGTGATGCCCCATTCTCCAATCAGCCCCCAATTGCAAGGGCCCCAATTGGGCCTAAGTACAGGGGCAAACCGGGCCCCCTCCCCCAGCCATGATATGTCCGTTAGAAGGGACGTTCGGCCTTGCCTTACCGTTTTACTGAAGCGCCCACGGGAAACTACGCGGAGGCTTTTTCAGGATCACTACTTATAGCCTGGGCGGCGATTGATTCCTTCAGGTTGTCCCTGACATAGGCAACCGCTTCCTGAGCAATTGCTGGCTGTGCCTCCAGCCAGTAGCCAACTGCCGACGGACTTCTCTGAGGGTTGTCCTGACATTGGGAGCCTCGGAGCAGTAACGAGACATCCCCTTGCAGGGAGTACCAACTGTAATTTTGCCGCTCCACATCCACCCAGTAACTGGCGCTGGGCACCTGGAACATCAATTCCAGGACTTTTAACACCACGCCGGCCAATGGGTCTGTCGATGTCTGCAGGTGGCTCATCAACGGCCCTAGGGTACGCAGACGCTCGATGCGAACACGGTTTCCCCAAATGATCAGACCGGGCGTACGACCCTGTAGTTTGGGGAGGTCTACCTTGTGGAAGCCTTTGCCTCGATAGGCCAACCAATCGGTAACCTTCTTTCCGCACGCACCGCACAACGTAGCTCGGGCATAGTTTAAATCGCTGCGCAGATCGCTTTTGTTTCTGTAGTGGAACGTGAACACATCGGTGTGAGCGCAGACGCGTTTGGAAGGAGCGCCATGATGATTCGAGGCCATAGGGTCACCACTGATTACGATATGAACCCAGTGTCACCCAACTTTTTAAAGTGCAAGGGGGGCGCTTCTTGTCGTGAATCAAACGGGATGACGCCACAGCCATTGGCCAAGCGATTCCACTCAAGTCCCCTTGAGACGCCCTCAATGAGACAATTCCTTGGACGAAAAAAAACCCACCGAAGCGGGTTTTTTCTCATTGGTATGGCCTAAAAATCGTAACGTACGCGTCCAAGCACCGTTTGGCCATCGAAGTCAGTTTTCGTTTGGAAGGTGTAGCTTGCACCCACGGTTACCGCACCGATTTTGTAGCTGGCGCCAAGGGTGGCTTCGTAACTGTCACGGACCGGCGAAGCACCCGAGGTGACAAACGGGCTACCGCCCAGGACGAACGCAGAAGTCGAGGATACTTTGTCACCGATGAGGTCGTGCCAAGCCATCACGGTAGCTTCTGGTTCGACACTTCCCATACCCAGCGGGAAGTCACCTGCAACGCGAACCCCTGCACCCACCTCGCCTACTTCAAAGCGCTGGCCACCTACTTGCAAGGCCGCCGATGACCCGTGCTCAGTGAAGCCATCAATCTTCACATTGGTGTAGCGAGCACCAGCACGAGGCTCAAGAACCAGATTGTCTAAGCGGAAGTCATAGCCGCCCATGACGCTTGCACCCAGAAGGTCAGAGTCATAGCTACCCTTAGCCTGAGTGCCCACGACATAGCGCTTGGAATCGTTGTCGTTCTTACCGGCCGTCATGCTCCCGTCAACAAACCAGTTGCCAAGCTCGTAGCTGCCATAAAGGGTGAACGCAGTGCCCTGCACCTCAGTTTTATCGCCGCTGTCGCTGGTCACGTTGGTATTCAGGTAGCTGAAAGCGGTACCGATAGTGATCTGGTCATTGAGCTTGCCATCGGCACCAATCGCAACACCAGCACTGTTGGACTGGAAGCCTTCAACACCACCCCGACTATTCTGGTCCGAGTTATTGGACAGAGCTTGAGCCCAAACACCCGTTTCCTTCAGCACATCGCCCGACGACAGACCGGTGCGCAAGCTGCTCACACGGTTGCTTACTGCCCCGCCCACAATGGTTTGACCTGAGAGCGCAGCCACAGTACTCCCGCCGTTAACCTCTGGGGTCAACTGTTTGGCGATCTTGAGGACTTCATCACGCGTTTGTGCGTTGCTCAACGCTAGGAAAACCGGGTCAGTTGGCTGCAACTGACCGAGGATGGTGTTTTTCATTGCCAGAATCGCGCCAGTGGTGCCATTGAATACGTGGTCGTTGCCATGCGGCTTCCCACCGCCTTGGTCACCATTATCGCCCCCTGGCGTACCACCATCTGAACCATCGTTTCCGCCGGAACCGCTATCGCCGCCGTTGCCACCGTTGTTGCCGTTGCCGTTGCCGCCATTTTCAGCGCCACCATCCGGATCTTCGATATCACCGATTTCATCGTCGGTCTTTGCCTGAACGACTGCTTTAACAGTTGTTCCATCGACGGCAAACTGCTTGACGTTCAACAGATAGGAACTGCTGGACACGGACACGCCGCTATCGGCGATAGAGCCTGCTTTCACCAGCACGTACTCAACGCCTTGTTCTGTAGGTGTGAAGTCAAAAGGCTTGGCCGAAACCTCTACCGTCGAACCCGCGTCAAAGGATGCGGTACCCGAGACGTCAAGATAAGCAGTGTTCGGGTCGGTGGCACTGGAAAGCATCAGATCCATCGCCGATCCATCGGCCAGGTGCAAATCGCCCTTTAAACTGCTTTGAGAAGTCCGCAGGTACAGGCGAGCATTCTTTCCGATGTTCACCGAGTCAGCCTCGATGGACTTTGCAGTGATAATGGAGGACGCATCCTCCAGGACATTCAATTGGCTAAGACCAAGGATGTCACCGGTTACCGATCCGCCCCCCAGGTTCAGGGTCGTGTGATCGCCACCATCAATGGCGGCGATGCTGCCCATAATGGTGCCTCGGCCGGTATTGTTGATTACCAGATCAGATGCGCCGGTGTTGAGGATGCCAACGCCCGAGGAGGCGATGGTAGAAGTGTTTTGAATGACCGCGGTGCCCAAATTGCCGTTGTTGTACCCCTGAATGTTGTCGACATAGATGGCAGTCACACTGCGGTCTGGGACGCCTTGTGCCCCTACAGCATTAATCACACCAGTGTTGGCCAGCGGGCCGAACTTCGAGTTTTCGAGCACAGCGCTCCGGGCACCCGCACCACTTGCGTAAAGGAGTCCAGAGTTGGAAATACCGCCTTTTACATCCGCCCCTGCCAATTGAAGGGCAATGGACTGTTCGCCGCTGACCGAAATCACTCGGCTGTTATTTACTGATCCGCCGACCTGATTTTGGCCGTCATTGACAATCCCCAACCCCACAACGGTGTGACCGCTGCCGTAGATTTCGCTGGTGTTTGCAATGTTGCCGTCGATGTCCGAGTTTTTCACCAGAATCCCGTAAGTGGCCGGTGTCCCTACAGCTAAAACGCGACCGGTTACGTTGACTGTGCCGGCGTTCGACAAGGAGCCGCCGACAGCGCTGCTGTCGATCATCATCCCGACGCTGTTTGGACCGTTGGTTTGAATCTGCCCAGCATTGAGCACATCGCCGTCAACAAGCGCGTGATTCAGCGCGAACGAAACACCTCCGTCGGCAAAAGCCCGCAAAATACCCTGGTTGGTGATGGATTTTGTGTCCGTGCCGTTGACTTCGATTAGGCGCACCGGATCACCATTGATGTCGACAAGGGTCAATCCACCGGTGATGGTCAGGTCTTCAGCTACACTGGAATTCCACACTTTAGGTCCGGCATTGACCTCGTAGCTTTCTGCATTGGCGAAGCCGGCCGAGGTCGCTACGGCGATTGCCAGCAAGGAGAGTGGGAGCGAGATACGATTCATCGTGAGTCCTTGAATGTGCTTTATTTTTTCAGCTGGAATGGTGAGAGCAGATTCAGAATACGGACGCTTCGTAAACTGCAACCCCCCTATGCGACCCACGTTTTAGAACCATCTGACATGCCCTCTTTCGGTGTTTCCTTATCGCCCCTGCGACCAGCCAATCCCCTTATCCCCCCCCTGCTGCCTACATCGATTTCCAGTCCCATGGAAAAAATCTTCAAATCCCCTGAAGCGGGTAAATAACCAAAAAACCCGGCTTAGCCGGGTTGGGTGATCAGTTCGGAGGGCAGGTAAAGGCGAAGGTCCAACCAGTGCCGTCACGACTTGGTCGGCCTCCACAGCGCGAAGAAACTCAACAGTCTTTTCAATGCACCGGGTTTGAGATCAGACTTTGCTGGCACTGGCGCCTGGGTCGCGCGATATGCCGCCAGCAAAGCACTATCTCGACGAAGCATGCGAAGTACAGTTTGATTCGCATCAGGTGTCTTCTGACTCAGTGAATAACCGTAGGTCTCGCTGATGAACTGTGACACGGCGGCGCTTCGCGATCGGCCCGCCTGGCAGTTCACCACAATGTCCAATCCACTAGCAGCCAGCCGGCTGATGGATTCCCGCAGACGATCGGCCTGAGGTATCAGAAAATAGTCGCGGAACAAATGCTCAAACTTGGCCCCGAACATCGCCATTTTTTCCTCGTCAAAATCACCGTCCACAAAATAATGAAATTCAACACTCCGCCAATGGCTGGCCTCCACCAACGCCTGATCGTCCTCACCGTCAGAAATGGACAGCAAATGCGCGGGCCCTGACGGCCGATACCGTTGCGCGTCGATTCGTGACATGAACTGCACTGTGGGCATACGTACTCCTTCAGCATTGTCCTGCGCTTTAAAGCCAGTCATATAAGGATCGCAGGCTGGAGCCACGACTTGGGTTGAGTTCGGCCCTCTCAACAGGTGCCAATTCCAGACTGCCCAGCACAGTCCTTTCTAAAACGCCCATGTGACGCGGAGATATGGACGGGAACTTTAGGTACCTCGAACCCACGCACACCCAGAAATCAAGGCGGGCACGCTTCGCCCCCTGCGTCATATAGACAGAGACCGTAGGAGCGAGGACAAAACCGGGCGTACAGTTCCAGGTGGCCCAACAGCACGGGGCGCCCCTGACTTGCAGTTCGAAGAGCTCATGGGAAATTCGGATAACCCTATTCCGAAGACAGGAGCTGAAGATGAGTACCTCCCCCACACAAAACAAAGAAACCGTGGCCAATGCAGCCTTTCATTTCGAAGGAAGTAACTACGCAGCACTGACTCCAAGCACACCCCAAAAAATCTACAAGCGAATACCCTTCTCCCGCCAACCAACCCTGGGTCGCTACAACTCAACACGTGAGGAGTGGCTAGGTGCATACCGCGAAGCACGACAGCGTGCACGCAAAGCGCAGCTGCCGGACGCCACTCAGAGTGGCATTGAGTGGAAGGCCCAACTCATTGTCACTTATGAGAGGGGTCTCTTCGTCGATCGCTTGAAGTCACCGGTTAGCGATCGGTTGGCTGAAAAGCGACTGATTGATGAAATCGTTGGGGAATAGACCTGCCGTGGAGGGCAGTTGGCGCTAATAGGAGATTTATCGCGTCGATTGCCCGAATTAACCGATCCACAGAGATAGTAAATTTGCTCACCGCAACCATGCCCGATAGGCACTCGTCGGTGAGCGAAGTGCGGAGAACTCCGATCAGGAGTGAGTAAGCCCTTTAAAGGCCTCTTCGCAGCGCTTGTTGAGCAGGTCCAGGAGTACTTCAGCATCGTTCGCGGCGTCAACGCAATCGCGCTCCAGCGCCTTGCCAAGGGCTTCTTTGAGCCAGCTACTGGCAACTGGCGATTTGAGTAACTCACGAATCTCGCAGTCGATATGCGTGCTCATCCTTCCCCCCTTATTAATCGTACGCTTTGGGGTTAGCCCGCGATGGGGCGGTAGGTTGAGCCATCGGGTGAATCCTTACCTATATGTGATATAGGACATTATCACGCATAGAAATAGAAGATGTCTTGCGGATCACCAACCCTGATGAGCCGCTTCGCCTCAAATGGTTGGTCCGGTTATGCCTTGCCAGGCTCCGTTTATATTCAACAGCCAGCGCAAACAAACCGTGAAAGCTGTTGTGGGCTAGGGCAACCTTGAGGCACCGGCAAGGTGTGTACGCCTGGCGAAAAAGACCCGGAGTCGCTAATAGGTGATTTAATTAAATCAAAGTGGTGGAGCAAGCGGATTAATTATTAGAGAACTCCAGCATAAAAGAGGCGCATGATGGAAGCTAATGAAAGATGGCTGAAGATTGTTAGGGCTATAGGATTACTTTCAATAGTTACATCATCTAATGTTCTTGCTGCACCATTAATTCAAAGTTCGCACAGCCATTTATATAAAACTAAAGAGCTAGACACATCAAAATGGCAAATAGGCGCGCCTATTTTCACGCCTATAAATCCAAATATTAAAGATCCTAAACCCAGGCCTTCATTTGCTCCACCTAAAGGAGATCCTCTTAACCCGGAAGTTGAGGTAATAAAAAACGATGTTAAATTCATACCTCCTGTTGGGGACCCCGGTGATCCTGGCTGGGTAGAAGAAATTACAATTCAACGAAATCACGAAAAATTTATATACGATCCAGGTGATCCGTTATATTTTTTTGAGCCGCATTCGATGAGTGAAGAAGAATTTCAGAATTTGTTGAAATGGCAAAAGACGATCGTCGCAAACCTAGCAGAATTGGATGAAGATAATCAGCAGATCAGAGAAGAGGCTGAAGCAAAAGAGAAAGCTGAAAAAAAGTTTTCCGAAGATCGTAAGCGTGAACAAGCAGAAGCTAAATATCGGGAAGATAGGGCAAAAAAGGCTAAGGAAGAAGCGGAGGAAAAGTCCGCAGCTTACGCCAGAGAGCATAAATCGCTTCAGATTCAGCAGGAAACTGATGCAGCTGCAAATGACCGATTAATGCGTGAGTCTGAGATTGCTAAACAACGGGCTCGTGATAGTGATAAGCGCGAAAAAGAACTGGCGAACGAAGCAAAGTTATTGAAAAAGGCAGGAGAATATTCAACGGTGCAGACTGTCAAAAACGAGTCCAAAGAAGTAGCCAGAGCCACCTCAGATCTGGCTAGGCAAAGCAGAGAGCAGAGGCTCGCCGCGTCTGAAGGGCACTCATTAGAGAGGATTCGAGAGGCTGAATCTAGGAGAGACAGAGCAAGTATAGAGGCACAGTTGGCGAAAGATGAATCAATACGTTTAAAAAGAAAGATAGATGAATCAAGAAAAGAAAGAGAGGAATTAAAAAAGAAAATTGCTGAGGCCAATGACAAGGCTATTGCTAATAGTCGCATTGCCTCTTTTTATGATGGGTATATTAAGGTAGAAAAAGCAGCAGAAACTCATCGGAACAGAATTATCGACACCACTGTTCAAGCAAGTAACAAGGCAGGAGGTCACCTGTATATTAATAGTACCTATAGGCTCCCCTTCGCACCGACTAAAAATGGACCGTCTGCCCCTGACAGAGGGGTACAGAACAAAACTCTCTATTCTTCAGGGCATTATGCAGGAGCCGTTGATATAGGGCTTACTAACTACTCTGTGGAATTAGCTCATATTATTATTCAAGAGGCTGTTGATAATCTAGGTGGTGGATATTTTGGATTACTGGAGGAAGTAGTACAAGAGCAAGATGCTAACGGAAAAACAATTTATGCCCAATACAATACATTTTTTCACCCGGGAAGCAAGGGGCCAAGAGTTAGGCAAACAAAGGAAAAATCGACTGCTTCCGGCACACACATGCATATAGCGCCATGTCTTGTAAAAAATAATTGCCCACGTCATTAATACATGCCGAGACAAATTCGTTAGTGGTCACCGCAGCCATAAGTGTTCTTGGCACGCGGCTGGCATGCGCAGTTCCGATCCCTGGAGCGACGTCAGGGGTTTTGCATGCCCAGCGGGTGGCCTGCATACCCGCAGGATGGTTACAAGGCCGCCCGTGAAGAGGCCAAGAAAGCAGGCCTGATTTTCAAGCCGGATTAAGTTGGAAAAGTCTCCCTGCCGCACCTCAAGCTTCGGCTCTCAAAAGCCGGGACCGCGGACGTAAAAGGGGCACAAGCCGACAGAAGGCTTGCATTTCCCATCTTCGTGAGAGCCTTTCTGCAACGCAACTGCAGGAATGCCCTCATGTCTGAACCGCATAATACCCAGCTAACCACCCGCCCCCCTCTCGAGGATTTTGAGCGAGTGGAGAAATTCCAGTCTCTTCAGGCCGGTCAGTACTGGCGCGCAATTGCGGCGATTACGCAAAAGGCAATCGCCCTCGATTCGGTTCTGCTGCTGCAGTCAATCAAGTGGGTCGATAACGCCGCGCACACCATTGTCATGCGGGCGCACCCGTTAAAATTCGGCACTCGCGAGGAAATTGAAATCCCTCAGCCCGATGGCACAGTTCGCAGGACCTATGTGAGCCATGGCACTTATGACTTCTTGCTGAAAGACTTCCTACTCCAGTTCGAGTACGAACCCGACGCCGATAAAATTCGGGCCGAAGAAACCGCCCGCATACACAGCACGATCCAGCAGTTGCAATCAGAACTGATCGAAGCGCAGTCAAACCCGGACATTCTTGCAAGGGTGGTCGAGGATCAGCTGCGAGAAAAATCCGAGGCCCCGAGTGAGTCAGATACAGCAGGCGGGGCCCTGGTGCTCTACGACTACTCAGTACGACAAGAGATGTCTCAGCTGGCAACCGGCAGCATTGCCAATGCCTTGAGCAGCGGCATCACGTCCGAGAAGGTACAGGCAATGAAAGCGGTCGCTGAGCGCGAGTATCAGGTGGCCACCATCCAGTCACAATGGATTCAGGGCAAGACAGCCGATATTACAACCGTGGTCAAAAAGCTCACGCCCTTTTTTGAAGAGAAGGCCGCGGCGTCGCTGGCCAAGACGGAGGACATCCGGTCGTATGTCGCCAAGCTGATCGAGGGCATCGAGTCCCTAGACCTTTACGTCGGAAAGGGCGTCGTGGTGCAAACGATCCGCATCGGCAAGCCGGCCGACCCATCCCAGCCGCTGAGTTTTGCTCAGAAGAAACTGATGATGGACGAAGAGTTGGCCGTTTGGGCAGAGGTCGACGAAGACTTCGATTTCACCAAGGAAGAGCTGTTCTTTGACGCCCTGCGAAATCACGATGATCTGGTCAATCAAATTTTCCCGACTGAGCGTTGCGTCCTGGTGATGGCAACCACGCGCCGCGATCTAGATTACGGTGATCGGTGGACCAATCAAGCCAGAAACGATGTAAACCGCAAGGTCTTCCTGATGGTTCGCAATGGCGAAAATGTTCATCGTGTGTTCAGTCCTGTCGAAAGTCATTTAGGCACCGGTCGGCTCTTCCCGTCCCGGGATGACCAGGACCGGATTTTTCGTGGCGTAGACGGATCACAGATCAAATTTGAGGACGTGGCCTATACGGCTCATCTGTCCAGCCATGCACGCTATGCGTTGCATTACAAACGATTCTTGCTGCTGATGTGCGGCCTAGACCACCGGGAGAAATTGTTCGGTGAGTTTTACCCAGGGCCGGAATCGCTGCACTTTGTCACCTTGGACTTCCAGGAGAAATTCTGCCGCTTCATTCATGATGATGATGGGGACGGCCTGATCGAGTCCACGCCTCGCCAGCCGGTTGCAGAATGGATCAAGGATAAAAACGCTTACCTCTGCTCGGGTAGCAGGGTCCTGTGTCTGTGGCATGAACTCATGAATCCGGACACGGCACCTGGCGCCTGTAAGGAGCGGCCTGGAGACTATTTTGATCGTGTTTTCAGCCCCTCAAACCCGATCGACTTGAAAATTGCGGCCAGAATCGCCGACTCGCTTTGCGTGAAAGTTGAAGTCAGCGGTGGCTACGGCTCTAGAGCCCGTACGTTTGCCTGCAATGTGAATCTAACCTCCTTTGAACATCGCACCTGGTCATCGGGCAACCTGGCCTTCCTGTGCCTTGATACAGTGGAGCCTGAAGAGCTGCATTGGTACATCCACAACCGGGAAGCTCGGAGCAACCACATCCAATTCATTCGCTTCTTCAAGCTAGCGCTCGCGCACCTCGAACAAGAGCGAGCAAGTGAGCAGGATGCCCGTAATCGGATGCGACAGGCTCTTTCGGATGGGGCCATTGCCCACGGCGAAGAAGCGCGAGGAATAATTAGTCAAACCGTGATTGCATGGCGTGCAGCAAACCGTGGCAAGCCACTCCCGCAGTTTGTGGATGGCAAGGCCCCAGCAGCGTGGAAAGGTCTCCTTGACCAGATGTACGCACTGGCCGGGAACGGTAAACGCCAAGCCCAGGAGATTGAAGCCTTCGTTCGACAGTCGGGCTACCAGCCGCTAAGGATTGCCCTGACAGGCAACAGCAAATTCGTCGTCTACGCCGCGCCAAAAGAAAACGAGCTTGATAATCGACTCGAGCCCCATGCGTGGGTGAATCGCCTGGTTGTCGAGCATAGCAAGGGCAAACTTGTAGAGAAGAGCCGGCGCTGGGTCATCCTGCGCCACATTGATGCCGCCGAGACGTCCCTTAAGGAATGGAGCGAGATCAAGGAATGGTTGCGAACCTCTGTATTTGAATCATACGAATTCAAACAAGAGGTTTTGGATGAGGTCGCTGGCCACGCCGGCAAGATCAAGAACCTTCTTAGGGGGCAAGATTCGGCATCACACCGGGAGCTGCTCGAGGATTGGTTCGACCTTCGCAGCGAGATGAGTGAAGAGTCCAACACCGTTGCCAGCCCCAACCTGGTGATACCGGTAGGCGCCTACTTCTATCCCAGCACCAGGAGCGTTAACTACATCGGCGCTCGTATTTCAAACCCGTATGGGTGGCTGTACCACAATGCCCCGGATGACAAAATCCGAGATGAAATGCGCCGTCGATTCATTCGAGCATTCGACGACAAGGAATATGCGACCTCGCATCACGACCAGCTAACAGCCACCAAATCCCCATGGACCCTCGCGCAATTATCAGCGGAGCATCGACATGAAGGCATGAAACCTCTATCCGGGGCCTATATGAGACCTATGGGCAGTGGCTCTCATCCTGATCCGCGCCTGGCGACGGCGTACGCGAACTGGATGCGCCGAGATGGCAGAGGTTCTCAGGTTTGGTTTGCAGATGGTTGCCTCGATGAAAACGGGACACTTCAGCTGGATTCCTTGCTTGGCGTGTCACTGCCTGCTGACTACGATCCGCGCGATGTGCTTGAAGTGCATGCGTCAACAGCCGATGGCAAGGAAGTCCCTTTCGGCAGGTGGTTGGAAATCATTCCTGCAGGTTCTGATTACACGGCAATCAACCGCAATGTTGCAGGGGCAAGTGGTTACTCTTTCACCACCGCCCACTGCGCCTCCCCCGCCGAAGCGCGGGAGTTGGTGCAAAGTAAGGCCAGGGCTGAGGGTGTTGAAGTCAAACCTGCAGAATTGATCGAGGGAGCTCCTCTACCTGCCGAAGGATGTGAGCGCTGGATCATTCTTCAGTGATCAAAGGGAAACGCCCCAACTATCGCCAGATGAGTGTTTTAAAGCCATCATCCTGGTAATGGCTATGACGATTATCTGAATGCGCTACTGGATCATCGAATCAAGGACAATGTATGAGCAAACAAAAGCCTCCAAGCATTTCGTACCGCATCACGACTGAGCAGGTACTGGACCTGATGAGATATTACAGTGGCGCTGATCTAGGCTCAGCAAAGCAAGCTCACCAGCACTGCGACTCAGCTTGAAAAGCTGGCCCAGGCGGATCGTGGACTCGGGGAATTGCTTGAGCTCGCCGAGCGCGATGTTCTCAAGCAAGCAGCGGTACTGATCAAAGAATTGAACGTTCGGGTCGAGCGCGCGAAGGAAATCAAAGTTCGAGAAGAAAAACGCCGGGCGAAAGAACGGGATGAATATTCCAAGGCCGTCAATCAGGCCCTGTATGACCGGTTTCCGCCGGTAACTGAAGATTCGCCCGACAAACCCGAACGGCTTCTAGCCATCGTTGAATTGCACCTGGGCCTGTTTGAGTGCAATTTCCTTGAGGATTACTGGGATGGCGGTAAGTCCTCCCACTTCGGCCGGGACTTTGACCGCTGGGAAAAGCGTCAGGAAACCCTGACCTACATAGCCAATGTGTCCTCGCAAAACCTTCGGTCTGACCTGAACGATCGCCTGGAATATTTGGAACGTGCTGGAGAGCGTGGTGATAAATCACTCACGGCTACCCAAGCTCTCCAAGATGTTCTCGAGGCAGCCGATCAGAAACGGGATGTTGTGCGGTTGAAAAATCCTGCGCTGTTCGAGTACATCGAGCGGCTTTTAGCTAGTGAGAAAGCCAGCAACGTCCAGCGTTTACCCTTACGTAGCAAGCGCGACGGCAGAGGCATCTAAAACAACAATCCATAGATGACCAGGGTCGGCAAAGATCTATCGATCACGTACAAATGCAAACCTCGCCTGCGGGCTGTGGCCACAGGCGCGGTTTGTGTGAGAGTTACCGTTGAAGCCCGTCTTTCCAGCCCGGGTGCTTCAGGGTAGTTTCAAAAACACGGGCAACAGCATCGGCATTGCCGGCTTTTAGATATTCCAACTCCACAGTGCAGATTCCTGACTCTGTGTTTATCACTACCGACTCGACCTTTGGATGATCATTTCGGCCCCAGGCGGAGTCTTCGTATTCATACCCCAACTGCGGGGGAATATCTGATTCAAATTCTTTGGAAACAATTTTCGAGACGAGACCTGTTTCAGGAGACGAAAAGGAGATACGTCGAATGAGCGTAAACTTCATGAATAAGCCTTTTTTGAGATGAGCAGATCGCGTCTGCAGATTACGATCCCGTATAGCGGGTGTCCACAGGCGCAGCGCGTCAATCCTGCCACCTACAAGCCCCCCCCTACGCCAGGTCATGCGATTGCGCTTCGATCTGTCGCCACAAATCGCTTTCGATGAACTCCGCATACCGCTCGGCCGACTCCGCACAGCCGTTTCGACCAACTATGAAAGGCCTATCGTTCTCGTCGTAGACCACCCCGGCTGCCTCACGTAGTTCAACCCAGTAACCCTAGTCGTCCCAATCACTGGTCCATGTCCCCGGGCTTGGGTCAGCATTAATCAGATCGGTGACTTCGCACTGAAGCACAAAGCCTTTAAAGCGACTTCATACACAGTGGCCACCTTGTATTCATTGGAGTGCCGCCGCGATCACGGTGCGTCATGGGCATCCGTTTCAAGGCTGATTTCAGATGCCGGCTTGTCCTCCCGCAGCCCAAGAAAAACAGCGTGGCGCACCCTTCCGGCAGGGGTAATCTCGGTGTATTTCACCTCACAAACGAGTTGGGGTTGTACCCAAACGGCGGAGAGACCCTTGGCTAATTTTGGAGGTAGCGGAAGTGACGCGTCAGCTTGTTCCAACGCCATCAACGCGACACGCAGGTGTTTGAGCGTGCGGCTGTCAAAACCGGAGCGCACGCGACCGGCATAAACCAGTTGGCCGTCGTCATTGTGTAAACCGATCAGCAGCGAGCCGATGCCAGCGGCAGCGCGAGTGTACCCAAGGATGATGAATTCTTGGCGTGGCGAGCATTTGACCTTGACCCAGTTGCCGTTACGCTCGGAGGCATAGGGGCTGCCGGCTCTCTTGCAGACGATGCCTTCCATCTCTAATGCACAGACATTGTGCAGAAGGTCCCGGGGATCGACATCCAGTGTGTCGGATAAACGCACATGAAGCAGCTCCACCCGGTTAAGGAGCTTGCTCAGTCGCGATAGACGTTGCTCGATCGGCAGAGAGCGCAAATCGCGGCCGTTTTCGAACAATAAATCGAACGCAAAAAGGCACAAGGCATCCGTTTTGCCACTACTGAATGCAGACTGCAACGACGAAAACAGCGGCCGACCATCCTCGTCCTGCACGACGACCTCCCCATCGATCCATGCTGACCGCACCGGTAGCATGAGCAACTCGTTGGCGAGCACCGGCATGCGTTTCGTCCAGTCATAGCCATTTTTGGTGAACAGGGTAACGGTTCCCCGGTCGATTCGCGCCATCAGCCTATATCCGTCGAACTTTAATTGATGCAGCCAGCCGTCGCCGTCTGGCGGGCGGCTGGCCATGGTCAGCAATTGCGGCTTGATCCGCTCAGGGCACGGCAAGACAACTTTCGACGAAGCCATGACACCAAACTCGTAGGCAAGGTCATTAGTCTGTGGATTCGTCAGAGCGCCAAAAGGTCATTGTAAATTCGACGCTGCTAGCAGATTGCTTTGGCGCGCAAAGCCATTTCAGGTCACCAATGTACGGCCCACCCCAAAACACGAGCAAAAAAAAACCCGGACAATGCCGGGCCTTTCTTTTTTTCCCATTCAGGTGCAACGAATGGAGCATTACACCTCATGAGCACAGTTGCCTATAAGTGAAGAAATGGTGTTAGGCCAACTAGAAACCCCATTACCCCAAGAATGCCACCCATCACGCCAAGTCGAGTCGAGAGCCGAATCCCAAGATCAGGATGGTTCCAAAACCACTGGTAGACCTCAAAGCTCGACGCCCGCCTGATTTCCAGGTCTACGTCAGTTTTGAATCTGACACCGAGAACATCGACAGCATCGTAATCCAGAGCAACAGCTCGCTTGGTAATCGAGATGCCACCTGGTGTACCCATCGCATACCGAAGAACCCGTGAGCCATTTTGTGAATTACAGATAACCACCGCTTCCCGCCGGAAAAACCTTTCACGGTCCAACCGCTTGGAATCGATGTTGCTGTTGTGCAGGCGGACGATGGAATGTTGCAGACCACAGTCCTCGGGTAGAAGCTGAACGACCGTTTCCACCTTCATAGTCACACCAACCTTCCGGATAGACCGGAAATAGCGTGGTGCGCCAGGATGACCGTGGGGGTGAAGCGGTAGTGAAACCAAACTACCTCACCGGTTGTTGCCTCGAAAATCCACCCTCCTGCCGACTCACGGTGTGACCGCGCAGCCTCAATGGTTTCAAAGCCGGAAAAAGTTGGTTCTAGTGACATAGTGTGTACCTCCAAATTAGCTTGGCAGGCACACCCACCCTACCGGGAGAGTGTGCCCGGTAGGCGAAGAACCCGGACAAGGTTGCCCGGCGTTTGAGATGAGAAGCAGGCCCTAACCGGACCAAGTATTCCCAAGGGAGCGAAGTGCTGGCAGAAGGGCCAGCTACCCAATTGGTTGCAGATCATTCTGCAGGCCAAAATCAGAATCTAAGGTAGCTTTGGGTCCAGTCAAAAACAAGCGTACAAAGCGAGCAAGGGCTCATATGAGTCAGGGGCCCACAGAACGAGGCCTACGTTACCAGCAACAAAGCCAGCGGAGCCGCCGGCTATTTTTGGCCCTTGCGCCAGTCGTTGAGCTGGGGCCTTAACAATGATTTAGTGGCCACCGAACGCTTACTCGTCGTCATCAAAGTTGTAACTTCCCGGCGCCAGGTTCTCGAATCGGGTGTATTTACCGATGAAGGCCAGGCGGATAAAACCGATCGGCCCGTTCCGCTGCTTGCCGATGATGATCTCGGCAATGCCTTTGTGCTCGGTCTCCGGGTGATACACCTCGTCGCGATACACGAACATGATCACGTCGGCGTCCTGCTCGATCGCTCCGGATTCCCGCAAGTCGGAGTTCACCGGGCGCTTGTTCGGGCGTTGCTCCAGGGAGCGGTTGAGCTGTGAGAGCGCCACCACCGGGCAGTTGAATTCCTTGGCCAGGGCTTTCAGGGACCGGGAGATCTCGGAAATCTCGTTGGTCCGGTTGTCACCGCTGGAGCCCGGGATCTGCATGAGTTGCAGGTAGTCGATCATGATCAGGCCGACTTCGCCATGCTCACGCACCAGGCGCCGGGTGCGCGCACGCATTTCCGACGGGCTGATGCCGGCGGTATCGTCGATGAACAGCTTGCGGTCGTTGAGCAGGTTGACCGCCGAGGTCAGGCGTGGCCAATCGTCATCTTCCAACTGACCGGAACGCACCTTGGTCTGGTCGATACGGCCGAGGGACGACAACATACGCATGATCAGCGATTCGCCGGGCATCTCCAGCGAGTAAACCAGAACCGCCTTCTCGCTGCGCAACACGGCGTTTTCCACCAGGTTCATGGCAAAGGTGGTCTTACCCATGGACGGACGGCCGGCGACGATGATCAAGTCGGCGGGCTGCAGGCCGCTGGTCTTCTCGTCGAGGTCGGTATATCCGGTGGACAGGCCGGTGATGGCGTTGTCGGTGTTGAACAGGGTGTCGATGCGGTCGATGGCCTTGGTCAGCAGGTCATTCACACCCACCGGGCCGCCGGTTTTAGGCCGGGCCTCGGCGATCTGGAAGATCTGTCGTTCGGCTTCGTCGAGAATCTCGGCGGCGGTACGGCCTTCCGGATTGAAGGCGCTGTCGGCGATCTCGGTGCTGATGCCGATCAGCTGGCGCAGGGTCGCCCGCTCACGAACGATTTGCGCATAGGCCTTGATGTTGGCGACGGACGGCGTGTTTTTCGCCAGCTCGCCCAGGTAACCCAGGCCGCCGACTTGCGAGGTCTGACCTTCCTTGTCCAGTTGCTCGGACAGGGTCACGACGTCGATTGGCATGTTCTGATCGGCCAGCTTGGCGATCGCACGGAATATCAGACGGTGGTCATGTCGATAGAAATCGCCGTCGGAGACTTGATCGAGCACGCGTTCCCAGGCGTTGTTGTCCAGCATCAGACCACCGAGTACAGCCTGTTCGGCTTCAATAGAGTGCGGTGGGACCTTGAGAGCTGCAGTTTGTAGATCGTATTGCTCAGGAGCGGACATATCGTTCATGGGCTCGCTTTATCTTCATCTGGTGAAATAAAAACCCGTTACCTGCAGCCCCAGCCTAATTTTTACAGGGCCCGGCTGTTTTTGACTGCACGCAATTGACCCCAGACCGAGCCTACGAGTCAATCAGCGAATTAGGTGGGTTGCATCCTAACGCACCCGCGCGGCCGGCGACGACATTGGACGCTTAGCCATTGGCACAGAAACCGGAATTGTTTCACACTTCCAAATTCCGCAAGCTCCCCTCCCATCGGGCCAGTCAATTTCCGTTGGGGGTCGGCCTTAACGTCGTGTTGTCGATGCTGCATGACCGCGTGTACCATCGAGTCTCCTTTACAGCCACAGGCTGTCCCCTCGGGGCAGGTCAAGCTGGACCTGGGTTCGCCGAAAAAAGCACATCATTCCACCCACCGGGGTTTCATGCCCCTGTCGGGACATGGAACCTCAACAACGTATGAGGTCTCCATGGAAATTTTCCTTTGGTTTATCGCAATGATCTGCGGCTCTTACCAGTACGAGCCGACATTCCTTATGCTGGTCGCTTTTGTGTGCCTGGCCACCGCCTTTGTATTGATCCACCTCTGGTGGCGCCGTACAAAACGGTCCAAAGCCACCCCATGAGAACCCGGATTTGTGCCGGGTACTCATGAGGCGAAGAAGTCTCGCAGTGGTCCCGTCGGGAAAAACTACTTCGATGTGATGATTATCAACGCGTAAAGCTCAGTTGCGTGGGCTTATTCTGTAAAACTCAACCGCCAGTGGGGCAATGTCCCCACGGGGCATCGCCTCACTCCCCCCTGTAGGAGCGAGAAATGCAAGATCCCATTATTGTGTGCGGCCAAACCATTGGCGTAGATTCGTATCTCGGCACATCTGAACAAGCAGAAATCGTGACTCACGCATTGATCAGCTTTGGCCACGTCCTCAAGGACGGGTCAGCTCAGGTCAAACGCGTAAGTTTTGAAGGCTTCGCTGATCGAATCGAGCAATGCTACTCCCTCACCCCGCGTACTACTGAGGTGGTTAGGACTTTGCGCTCGGTTCAGCGGCTTCAGCTCAACTAGATCGTCCACAACAAAAAACCGGCGCATATGCCGGTTTTTTTTTGGCCACTCAACAGGTCGGCCGCTAGTCCGCCTTTTCGAGCGACTACTTCTTGCGTGGCTTGCGCCGTGCCTTCTTGTAGTTGTCGACGGTGGCCACTTCGGGGACATGGACGCGCCCAACCCGCGGCGATACTCGTGGGGGTTTGCGCCCCATCTCAAGCTCATTGAATTCGTGAGTTCCCGCCTTCAGATTTTCAAACCGGCTGTATTTGCCGACAAAGGCTAGCCTGCAGAACCCGGTAGCACCTTCACGTTGCTTACCAATGATGATCTCGGCAGTGCCCTTGAACTTCGAGTCGGGGTTATACACCTCATCGCGGTATACGAACATGATGACATCCGCGTCCTGTTCGATGGCTCCCGACTCGCGCAGGTCTGAGTTGAGTGGGCGCTTATCCGGCCGCGACTCAAGGCTGCGGTTTAGTTGTGACAGTGCAACCACCGGGCATCCGAACTCTTTCGCGAGCGCCTTGAGGGATCGAGAGATTTCGGAAATCTCGTTGGTCCGATTTTTCCCACTTGAACCAGGAATCCTCATCAGCTGCAGGTAGTCGACCATGATCAGGCCGATCTCGCCATGCGCCCTGAAGATCCGTCGTGTTTCGGCCCGCATCGCCGATGGGCTTACCCCTGAGGAATCGTCGATGAAGAAGCGGTTCGGTTGGTTGAGCAAGTCAGCTGCCTTAACCAGCTTCGGCCAATCTGTATCCTGCAGTTGACCGTTGTTAACCTTGGTCAGGTCTATTTCGCCAATCGAGGCAATCATCCGGTTGATCAAGGAGATACCGGGCATCTCAAGGGAGTAGACGATGACCACCTTGTCGGTCTTGAGCACTGCATTTTCAACGATGTTCATCGCGAAGGTTGTTTTGCCCATTGAGGGCCGACCCGCAACAATGACCAGATCAGCGGGCTGCAGAGAGTCGACAATTTTGTCCAGGTCATCGAACCCGGTTCGCAACCCGGCAACTTGGCCTTTCGATCGGGATTCAATCTTTTCCCGGCCCTTGACCAGGAGCTCGTTGACCCCAACAGGGCCGCCCTCCTTCGGCTGCTTTCCAGAGACTAGAAGAATCTTTCGCTCGGCCTCTTCAATGAGGTCTGAGGCTGACCTACCCTCTGGATGCAGAGCGTGAGTTTGGATGTCCTCGCATGTGGCGATGATTTCCCGCAGTTTTGCTCGCTCCCTGATGACGCTCGCATAGGACTTTGCATTTGCGTCGGACCAAGTGTTCTTGGCCAGCTCGGTGATGTAATCGAGGTCAGGTGAGCCTTCATCCAAGCCTTCCAAGGACAACCGGTCTCGCACCGTAACCATGTCGAACGGATGCCCACGTTCGGCCAGCAGGCTGATCACCCGAAAAATATGACGGTGATCGCTGAAGTAGAAATCACCTTCGCACACCACGTCAGAAAGCTGTTCCCAAACCAAATTCTCACGCAGCAATCCGCCCAGAACAGCCTGCTCCGCTTCCAGAGAATATGGGGCCTTCCGCAGCGCTTCGCTGTGCGAATCATCCGGCAATGTGATGAGTGGATTGTTCAAGGGCACCTGCATGGGTCTTGAGGCAGGGTACCCGGCCTCAGTTCTCAACCTCCGATTACCACCGAAAGCTGCTCGCGATTTTGCCACAGTTGAGCGAACCGCAAGCATTTTGACGGATGCCGATTGCTGATCCACCGACTGCCGGGGGCTGGTCCTCGCATATTACTTAAGGATCCCTTCTGTGGATTGGGTCTGGGTTTAGGGGCCGATCTGGGCCTAATCAGCAGTTCCTTGGGGCATCCTCACCCCAAATATCAGAACCCGAATGAGGAAAGTTATGACTCAACCTATTGAGGTGCTCGACAAGCTGGTCCACGAGATGCTCCGCGAACAACGGAGCCGGCGCCGTTTCAAGTACGTGATGTGGATAGGCACACTGGCCATCATCTCAGCAACGCTGGCGGTCGAACACTTCAGCGCCGACGGCGCTGACGCCAAGGAAATCACGGCACGCATCGATGTAAACGGCCCTATCGCCGAGGGCGAAGCAGCTAGCGCGGAAGTACTGAAGAAAAGCATTGGCCAGGCCTTCGCCGACGCTCGCACCAAGGCTGTAGTGCTGAAGATCAACAGCCCTGGTGGCAGCCCGGTTCAGGCCGGCTATGTGTACGACGAGATCAAGCGTCAACGCGGCTTGCACTCCAATATCAAGGTCTATGCAGTGATAACGGATCTGGGTGCATCAGGCGCTTACTACATCGCCAGCGCCGCCGACGAGATCTACGCGGACAAGGCGAGCCTGGTCGGTTCCATCGGCGTCACCGCAGCAAGCTTTGGCTACGTCGGTGTGATGGAAAAATTGGGAGTCGAACGCCGGGCTTACACAGCTGGCGAGCACAAGGCGTTTCTGGACCCGTTTCAGCCCAGGAACGCCGAAGAAACCGCATTCTGGGGCGAAGTCCTGAGGACCACCCACAATCAATTTATCGACGCGGTCAAGGCCGGCCGCGGCGACAGACTGAGGTCAGCTGACCATCCGGAACTCTTTTCAGGGCTCATCTGGTCCGGCCAACAGGCACAGCAGCTTGGCCTGATCGATCAGCTGGGGGATGTGGACTATGTTGCCCGCGAAGTCGTAGGCGCAAGCAAGATTGTGGACTTCTCGATCAAGGACAACCCCTTCGATCGATTCGCCAAGCGGATCGGTACGTCGGTGGCTCAAGAACTATCTATGACTCTCGGTTTCTCTGGACAAAGTCTTCGCTAACAACCATTGACCCGGCTCAGCGCCGGGTCCCTTACGCCAAAAGCTGCTCGCTCCCCCCAAACCTACTCTTCCTCCTCATGGTGCTGGTTTGGCTCGCAGCGCACTGTGCAGGCCATTGCTACCCATCAGTGGTAAATAAAAAGGCTTTGGCGAAAGGATTAGGGAGCAGCATCGCCAAGGCCAAAAACAATTACTTCGCCATCGGCTCGATAAGTTTGGAAACCACCGGTGCGTGCCACTGCTCCAGGGCATCAATCAGGGCGCCGGGGTCTTCGTTGAACATCAGCATCTGGCTGTGTTCGACCTTCATGAAGCCTTCCTTCACCGCATGATCGAACAGGCTGCGCACCGGGTTGAAGAACCCTGCCGTATTCAGGCACGCCACGCCCTTGTGGTGTTCGCCTACCTGTGTCAGCGTGGCCGCTTCAAACAATTCTTCCAATGTTCCCAGCCCGCCGGGCAAGGCAATGAAAGCGTCGGCGTAGTCGCTCATTCGGGTCTTGCGGCTGCGCATGTCCTGGGTCACTTCATGATGGGTGAGCCCGGCGTGGGAATGACCGCGTTCATGCAGCAACAGGGTGATGATGCCGACGACTTCGCCACCTTCAGCCAATGCAGCATCCGCCACCACGCCCATCAAGCCTTTTTGGGTGCCGCCGTAGACCAGGCGAATGCCGCGCCGGGCGATTTCCCGGCCTAGGGCCTGAGCGCCCTCCGCATACTCCGGGTTGAAGCCGAAATTGGTACCGCAGAAAACCGCGAGGCTGCGCAGGGGAGTGGGCATGGAGACTCCAGACTGGTGAGAACAAGCCGTGCAGCCTAGCGGACCCGGCCATAGGGCGAAAGAGCCAAGAACTAGCTTGCGGATCAGGCCATGAGCGCATCCAAGATGCGTTTTCCAAAGACCTCGGCGACGGCCTCCGATTCGATATTGGCAAAGCCCAGCAGCAGGCCGGGGCCAGTCTGGCCTTCAATATTCCAGTCGTTCAAGGCTTCTGCATAAATGCCGGCCTGTGCCAGGCGTTCCACGCACAGGCGGTCTGACTGTTGAGCGTTCAGGCGCAGGATCAAGTGCATCCCGCCCGGTTGGGCATCAATCGAAATATGCTCGCCCAATGCTTTGCGCAGCCCCCTGGCCGTGGCTTCCCGACGTTCACCGTAGAGTTTTCGCATCCGCTGGATATGCCGCGCAAAATGCCCCTCAGTCATAAACGTCGCGACGATCGCCTGGGTCAGTTCCGGGCAACCGCCTAGGAAGGTCTGGCTCACGTGTTCGAAGCGTTCCACTTGAGCCGCAGGCACCACCAGATAGGCGAGGCGGATGCCGGGAAATAACACCTTGCTGAAGGTCCCGGCATAGAGCACCCGGCCGTCGCGGTCCAGGCTCTTGAGGGCCGGCAGTGGGCGGCTGACGTAACGGTATTCGCCGTCGTAGTCGTCCTCGATGATCCAGGCTTGCTGACGGCTGGCCCAATCCAGCAGTTCCAGGCGCCTGGGCAAGGACAGCGAAACACACAGCGGGCTTTGATGGGCCGGCGTGACCACCACAGCGCGGGCGCCTTTACTCTGTTGCACGGCGTGGGATACCTGCATGCCGTCCTGGTCCACGGGTATCGGTATGGCGTTGATATTCAGGTAATCCAGCAACGGCCGAGTGAACAGGTAGCCCGGGTCTTCCACTAGCACCCGATCGCCCGGTTCCAGCAGTGCGTGGGCGATCAGCCCCAGCGAGTTGCGGTAGCCCGAGGTGACGAAGACTTGTGCAGGCGAGCAGTGGATACCCCGGGCAACCTGCAGGTAGCTGGCAATCGCCGTGCGCAGCGAGTGCAGGCCGAAGATGCAGGGGTTGGCCATGTCGGCGACCTGTGTGGCCCGTACGCAACGCGCGGCGATTTTCGACCAGATCTTGCGCGGGAACGCATCCAGTGCCGGCAACCCCATTTGAAACGGCAAAACGGCCGCCTTGTGCCGGACGGCGTTGTGCTCGCTGGCCGTCATGGGGCGTACCGGCAGGCTGGCCTTGATCCCTTCAGCCACCACGGTGCCGGCTTGGCCACGGGCCTGGATATAACCTTCGGCCGCCAGCAGCGAATACGCCGTGTCGATGGTGCCCCTGGCCAGCCCAAGCTCTTTGGCCAGGGCCCGGGCCGCGGGTATGCGTTGGCCCGGCTTGAGCAAACCGTCGGCAATCGCGCTGCGGAAGCGCCAGTAAAGTTGCCGGTAAATCGGCTCAGTGGCGCCGGCGTCCAGCGGTGAAAAGGCCTTAATCGAGGTGCTCATCCGGCGACGGGTCCTGTTTAGGTTGCAAAGTAGTCGTGCAGCGCCTGGTCGGTTTGGAGGCGCGTCTGGGCCAGTGTTTCCGGGCGTGAAGCAGTGCCTTCAACGGTGAAGAAGGTCACGTCGTGCAGCCCGATCATGCCGAGTATGGTTTTCAGGTACGGTGTTAAAAAGTCCGGCTGGTGGGCACGCTCCCCGGAAAACCGCCCGCCCGAGGCGATTGCGACGAACACCGGCCGGTCCTGCAACATACCTATCTTGCCCTGGGCCGAGATATCGAAGGTGCGGCGCACCCGCGCAATGTGATCGAGCCATAGCTTGAGCGCCGCGGGTACCGTGTAGTTATGCATGGGCGTAGCGATCACCACAACATCGGCCAGCTCCAACTCGCGAACAAGCCGCTCGGACTGGGCCATAGAACCGTCGGACGAGACATCCACGAGGGACTGCTGGGATGTTGCATAAGGCTCGTCCACTGGCGCCAGGGCGTTGCCGGCGATGAGGCGTTGGGTCACCTCGGCAGCTGGGTGCCGCTGGCGCAGGCTTTCGATGATCTTGTAGGAGAGCGCGTTGCTCTCCGACGCTTGCCCGCGAGGGCTGGCACTAACATGGAGGATATTCATGGTGCGCTGCTTCCTGGATGGATGGCCCCCAGCCTACTAATCCCATGATCCATTCCAGAGAGCCAAGAATAAAGATTTCGACTAGACCATAACGACGCATTCATGGTCTAGCACTCAAGCCAGATCATGGATCTTTCGGGCTAGGCCATGGCGCTCCAAGATGGTGGTCTCATCCAACCGCTACAGGATTTAACCATGACAACGCGTCTCGACTACTCCAAAGCTTCCCCTGAAGGTTACAAGGCGTTCGGCGGGGTTTACGTCTACCTGCAGAATAGCGGCCTGTCCAAGGAACTGATCGACCTGGTCTACCTGCGGGTTTCGCAAATCAACGGGTGTGCCTTTTGCATCGACATGCACTCGCGAGACTTGCTCAAGCAAGGCCTGGCCGTGGACAAATTGACGCTGGTGCCCGTATGGCATGACGCTGGCGCGGTCTTCACCCTCCGTGAGCGTGTGGCGCTGGCCTTTGCCGAAGCGGTCACCGCCAGTGATGTTTCGGACGCTGACTACGCTGCAGCTGCAGCCGAGTTCAGTGTCAAGGAACTGGCCGATCTCACTTATGGCATTGCCTTGATGAATGCCTTCAATCGATTGGGCATCACCTTCCGAACCGCTCCAGCGGCGGCTGCCAAGGCTTAAGCCGAAGCAGGTTCGTGGTGGCGAGGAGGCTTGGCCCCTCGCCACACCTACTGTATTTCTCGAGGGTCACTCTATGGCATGGCTACTTCTCGGCTTGGCCGGCATTCTTGAAATTGCCTTCGCGTTCTCGATGAAGGCCTCGGATGGCTTCACCCGATTCACCCCCGGATTGCTCACCGTCGTGACCGGCGTCTTCAGCGTGATCCTGCTGTCCATCTCCCTGCGCACGCTTCCGGTGGGCAGCGCCTACGCTGTCTGGACCGGAATCGGCGCCGCCGGTACCGCTATCATTGGCATGGCGTTGCTGGGGGACTCCACCGCGCCGTTACGGATTCTGTGCATTATGCTGATACTGGCAGGCGTGATCGGCCTCAAACTGGTTACGGCCAATTAGTGCCTCGTCGATAGTGAGCAGGTATTTATTAGAGATTGCCCTTTAATATTTCTGCTCACTCTTTATCATCCGCCCCATCACTCCGGCCATGGAGACGCTGCATTTACTGAGCCAGTCGTAATGCACATTCGATAAATACTGGGGTTGGCCCTGATCATGTTGTCTATGTACGGCTTCGCCAGCTTTATGAGGGACGAAGAGGCGCTCTTCACGCTGTCTTCGAAGGCCAACGACGCGAATACCTCCCACGTCTATATTGACGTCGAGTCCTACCAGGGTGTGCCGAAAAATGCCGCTGTGGTCGAGGTTCCTCCAGCGCGGGAGATGTTGCGGCCACGGCTGTAAACAGTCTTTTCCGACACTGGCTTTTTTGTCGGCCCTCCTTGTATTAATTCCAGAAGGGCTAGGTCATTACCACCTGCGCCTGAAAGTCTGCAGTCATCCATCGGGTGACTGCGAATTGGCCCGGGCGTATAGCGGCGGTTTTAACTTTAACATTAGCCTGTGGCTTCGTATTGACTCGTACACGATGAGCCTGGTGTTCGTGGACGCCCACGGCCAGACGATGAGCAGTGGCTCCCACCGTTAGTCGATCAACATCTGGATGATCCCGTTTATCTCCAACACTCCGTGAGACGTGGTGAGTAATACCTTCCCCCGCCAGATCAATGCCTTAATTAAGAAAATGATAGACGGCAATAACCTGAAGAGCTGAAAGAGCTTAAAAGCTGCCAGGGCAGGGTGACCCGTCCTTGCTACCTTGGCCTTACTCAGCCGCTTGAATAAACTGCGGGTCGCTGTGTGACGTACAACGACTCGGGGATTTCCACTCATAGGTTTGTAGGGATTAGCTGCATTCGGGATCGCAATGAATCCGAAGAGCAGGACACAGTGTGATTCACTTTCTTGGTACGCGTATTAAACCATGTCGTTCCCCTTGAACAGCATGATCCGAGCTGCCAGCGTGCCGTTGCCGTTGCCGTTGCCCTTCAGCAAGAGCGGCTTTTGGCCAGAAGCGAACCCGCCATCTACGTCCGCTATTGGCCGATTCTGTTGAAAAAGTAGCTCCCCTGTCTGGCCTGCGGCAAAATCTCTGCATTGGCCAGCAGGGAAGCACGCAGCATGATGGGACAGCTACCGAGTGGGCAGGAACGGCTGTTTTACTCGTTCAACCTTGAAGATCACATCCCCGCCAATCACCTTCTGCGTAGCATTGATCGGTGTCTCGATCTGAGCGACTTGCGCCATTACCTCGCCGATTTTTACAGCCCGATTGGGCGTCCGTCGATTGATCCCGAACTGATGATCCGCATGCTGATCGTGGGCTATTGCTACGGCATTCGCTCAGAGCGTCGGCTGTGCGAAGAGGCCCATTTGAACCTGGCGTATCGCTGGTTCTGCAGGTTGAGCCTTGAAGATGAAGTCCCCAACCACTCGACCTTTTCCAAAAATAGACACGGCCGTTTTCGGGACAGCGATCTGTTTCGCTGGCTGTTCAATGAAGTGCTGCGTCGTTGCATGGACGCCGGCCTGGTCAAGGGCGAAGGCTTTGCCGTGGACGCCAGCATCATCAAAGCGGATGCGAGTCGACAGCGCGGTGTACCGGGTGATGAACAGGTCAACTGGAGCGATCCAGCCCTGAGCACCCGCGCTGTGCGCGAGTACCTTGAAGCCCTCGATGAAGAAGCTCTGGCCGAAACGCTACCGAAGCGCCTATCGCTGACTGATCCTCAAGCCCGCTGGACCGCTGCTCCAGGTGGCCCAGCATTCTACGCTTACTCTACGAATTATCTGATCGATACCGAGCACGGCGTGATCATGGATGTGGAACCCACACCGGCTCATCGAACCGCAGAAGTCGAGAGCACCAAGACGATGATCGATCGGGTCGAAGCGCAGTTCGACATCAAGCCGGAACGCTTGATTGGCGACACCGCTTACGGTACCGCGCCGATGCTGGCCTGGATGGTAGAGGAAAAGGACATCGAGCCGCATGTGCCGGTGTGGGACAAAACCGAGCGTAAGAACGACAGTTTTTCGAGCAACGATTTCCACTGGAATGAAGAGGCTGAGGAATACCGCTGTCCGGCCGGCAATGCATTACGTAGCGAATGGCGAGCCTTCAAGAACGAGCGTTCGCACGTCACCAAAGCCAACACCATCATCTTCCGATCCAGGCAGACCGACTGCGCGACGTGTCCGATGAAAGCCAAGTGCTGCCCGAACACTGCGTTTCGCAAGATCGCCCGCAGCGTCCATGAAGCTGCTCGTGATGTGGCTCGGCGCATCGCAGCGACACCTGCGTACGTGCGCTCTCGCCACGAACGTAAGAAGGTCGAAATGTTGTTTGCCCACCTCAAGCGCATCCTGAAATTGGATCGCTTGCGACTACGTGGCATGAGTGGCGCGACCGATGAGTTTACGCTGGCGGCCGCGGTACAGAACCTGCGGCGTCTGGCCAAACTTGCATCTCAAGGGCCACCTGCTACGGGATAGGTGCGCCTGCACGAAGCAAAAAACCTCAAACTAACCCAATAACAGAGCAGCAAAGGTCAACGAAGGGCCGAGAAACCACTCAATGTGGTGAGTAGGTTCTCCGCTAAAGGCCGTGCCTGAGTTCAGGCGAGCTGAAAATCCGACTTTTTCAACAGAATCGGCCGCTTGCTGCCCTTGGCGACAGTCAGGAAACGGCCCAAGAGTGATCTGTTCCCTGTTTTCCGGGCGACCGTTCTCCATGCCTGGCACAACTAACGCTGACATCGAGTGGGCCTATACTTTTAGCATCGGCGCACTCGATGTGACATGCAATCGTCTTTGATTATTGAGGTGACGCTTCGAGCGATCGTTCACGCAGGCCACCGCCTGCCTTCATCGTAGGGAGGAAAATCATGGCGCGTAAATACATCGACTGCCGCGAGTTTCCGAGCGATTCCCAATGCTCAGTCGCACTGTCCGCAGACTCTGAAAGCGAACTGCTCGAGGCCGCCGCACAGCATGCCGTCAGTGTTCACAAGCACACCGACTCACCGGAACTGCGTGCTCAACTGAAAACGATGTTTCACGATGGCACCCCGCCTGTTGAAGCACCGCGTCCCGCTTAGTATTCAGGGGCATCAGGGATGGATTTGTCATCCATAAGCACCTGCGGGGCCCATTTTCGATGAGCTCCGCAGGCCTGACGGTCACTTCAGCCCCCACGTCCAAAGGTTCGCCACCCTTAGGTATGGGTCGACTGCAGCCCTTCGCAAGCAGGCAGCAATCGAACCCTTTGCGGACGGTCGCTGCTATCACCGCCGCATCAATGCTTTCACACCGCCTCCTATTTTCTCCAGCGATAAACGTCTTCACTAAGAGGGCGATTTTTTGGGCGCCGCCATTCATTCAGTACCCCCGCTTCTGCCGTTTCAAACTCGGTCCGTGACTCTCCTTTCCAACAAAAAATAGGCGGCTCGTGCCACTTTAAAACTTCATCCTCGCCGTCTTGCGAAATTTTCAGATTCGCGACGCGGCGCCCATACAAAAACGGATTTTGCCCACAGGTAATTCGTTCATGGGGCACCCCGTTTATCGGCTGCGGGTACTGGGCACGTACGATCATTTCTTTTGGACGGTTAGCGTAGAACGCCATTGACCTGGCATCGCACGTGGCACGGAGGTAAAGAAATTCCATAAACTCTGCCACTGAGCGTTCTGACCGCCGGCCGCTAAGTATGGCCGCGACTTTTTCGTAGGGCTCTGGCCGCACATCCAGCCTCTCCCAGGTGACTAGCCATGGGCTCATGTCGATTATGCTGCCATGCAGGAAGGTATAATGAGGTGACGTGGTCAAACATACGCCACTCAGTTCAAGAGTATAAGTCAAACTATTCGGAGAGCTCTCGCGAAATGAACTTGTGGCCGATGCCAACACCCTGGCCCTTAGCTGGGCCTTGAGTAGTAAGCGGGACTACGCGGTCTTTCGCGTTGGCATTGCTACCGACTGGCGCCTGCGGAGAAACAGCACCCCCTCCGGTAGAAGCAGCAAGCTTGCCAACCCCGCGAACAACGCAAACTCCGTAAACCCTCCACCGGCAACCCTCGACTTTGCAGTAGCGAGTGGATACTTACCCTGTTCCAACTCCCCCCCCGCCCTGCCTCACTGACAACTTCCCAGGTGAGTCGCACAGTGCCCTGTATCTCCCCCCGGAATATGCAGCGCGCATTATCAACTGGCAGGTTGAGCGTTTGGCAGATCCCCGGCGGGATACCGACAATGGTTCCATCGTCAATTACAACCGCAGCCGAAAAACGCGTGGAAATGCCCAAAAAGCCACGAACCATACCCACACAATGAAACCCCAAAACCTGATGCTGCCCACTGAAAACACCTTCCGAAAGTTCAGGTGAGCATTCTCGCACCCGAGGAGGAAAACGACAGATCTGATCAGCCCCAAGCGCATGGCCCATCGGTACCAACCGCAGAAGGGGGCATTGAAGTTGCAGTTTTGAGAATGCATGGAAGATCTGGATCAGAAACGGGCGACGCGCCCTCCTCTGACCTGGAAGCGGTGTTTACAGCATGAGTTCTTTCCCAAAAAAATTCCCGACCATCGATTTTTCGACCCAATACGGACTCGCTCTCGACGACTCAGATAGCTGGATCATCGTCGACCTTTTTGCAGGCGGCGGAGGCGCCTCGACCGGGTTGGAAATGGGTTTGAACAGGCCGGTGACGCTTTGCGTTAATCACAATCCAACGGCCATCTCGATGCATGCTGCAAATCACCCACACGCTGAGCACTATCAAACGGATGTATGGGGCGTTGATCCCGTTAACGCATGCCGCGGCCGAACGGTAGGATGGGCCCACTTCAGTCCAGACTGTACCCACCACTCCCAAGCGGCCGGTGGTCAGTCGCGTAAGAAGGAAATCCGAGATCTTGGCTGGGTCCTCATCAAATGGGCCGGCAAGGTCAGACCGGTGACGATCAGCATGGAAAATGTTCGTAAGATGCAGCTATGGAGCCCATTGGTTGCAAAGCGCTGCGCTAAATCCGGCCGCGTCATCAAACTGGATGGGAGCATTGCCAATCCCGGCGAGCACGTTCCACGGCACGAACAGTTTCTGGTGCCCGACAAAGGTAAGCTCACCGGCAATGCGCTCCATCGTCGCAAGCAACGTCGTAAGTACAAACGTCACGGCAGTCCGGTTAATCGCACTTGGGACCATTTCGTCGCAAGCCTTCGCCGGCTGGGATACGACGTCGCATGGCGCGTTTCGCGAGCCTGTGACGATGGAGCCCCGACAACTCGGGAACGCCTCTTTCTGATGGCGCGACGTGACGGTCATCCAATTGAGTGGCCGGAGGCGAGCCATGCGGCCGAGCCCAAAAAGGGGCAACTGCCATACCGCACTGCTGCGGAGTGCATCGACTGGAACGATCTGGGTCCGAGTATCTGGGCCCGTACCCGACCGTTGGTTAAGACCACAAATGTGCGTGTCGCCACAGGCATCGAGAAGTTTGTCCTTAACGGACGACCATTCATTGTCCCAGTCACTCACCAAGGGGCGGTTCGCCTGCACAGCATCGACGAGCCAATGCGCACAGTCACCGGCGCCAACCGTGGTGAACTGATGCTGGGCACTCCGATAGTGGCGCCATTCATCTCCGAACACGCCAACGCCACACACCAGCGAAACATGCCGGCCAACAGCCCACTGCGGACTATATGCGCGCAGGTCAAAGGAGGGCATTTCTCGGTTGTGGCCCCCATCATTGTTCAGGCCAACGGTGGCAAGAACACGACACCCGCACACAGCGCATTGGCGCCCTTTAGCACCATCACCAGCGCAGGCAGCCAACAGCAATTGGCCACCGCATCCCTGATGCAACTTGCATCTGACCTCGGCCTCCGAATCACAGAGGATCAAATGACCGGCGCTCTTCGAGTTGCCGACTTTATGCTGGAGCACGGTAAGGCGTCGAACCTCCCCACTCGGCCAACCGTCACGGAGAAGCTTGCGCTGGTAACGATTGATGTTGATGGCACCAAGTACCTGATGGTCGACATCTGCCTGCGAATGCTCAAACCGCGTGAGCTTTACCGCGCCCAGGCGTTCCCCGAAAACTACATTATCGATCGAGGCCACGATGGGCGAGAGTTGAATAAAACTCAGCAGAGCCATCTGGTTGGGAACTCTGTGAGCCCCGTGCAACGACAAGTTCCATTAAAACTTGAAACGGAATCATCAAAAACTGAAACGCCCCGCAGTTTTTTACGCACTCCTACAGTTGAAGTTCACGACTTCGCACAGCAACTAGGATGATTGAAGCAAGCGTAAGACTCTCGGAGTTCGGCCTCTACGATCTTGCACCGAGACGAGAGCCTATATCTAACGCCTAAGACAGCCATGAGTTGCTCGCAGTATAAAAATTAAAAATTTCTAAACTTAAAACTCACCTGTAGTAGAAACTATTAATAAAAAAGGCCCTCGAAGGGCCCTTTCTGTATCAAACGAATATCCCTTAGCCAGCCAAGACTCTACAGTCGCGGTACGGTGTTGTACTTTCTATTCCCTCAGCGTTTTAAAGTTGCCGCCTTTGGTTTCAACGACTTCGCCGGTGTGTGGATTCTTGTATACCTTTACCTGATGCAGCTTACAGCTGTCGGTTTTGGACTCAACGCATGGAGTGCGACGGCCCGCCTGCGGGGCAAGTAGGTTGATCATGTCTTTCAGGCTGTAACCATACTCGGCGAGCAAGGCGCGAAGCTTCATTTCAAATTCGTTTTCTTTCTTGAGGCCGAGCTTGGAGCTGCTCGACCAGATGTTTTTCGAGCTGACAGATTTCTGCAAGACGCTGGACACGAATGCACGATCCATAACCGATGCGATTATGCGGCTGCGCCAGACATTATCTAATACCCGATACTCCTCTTTCATGAACGAGTCCCGATTTCAGGCGGGAAAAATGGTTTTTTTGGAGAGTGGGGAATTGCACTGACTTGACCACCTGAAGGCAAAAATCTGACCAGCCATTTGCATCGGACTTGACCAGCATGCTTCGTAACAATAAATGCCGCTCAATGGCGTCTATCAAACCAGGGGCAATTCATTGAGGCCTACTCAGTTCCTTTGTGTTGGCCCCGCAGCTGGTATTACTAAGTTATCGAACATCGTTGGCGAAACTGCCGCCCCCGGAGCTGCCCACCAGGCATTCGATAGTCTTGAAGGTTTCCATAGGCACCAATATAAGTTTTTGGTTTACGTAGCCTATTGCATTTACTGCCTACCTTCCCTTCAGTGGTCAGTAGAAAATAAAATGGGGCCATTTGTTTCTGTAATGAAGTTCGAACCAGCAGAATGTAGCTGCCAATCTCACCATTGAACCAATGAACCAATGAACCAATGAACCAATGAACCAATGATCAGATTGGCAACTTATTCTTCCATATGTGCCCCCTTGGCGAAGACCGACATGCACACTACTTATATCTATGCTTACACCCGATCTATGGTGAGCTGCCTGGCTTGCGCGCAAAAACGTGGTCGATTACGCAAACGAGGCTTGCAAAAGTCCGACTAAAAAGAGCTGGAGAAAGTTCTGGTTGATGAAGCTTTCAGTATAAATAGGTAGCACCCATCCGAGGACGCCTGCTGGGCGATACTTTGCGATCAAACGGATGACTGTGGTGCTACCCTCATCCTCTCGAAAAGAACATCGCCCTTCAAGCGAAAGCGAGTCAGCAATTTCTGACGACTTCCAGGTTAAAAAGTGACGCTTGCTTGTTGATTCTTAATGATTTCATGCGGCCCGGAATCTAAAAATAAGAAAATTAGCGCACAATATGTTGTGCCACTAACTATTCCAGTTAAATTTATAACCTGAAAATTCCGACAGAAACTTCCAAATCCCTTCCTAAGCTGGACAACTCTCGGATTGACCGGTTATTGCTTGCAGATGCCGCAGCGGATTGATCCGCCAGTTGGCGAACACAGGATATATTTTTATGTATTTCCTCCACCGCGGTTCCCTGTTCCTCAGCGGCCAAGGCAATCTGCTGATTCATAGTTTGAATGTCGGCAACTGATACGCTAATTTCAAGCAGTAGCGATCGAACCTCTTTCGCCCTTTTAACCACTTCAAGCGTTCGCTCGTTTCCTTGCATTACCAATTTTGAAGCGTTGGTGCTTCCCTGCTGCAAGATGCTTACGAGCCCCTCGATTTCGGTAGTAGATTGTTGAGTACGCATCGCTAATGTTCTCACCTCGTCTGCTACAACGGCAAATCCACGACCTTGCTCTCCAGCCCGCGCTGCTTCTATCGCCGCGTTTAGTGCTAACAGATTCGTTTGGGTTGCGATTGCGTTAATGACATTAACTATTTGTCCAATTTTTTCGCTATCCTGTTTTACTTGCTCCATCGCGAGATTTAATTGCTGCATTTCTTGCACCAACAGCTCTACCTGATAAACCGTTTCACTTACAACGATTTCTCCCGATCGTGCCTTTGTGTCTGAACTCGCGGCGGTGCCTGCAGCTATTTCCGTGCTTCGGGCAATCTCTTGCACGGTCATCACAAGCTGATTTATCGCGCTAGCTACTTGTTCAACTTCTATACGTTGCTTCTCAATATTCAGCCGCTCACGATCGCTATCACCTAGCAAGTTGTCGGAGGCAAGAATTAGCGTACGAGTACTCTTATCGATACTATTCACTAATTCTCGGAGCCCATAAGACATTTTCTGAGTTGCGCGTTGCAATTGGCCAATTTCATCACGCCGAGTCGTGGCTGAAACATTTTTTAAGTTTCCTGCTGCAATATCTTCAGCGATCGCCACGGTACGTTTGAGCGGCGGAACAATCTGCCGTGAAATAACCCATACCGCGAAAGCGCTACCAATTATTGCCATAAGGGTTGCCAGACTGAGGAGCAAGTAGAGGCCAAAAACGACCTGTTTCTGACGCTCTCGAACTTCGGTGGAGATATTCATCAAAACACGATCAATTTTACTGAAAATCGCAGAGTAATTTCGCTCGATCTTTGCATCGGCAATGTTCAATACATTGCCATCGTCGGAGGATAAAAGAGAATAGACCTCTGCGAAAGGTCCGCCAAACTCCCGACCGTCAAGTGCAGCAACCCCATCTTTAAGGTTATTTTCTGCTAATCGAAGTGCAGCAACTGTTTTGTCGCTATGTTCTATAGTTGCGACCAGGTATGCAGACTCCAGTTTTCCTGTTAATTTTGAAATCGAACTCGCCTTCCATTCTTGGTCCATGAGAAGTGAAAGCATATAAGTTCCTGACAAACCTGAGACAGTAACCACCATACCGATCGAGATAGCTGCAGAGAACCCAATTGTAAGTTTTGCCTGAACACCTAAATTTGCTAGAAAACCAGTATTCGCGCTCATTTATCCACCCAACAAAGCCTATTTTTATTATTAGTTAAAATGACGCACCAAACATCAAGTAACGCAGACCATCAACTTGATTGATCGCCTGCGCTGGTGTTAAATCAGATATCAAGAACGAGAGTTGGCGATTTTGAACGAGAGCAGCAGGGGGTAAACTGATCGTTAGCTGCCTGCTCATCTTTTGTGAGGAACATATCTCGATGATCAGGCGTTCCTTCCAAGACGCGAGTTAGGCAAGTTCCACATACACCTTGCTCGCAGGATACTGGAATTTCAATACCGTGTCGTTCCAATACTTGTAGCACTGTTTGATCAGCCGGAACTTCATAAGATTCACCTGTACTTCCGATCCTGACAGTGAAACTCCCATCATTTGACGTATCCACCGGTGCAGCACTGAAATACTCTCGGTGAAGATGATCGTCAGCCCAGCCCTGTGCTTTTCCGGTGTCCAAGACATGCTGCATAAAACCGCCGGGGCCGCACACGTACAAATGCGTACCCGGTTGTGGATCGGCTAACACGTTTGCAGTTTTCAACGTCGTTTCGGGCTCTTCATCGAAGTGAAAGAACACGCGATCAGCAAACGGGGAGGCCTTTATTCGCTGCGTAAATGCGGCTCGTTCACTAGAGCGTGCGCAATAATGAAGTTCGAAATCCATGCCTGTATGGGACAAACGCTCTGCCATACAAAGTATTGGAGTAATTCCGATACCACCCGCGAATAGCAGGCTGCGGTGTGCTGCTGGCTCTAATGGGAATAGATTTTTCGGCTCACTTATAGTCAATCGATGGCCAACTTGAATTTGCTCATGCAACGCTTTAGATCCGCCGCGAGAAGCTGGGTCCTTGAGGACTCCAATCAAGTAACGATGAATCTCCTCAGGATGATTGCAGAGCGAATATTGTCTAACTATTCCGTCTGATAAGTGCACGTCAATATGAGCACCCGCACTAAAGTATGGTAATGATGCACCATCGGCGCTTGCCAACTCGAAGCTACAGATATCCAAAGCTTCCTGAGTGCGAGAAACAACAATAACGTCAATCATGGCGAACTCCGTGCATCATTTAGCCACAGCAATTATGGCAGCATTATGGGCTTGCTCAGCCGCAATCAGACGGTCTAGGATTTTTCGGGACTGTACGCCGCCTGCATCAATATTGAGCTTGAGCAGATTGCGTTGTGGGTGCTTGAGCAGATTTTGTTGCTGCTGCTCTAGCATTTCTAAATCTTCGCTAAAAATCTTGCCTTGGCCTTCTTGGATCGTCGCAGTCAGAGCTTCATCTTTTGGATTGAAATTGCGCGCCATACCCCAGAAATACCAGATTGATGTCTCGGTTTCAGGTGTAATGAAGTCAACCACAATGCTACCGGCTTTAAACTGTGGGTCTGCGTGGTACCCACCTTTACCCGCATGCGCCACTCCAACCTCAATCAAAACGTGGCTTGGCGGAGTGAAACGACAAATCTGCCAACGATCTACTGGCACATCGTCAGCCAAGTTGTTACCCCGCAACGCCATACGCCAAAACGGGGGGGCCATTATGTTTTCCATGTGCCGTTCAGTAACTACCTCATCATTGTTTACTGTTGTAACCGGCGGCGCTTCGTCAATCTCCTTCTGACCAATGCTGGAAGCGTGGACGTACGTTTCATGGGTCAAGTCCATTAAATTGTCAATCATCAACCGGTAATCGCAAGCGATGTGAAATAGACCCCCGCCGTAGGCCCACTCATCGCTCACGGCCCATTCCAGATGATGGATCAATGCAGGATCTGCTTGTTGTTGATCACCAGGCCAGACCCATATAAAGCCGTAACGCTCTTCAACTGCATATGTTTTGTTGCAAGGAAAGCCACGAACACGCTGTCCTGGCATTTCGACAGTCTTACCGTCACATCCCATCACCAATCCGTGATAGCCACAAACCAAATTGCCATTTTCGACATACCCGAGTGATAGAGGTGCTCCTCGGTGGGGACAGAAGTCCTCCACAGCTGCCACATGCCCTTCGATTCCGCGGTAGAAAACTATTTTCTCACCGCAAATTTGTCGACCCAAAGGTTTATCCGCAATTTCATCAGGGGTGCATGCGACATACCAAGTATTTTTCGGATACATGACTAACTCCACACCAATTGTATTTTTTTGTTTTTCAATAAGCCCAGAACACAACTAGCATATTCCGGGGGTTGCCCTATTGCTGGCTTAGCTACTTAGCTACTTAGCGATTGAGCGGTTCGCTGCATATTCGTCGTTCTAACGACTTCCGCGGGCGCCGTCTCGCCAGGCTCTAAATCTCGTACAAAAAGACGTCGCGGAAGCAGGAAGTACGCAAGAGCAGGAAGCAGGATGAGAGAGCCGAGCATATTGACGATGAACATGAACGCTAAGAGTATCCCCATATCAGCCTGGAATTTTATTGGAGAGAAAGCCCAGGTCACTACAGCTATTGCCAGGGTAATACCAGTCAGCAATACAACCTTCCCGGTAAATAGAAGCGCACTGTAATACGCCTGAGATAAAGTGTCACCAGCACGCATTCTGGCCATAATCACGCTCAGAATGTAGAGCGCATAATCGATCCCGATCCCCACCCCGAGAGCGATAACCGGTAGCGTCGCAACTTTTACGCCCATCCCTAGGCCAACCATTAATGCCTCACACAATATCGAGGTCAGCGCTAAAGGAAGAACTGCCACAACCACCGCACGCCAAGACTTAAAAGTTACCCAGCATAGAACGATTACTGCGCCATAAACCAAGAGCAACATTTCACGCATCGACTGCTTAACCACAATATTGGTCGCAGCCTCAATACCAGCGCTTCCAGCTGCTAACAGAAATTTGGCATCAGCACCTCTGTGTTCGGCGATGAATGCTTCCGTAGTTTCAACAACACGGCTCAACGTATCGGCCTTGTGATCAGCCAGATAGACATACAAAGAAAGTAACGAGCAGCCTTGATTGAACAGTTCTCGTGGGGCCCGCCCCTGGACAGTACCGAGTGCACTGTCGTTCGGGATTAGTTCGTACCATTTGAAACTGCCTTCATTATAACCAGAGGTGGCAATTTTGCTCATGGTTGCCATGGAGTTAGTTGACTCTACTCCAGGCAGTTTCTCTAACCGCGCAGCTAATGCATCTACTGCTGACAAGGTCGAGTAGTGTGTGCACTGATCTTCTCCGGTCTGCACCATGATCAGGAAAATGTCCGAGCTGGCGGCATAGTTGCTGTTCATGAACGCAGCATCCTTGTTGTAGCGCGAATCGGGACGTAACTCCGGCGCTCCGGGATCCAGGTCACCTACTTTTAAGTGGAGGCTGATCGCAAAACCGGCCACCGCTAGCAGCAGGCAGGCCGCACAGGCCGTCGTCGCCCAACCACGTTGAGTGAACAAGTCGAGTAGTCGCCACAAAGGGTGTTTGCTTTGAGCGTTTGACTCATCGCCTTCAGAACGTAGGCTTCGGGCGGCAGCCTTGGCGCTAACACCGAAATAGCTAAGTAAAATCGGCAACAAGATCAGGTTGGTGAAAATCAGCACGGCAACGCCGATACTGGCCGTGATCGCCAAGTCCTGGATGACTCGAATTTGAATCACCATTAGCACAGCAAAGCCTACTGCGTCACACAACAGCGCAGTCATCCCGGCTGCAAACAACCGGCGAAAGGTGTAGCGCGCAGCCACTACCCGGTTGGTACCACGACCAATGTCCTGCATGATGCCATTCATTTTCTGAGCGCCATGGCTCATACCGATGGCAAACACAAGAAACGGTACCAAAATCGAATATGGGTCCAACTCAAAACCGAGGGTCGCCAATAGCCCCAATTGCCAAAGCACCGCAATCAGCGAGCAGGTCACCACTACGGCCGTGCTGCGAATACAGCGTGTGTACCACAGCAGAATCGCAATGGTAATTGCCACTGCCGCGAGGAAGAACATCATAATCTGGCTCAGGCCTTCAATGAGATCTCCGAGGATCTTGGTGAAGCCGGTAATGTGGATCTCGATATCCTGGCTCTGATACTTATGCCTCAAGGTTTCAAGCTGTTCAGACAATTGCCCGTAGTCCAGCGGCTTGCCAGTTTCGGGGTTGTTTTCGAGCAGGGGCACGAAAATCACACTGGACTTGAAGTTGCCAGCTACGAGTTGACCGATCTCACCGGAGCGAGCCACGTTGCTTCGAATCTGCGCAAGACTCTGCGTCGAGCCGTCATAACCAGCAGGGATCACTGTGTCGCCTTCCAGCCCCTCCTCAGTGACGGCCATCCAGCGCGTGCTGGGGGTCCACAGGGATTTCATATAGGGCTTATCGACGCCTGGAAACAGGTATACCTCGTCATTGATCCGCGCCAGGGTGTCGAGGTAATCCTTGTCGAAAATGCTTTCTTTTTTTGTCGTCACGGCAATTCGTATTGAGTTGCCGAGTCCACTTAGGTCATTACGGTGCTGCAAGAAATTACTTACATAAGGATGCGCGGTGGGAATGGTTTTTTCAAAGCTAGCATTCAAGCCAATGCCAAGCGCCTTATATCCTAGGACTAGGGTCACCAGCAGGCACAACATGACTACGAGAGGTCGATGATTAAAGATCGCTCGTTCAGCACGACTGCCCGATTGACGGTCGAAGTCTGCAAGGTGGCGTACGACCTGTTGCGGTTCGACGGCTTTATAATTATTCACGTTAAACTCCGAACATCTGGCTCTTACCTATCATCGTGCGCTGGCTGAGGCACCAAGGCCTTCACGCACCAACCCATTTAGGCCTGCAATAACTACCTCGCCTGCCGGGCTCATCGCCACAGCGGCCGTCGATACACCCCGCGCCTCAGGAACGGGCTTGAATTGCGGGCTTCCTGGAGCATTGACCAGCAGGTCACCTGTCTGGGTCGCCAACAACAGCGAGCCATCGGCCAGCGCCGTAGCTGAAGAGAACGCGCTGTCCAAAGTCGTTTCAATGCGCTGCCAACTGTTGCCCTGATCTGCAGACCAGAACGCGGTACCGCGCAATCCATAAGCCACAAGTTCCCCATGGAGACTGGCAACGATCCCGAAGAGGCTGCCGTCATAGGGGAAATCGATGGGCTGGAAGCTATTGCCGTTATCGCGACTGCGGAGCAGTAAGCCCCGTTCTCCGGCGATATAGAGTGAACCACCACTCTGCAACAGGCTGTTGAGGTGATACGCCTGCGGGTTGGCGATGGCTTGCGACCAGGGCGTCCAAGTCTTGCCGCCATCGTAAGTTCTGAGGAACAGGTTATAGGCGCCCACGACAAACCCGTTCTGGCTGTCGCTGAAGAACACATCCAGCAGTGGTTTATCCGCCCCATCTTCCACCAGACGTTGAGCGTCTTTGAGCAATCTTTCGCGTACAGCCTCGGCACTGCCTTGAGCCTGAGAGAGGTACAGCTGCCCTATCTGCATACCGTCCAGTTGTTTTTCCCAAGTCTGACCAGCATCTTGGGTGTGCAAGACCACTCCCAGATGGCCAACCGCCCACCCTTGTTGTTGGTCAATAAATTGCACCGCAGTCAGGGCCACATTGGCCGGCACCGAAGCTTGAACCCAAGAATGCCCACTGTCGTCGGATAGAAGAATTTGGCCGCGCTCACCTACCGCAACCAACCGCTCACCGGCACGAGTGATACTTAACATCACCCCTTGGCTGGCGCGCGGGTTGATAATGGATGGCTGGTCCAGCACCGGCGGCCGTAACGCCTGTGCCATGGCATCCTCCCCCATGTACAGGGCTGCCAGCAGCATAAAAGTTGACCACCCTAGTTGAATCTTCATCGTGCTCTCACCTCCCTAACTGTTCAGGACCCGGGAGGCTCGAGACGAGTCCGCCCGGTTTACAATGCATCAGCGCGAACTTTCGTTGGCCATGGCATCAGGGGTGAAAACAGACGATGGTTGACGCGCCGTGCGCTCATAGTGTTTTGGCGTGTCGTTGGACGACAGTCCATGCACATAGGCGCCGGTATCGATGTTGTAGATGCCCCACATGAACTGCGTTGTCAGTGCTGGCAAGTCACCTGCCAGGTAAGGTAAGGACCAGGACTGACGAATCAGCTTACCTTGCGCGTCGTAGCCATCGATCAGTACGATCTGCCAGGTATCTTCATCAACGTAGTAGGTACGGCGGGGTACCACGTGGCGTTGTCCTGCCTTGAGAGTGGCTTCTACCACCCATACACGGTGTTTTTCCCAACGCACATGATCAGGATTAAGAAAGTTCGGGGTAACCAGTTCGTCGCTAGGGACCAATACCGACTTGTTCGAGTTATAGGGGATATACAGCTCTTTTTTACCCACCAGTTTCAGATCGTGTTTATCGGTGGGACCAAACAGCATAAAGGCTTCGTCGAAGTAACTAACTCCTGAAGTCACGAAGTTTGGTGTGTCGTAAGCAATGTTAGGTAAACGCCGTACTCGCCGCTGGCCTACAAGATACTGCCAGCTGGCACGTTTGGACTGGGTAGTGTTGTAGTAAATCATCAACCCCTCACCATTTTTAGATGCTGGCAGTTCGGTAATGATCTTGCCTTGATAATAGTTACCGTCGAATTTCTCAGCGCTACCTTCTTGGAAGTAATACGGGTATTGGAAGAAATAAGGCGTGCGCGTGGCCAAGACCTTTTTTCCGCCGGCAGTCATTAACCAAGTGTCGAATGAGCTGGCAAAAGAATCACCGCCGTTCCACGACAGCCTGTGATTCCACAGAACCTCCATACCGTTTTTTGGAATCGGAAACGGTATCCCTCCAAATACGCCGCTGACGTCTTCAGTGGCAGTATCGAGTTTTCCGCTAGTAGCGTTTTTCAAGGTATTGTCATACACCCACTGAGGTGCAGCAGCTGTACGGTGTGTGGGATAAACGTCCAACCGATAGTTTGGGTATTTTTGCAACATGATCTTAGTGCCCTCGGCAAGCTTGTCCGAGTACTCGGCAAGGTTCTTGCCACTGATGGACACTACTGGCTTTTCAGAGGCAAAAGGATCTGCTCTCTTGTCACCTTGCTTATAGCCAGCGGGGGTCTGTGTATAGCCACCGGTCCAAGCCGGAATACTTCCGTCAGAGTTACCAGCCTTCTGAGCGCCAAAGGGCGTCAGGTCGTTTTTAAGATGCGCCGCTTCTTCAGGACTCACGGCGGCCATGACAACTGGTGTGCTGAAGAGGAACAAGGCAATCAGCGACATCTTCAGGGGATTGTTATTGATCATTTTTATACCCTCTTACTCAGAATGTTTTCTTCACGTAGGCAGAAACGAAGTCACGGTCGGCCAGGCTCTGGCCATAAGTAAAGATTGCGTTGTTGTCGAGCAAAGGGTCTTTACGCCCAAAAAAATTGACGTAGTTGACACCAAACTCTAGATCCTGCAGGTAGGTGGCCTTGACCCCAACACTCCAATCGCCACCATGCTCAACTCCGAAGCCGGCTTGATTAACCGCGGAGGAACGACCATCCAAACCAATTCCCAGACCAATCGGTACCGTGAGGTCAATACCGTCCATAACCTGGAAATACGCCGGCTGCATTAACACGCGGAAAGCAGTGGCATCACGAGTGGTATTTGGATCCTGTGCTTCAGGGTTATCAGTCACGCTCAACGTACGATTCCAAGCCAGCTCTGCCAATACAGTGCCGCCATCCCATAATGCGTTCTGCCCCAACAGGTAAATGGTCGACAGATTGACGTGCGCGGTTCGACCTTTGGCATATAGGGCGTGATCATCGTTGTCGGCATTTATGCCCGGGCTTACCACCTGCAGGCTGCTAACTAGTGGTGCATCCCAGCGAATCGATGCTTCACTGGCAAAGTTAAAGTCACCGTAAGACGTCGATGCACTAATACCGAAGGTTTTAATGTTCTCGGCATAGACTTGGTTATACGAACCGAATACTGGTGCCACCCCACCCGGGGTGACCACAGCACCGGTCAGATTTGCATAGACATTGCTGGGGGTCTTGTCGTGGTACTGGGCGGCGTACACACCGAACTCGTAGTCAGTTCCCTCTGGCTTGTAGCGTAACTGAGCGCCTCCTTGACCCGAATCCCGTGCATGGATATCGCCTCCATTGACAGTGGTACCCGTCAATGACTGCGCATCGCCTGAGCCATGGCCAATAATGTCAAAGGTGCTCAAATAGCTACCGGCACCCGGAATATTAGAGCGCTCCCACTCGAACTGGTAATAGGCGCCTACGGACAATTGCGGGTTGATCTGGAATTGTCCGGATATCTGATTTACTGGGCGAAGAATTTCCTTGAACTGGGTGCCCGGAACGCTCAACAGTTTGACTACGTCAATTGGACCTTGAGCGTTGGCGATACCATTGCCCCCGAAAAACAGGCTTTCTCCGTAGATTAGGCTATGCCGACCGAGACGTACCGTGGCTTGACTGTTATCACCGACCTCTCCGCGGGCGTAGACAAATGCGTCGAGTAATTCGGCATCGCGACCATGCAGTTCCCGCGTGTCGTCGAGAAAGTGGCGTTGGTCGCTGCTATCAGTGCTTTTGTTGTAAACATCGTCATACCAAGTAGCGCCACTAACTCGCATGCCATAATTTTTTTGGCTGACATCTAACTCGGAAAACACGTCAAGACGATTGGAAACAAGGCCACGGTCAAAATTGTTATCGCCTTGGCTTTGAATATTTGGGTACAAACCGCCAAGTGTAGGCGAGTCGGTCAATGCTGAATCTTGTTTGCCGACTCGGTACGCCATGCTGTATTTGAGAGTGTTATCCCAACGTACTTTCCAATCGCTATCAGTTTTAATCTCCATGGCTTGAACCATGGTGGCCGGTAAGGCAGTCGCGACAGCGGCGCATAAAGCACTCAATGTGAATGCTGTATTACGTAAAACGCAGACGTGGCGATGCATAATATTTTTCATCTCATTATTTTTATTATCGAAGCTGCTTTCATCCAACGCCCAGTCGTAACTGGGCTGTTTCTGCTACAAATACGTGGAGGCCAGCCCTCCATCTACCGGAATGTTCACACCATTGATCCAGCGCGATTGCTCGGAACACAGGAAAGTAATTACCGATGCTACTTCGTCTGCATACGCAGGGCGTTTTATTCGGTGTGCATCTTTCTCGGCACGCCCACCGAGCATGGCCACGAAATCACCAAGAATTGGAGTAAAAACAGGCCCAGGGGCGACACAGTTCATTCGTACCGAATTGGTCATGAACCAGCTCTGAGCTTGACTCACACTCCAAACAATTAACGCTTCTTTGAAATACTGGTAACAGGTCTCAACAGGCACCGGATGGTCACGCAGCCACTCTTCACCGGAATCGAATCCGCGTACGGTCGCTAACGCCTTATGCTGTTCTAATCGCGCAGGCCATTCGGCCCCAAGGATCGAAGACACGTTGACAATACTGCCGCCAGGATTGATCCGATCTAGCAACTGCTCGCACAAATGGCGCAGGCCCAGGTAATTGATGCGAGCCAAAAGCTGAGGGTTAGCCGTGCCCGGGACGCCAGCAACGTTGCAAAGCCCATCAATGCGGGCTGGTAGTTGGGCAACCGCATCATCAATCAAGTCGGGATTGCTAAGATCAGCCTTTACAAAGCCATCCAACGTCATATTTGGTTCGTTTCGATCCACGCCTATGACACGGGCTCCATGAAAACGGAGCGCTCTGGCCGTCTCGGCACCGATACCCGATGAGACCCCAGTGACAACGATTACTTTATTGTTGATATTCATATCCAGTATCCAGCAGTTAATTAGGAATCAAGGGCGCGCAGCAGTTCAGAGACGAACCGGTGATACCGGGCATGCGGATAGAGGATCGTGACGAAGACAAAAGCATCGTGACGGGTAGATGGCTGACATAGACGACTCCTGTTTTTTGTTTTTCTGAAAACTAGTTACCTTTGTTAATCGTATTTAGCAAAGGCTGTGCCAGAATCCCCGCTTCATTCGCAGAAGCCCGGCCCGCCTGCCTTCGAGCACCATCGAGGCGGATTTCACTACCAGGGAAATTCATTACACGCGCAAAAAAATTCATCATTTCCGCTATTTCATGGTTAATGTGAAGAATATGATCAAATTTAAATGGTGGAATTTATGACCGACGCGAAGCTCTTTTCCCTCGCAGAGCTACCCCCAAGGGATCCGTCCGAACGCTCTCGCGGGACTAGTGATGAGCTCGCACCTGGCAGTTATCCGAACATCGACGATCTGACCCAGAGCCTTATCTTCAGCCCTGATAGTGGTGAAATTTGGCTAAGCGGGCAGCGAATGGTGCTTATGCACAACACCGGCTTAGGACGCCTGCGTCATGAACTGATCGAAAACATTGGCCTGGCACGTACTCGAGGAATCATGCAGCGAACCGGCTTTCACTGCGGCGCAAGTGACGCCGTGCAGCTACGTCAACGCTTCTCGGATGCTGAGGCGCTCGCACTCTTCGCTGCGGGACCTGTAATGCATGGATTTGAAGGCGCAGTGAAAGTCGAAGTACAGCGGTTCGAATTCGATATGGCCAAAGGCGTGTACTACGGTGATTTCCTTTGGCACAACTCATTTGAAGATGATGAACACATTGCATTGTTTGGAATCGGCACAGAGGCAGCCTGCTGGATGCTGCTGGGTTACGCGATGGGCTACACGTCAACTCTCACCGGCAAGATGATCATTTACCGAGAAGTAGAATGCAGAGCGATGGGAGCCAAGGTATGTCGCGTAATCGGCAAACCTGCGGATGAATGGGAGAACGTTGAGGAGGACCTGGCTCTTCTCAATGCCGAAACATTCAATCAGCAGACAGGCTCCAGCACTGATACTCAGGCTCCAACGCGCCAGCAGAAAGCGGCGGCGAGCATCAATGAGAAGAGTGCGCCGTCAAACGGGGAAACCGATATGGTCGGTGTATCCTCAGCCTTCAGTGTTGCATGTCATTTGTTGCGGCGGGTCGCTCCGACCAGCGCCTCTGTGCTGTTCACGGGAGAGTCTGGCGTGGGTAAAGAAATGTTCGCTCGGATGCTCCACCGCGTCAGCCCGCGGCAGAATAGGCCTTTTATTGCCGTGAACTGTGCAGCGATTCCCGAGACGCTGATGGAGTCGGAGTTGTTTGGGGTCGAACGCGGAGCGTTCACTGGGGCGACTCAATCGCGACCAGGTCGTTTCGAGCGCGCGGATGGAGGCACGTTATTTCTCGATGAAATTGGCACCCTCAGCTTGGTTGCTCAAGGTAAATTGCTGCGAGCTCTGCAAGAATCCGAAGTAGAGCGAGTAGGTGGCACTCATACCTTGAAGGTCGACGTACGACTCGTGGCCGCCACCAACGTCGACTTGAGAGACGCGGTCAGTCGAGGCGAATTCCGCGAGGATTTGTTCTTTCGATTGAACGTATTCCCAATACATCTCCCACCTTTGCGCGAGCGCAGAGAAGACGTGCCTCTGCTAATGAGCCATTTCCTACAACGCTTCAATGTCCTGCATGGAAAGCAAATCAAAGGTTTCACCCCACGAGCCGTTGACACACTGCTCGCTTACGGGTTCCCAGGCAATATTCGGGAGCTGCAGAATTTCGTCGAGCGAGGCGTAATCAATGCCCACGACAATGAAGTGATTGACCTCTCACACTTATTGACCAGCGGTGAACGCCTGAACCAGCCAGTATTCTCAGTGGGCACCCAAGGAACCTTATCGTTTCATGGCGGCAATCAACAACGACGCGGAGATTCGTTACCCTCAAGAACAACAAGCTCACACAACGCCCTTAAAACCCTGATCGAAAATGCCCAAGACCACGAGCTGACCTTACAGGGCTTGGAAACTCTTTTGATCGACCAGACGCTGGAGAGCGTCAAGGGCAATGTTTCAGAAGCCGCGCGACGCTTGGGGCTAACGCGGGCTCAGCTGTCATACAGAATCTCACGACGATCGGATGGCGAAGGGCCCACACAAAAATAGTTACTGGTATTAACTATAATTTCTGACATACTCACGTCCACTACTCTCCACAAAAACAATTAGGAGACCATTGTGGACGTTTCCGTGAAAAAGGTTAATCGAGTGAATCCTGGGCTCAGCTTGTTGGCCCTATTGCTCATATCCTGCAGTAGCTGGGGACAGCCAGCTACCCCCTCCCCTGGTGCAACCGAGCCTCCGGACATCTACCGCAGGACATGCGGCTACTGTCACGAACCGACCTACAGCAACGATCGGTTTATCGCTAAAAGTCTCGGGCCAACCCTCCGAGGACGCTTCCTTCCCCCTGCTTTTACCGAATACATGGTGCGCCATGGCAAAGGCGCAATGCCGCCATTTACTGAATCAGAAGTTTCACAGAAAGAATTGCTGGATCTCGGCAAATGGATCCTAGAGAGCAGCGCCCCTCCAGCAAGCGGGGCCAAGCCATGAGTACGCGCAGAGGCTTTTTAATCGGTAGCGCTCAGGTAAGCGCGCTCGCAATGCTAACGCCGACAGGGCTTTTTGCGATGCCCGCACTCACCAGCCCTCCCATTGTGCTGGGATGCGGCCTTTGGGGTGAAGAGAAATTCGTTGCAAGCCTTGGATCACGGTTGGCCATGTACGGTCAACCAGCACCTGAACAGGTTGCATTGAATGCAACTCAACTTCGCTCACCAAACCAAATTAGCGCGCTGCTGAAATCACTGCAGGGTCGGCGGCTGGTGGGATATTTGGATAGTTCCAGCGTACTTATCTTGACGCAATTGCTTCATGGACAGGGTGGCGAAATATGGCTCGAGGGTGATCATGCTGTAGCCGCTACGGGCTTGTCCAGGCATCACTTTACAAGCACCCCAAGCAGTGCGGGTATCGGACAAAGCTTGGCGGCTTCTCTCGACCGCAGCGGACAACCTTACACCGTCGAGGTACGCCAAATAGGTCTGGCATCGGAAAGCAGACTCGCTGCCCCCTCTGTTTCGGCCACTCACTGGGCTACCGCCCTAGGTAGCCATTATGCAGACATTCTCAGTGAGCGCTGGAATGCGCGTGATGATGCACCCAAACATGGCGGCACCACCGACAACAATACGCAGTTCGCCCGCTTGGCGAGCACCTTTATTGCCAAACTCTAAAGCAGGATCATGTGATGGACACGACAGTAATGCTCCCAGCAGGTGTTTCCACTGAGCAATTTAGCAAAGCTATTGCCGAATTCCGCCTGCTGCTTGGCGAAGACAATGTATTGGCCACCGCTGAACGGGTAGTGCCCTACACCAAGCTGCTGATCCCAACTGAAGACGATGCCAGCTTCATGCCCAGCGGAGCCCTTACTCCCGGATCAGTAGAAGAAGTGCAAAAAATTCTGGCGATCTGTAATCGTTACAAGCTACCAGTATGGCCGATCTCCACTGGACGCAACTGGGGATATGGTTCGGCGTCTCCGGCCACCCCTGGTCAATTGATTCTAGATTTACGCAAGATGAACAAAATTATCGAAATCGATGTCGACAGTTGTACCGCCCTGCTTGAACCAGGCGTGACATACCAGCAGCTGTACGATCATCTGAAAGAGAACAACATTCCATTAATGCTGGACGTGCCGACTATTGGCCCTATGGTTGGCCCTGTGGGTAACACACTGGACCGCGGGGTTGGCTACACGCCTTACGGCGAACACTTCATGATGCAATGCGGTATGGAAGTGGTATTGGCGAACGGCGAAATCCTTCGAACAGGCATGGGCTCGGTCCCAAAGGCCAAGACATGGCAAGCATTTAAATGGGGTTACGGGCCGTACGTAGATGGCATTTTCACACAATCAAACTTTGGGGTAGTGACCAAGATGGGATTGTGGCTGATGCCCAAGCCCCCGGTTATCAAGCCATTCATGGTGCGTTATCAGAATGAATCGGATGTAGTCAAAGCTATTGACGCGATGCGGCCACTACGGATCAACCAATTGATTCCTAACGTAGTGCTCTTCATGCATGGACACTATGAGACCGCAATCTGCAAAACCCGCGCAGAAGTCACGTCCGACCCAGGGCCAATCAGCGAAGCGGATGCCCGCAAGGTATTTAAGGAACTGGGTATCGGCTACTGGAATGTGTACTTTGCCCTTTATGGTACCGCTGAACAAATCGCAGTAAACGAAAAAATTGTCCGCTCAATTATCGAACCCTCGGGGGGTGAAATAGTCACCGAAGCCGAGGCTGGGGATAACATCCTTTTCCATCACCACAAACAGCTGATGTGCGGTGAAATGACGATGGAAGAGATGAATATATACCGCTGGCGAGGTGCGGGTGGAGGTGCGTGCTGGTTCGCTCCAGTTGCGCAGGTCAAAGGTCAGGAGGCTGAACTTCAGGTAAAATTAGCTCAACGTGTATTGGCAAAACACAACCTGGACTACACGGCAGGATTTGCGATTGGTTGGCGCGACTTGCACCATATCATCGATGTGCTGTATGACCGAAATAATGCAGAAGAAAAGAAACGAGCTTATGCTTGCTTCGATGAGTTGATCGAAGTCTTCGCCGCAGAAGGCTTTGCTAGCTACCGCACCAATATCGCGTTCATGGATAAAGTCGCGAAAAAATTCGGTTCAACAAACATGCACGTCAACCAACAGATCAAAAAAGCCCTGGATCCAAATGGTATTCTCGCACCTGGCAAGTCAGGCATTCACCTGCCAGACTGATATTTTAACCCTCTGCTCTGCAGGATCAATTGATTTATCTGAACCCCCGCTCATAGCGGGGGTTTCTTTATAAAAAGCCGCAGTTGCGCCTCTACGCGATTAAGCAAAGACACATCTATTTTAGCGTTAACGTACCTTTCATCATGCTGATATGCCCCGGGAACGAGCAGAAAAAAAGGTATTTATCGCTAACATTCAGCTTGGAAACCACAAACGTTACTGAGTCCCTCTCGCCTCCACCAATGATCTTAGTGTGCGCAATGACACGCATGTCACCATCTTTCAGATATTCCCTTTCGACTCCCGCACTCATGCCGTCAGTGGCAATTGCTCGGGCATCAGCCTCCTTACTGAGCACCCAGTTATGCCCCATGATATTTTTTGGCAATTTTCCAGTATGCTGGAGTTCAACTGTGAAGATCTTGCAACTTTTATCGACAATGATAGAGCTATAGTTAAATGTCATCTGATCTGTTGATTCAACTTTAAGACTGCACTCAGCCGCCAACAGTTGACCACTAAAGAGAGTAATTAAGGATGCAGATATCAGCGTGCGTATCATTGTTAACTCCATACGTAAATATGCCCACGCGTTAGCCTTAGCTACCGCGCGAGCCGAGTGTTTTTTGGGAGAGAGATATGAAAAAGCCCTGGACCATGGCCAGGTTTTCAATCAATTTGGCCCACTGGTGATGTAAGTGAGCCTTTACCTGGATCCCTAGTCAAGGCTGCAAGAGGTAATCAATCACACCCTTAATGACGTCACGATGAGGTGCACGCATAGGCAAGTTTGATTCGCCACCTGAGCTTTGCAGCAACACTGTTTTTGCATGACTGAAGTTACGGAAGCCTTGAATTCCATGGTAAGCACCCATACCTGAATAGCCGACTCCACCGAACGGCAAATCGTCGATAAAAACATGGGTCATTACATCATTGACTACTACTGCACCAGATGTTGTCCGCTCAAGCACCAATTGGCGCTCCGCTGCGTCTTCACCGAAGTAATAGGCTGCAAGTGGGCGTGGACGACTGTTGACATAATCAATGACCGCCCCAAAATCCTTATAAGTAACGACCGGAAGAATCGGCCCGAAGATCTCTTCATGCAATACCTGCATCTGCGATGTGACGTTCACAACTAAGGTAGGTGCTATTTTGCGAACCGCTTCATCGCTCAAATCTTCCGCAGCAGGATTGATTTCGATAACCCGTGCCCCCTTTTCTTTGGCGTCGCTCAAATAGTTCTGTAACCGGTGGAAGTTTCGAGTGTTAATGATCGATGTGTAATCTGAGTTAGCCTTCAGTGTCGGATACATACCCTCCACAAACTCCTGAGCTAGAGCAACAAAATCATCCAAGCTTTCTTCAGGAATGAGCACATAATCAGGCGCTAGGCAAATCTGTCCAGCATTAAACGTTTTGACGGTGAAGATCCGCTCAACTGCAGTCTTTATCGAGGCGGATCGCGAAATCATGACCGGTGATTTCCCCCCTAGCTCCAGTGTCACAGGTACCAGATTCTTCGCGGCAGCATCCATGATGAGCTTGCCCACCGGGGTGCTACCGGTAAAAACCAAGTGATCGAACGGTTGCTCACTAAAAAGGGCGCCAACTTCCTTGTCACCCAACACCACAGTGATCTCATCTTCATCAAAATAGCGATCTATCAACTCCGCGATCAGGGCAGAAGTTCGAGGTGTCAATTCAGAGGGCTTAAGCATTGCCCGGTTACCAGCTGCCAGTACCCCAGCGAGCGGACCGAATGCGAGAATCACTGGAAAATTCCACGGACTGATAATCCCAACCAAACCCAGTGGTTGATACTGAACCTGTGTCTGCACACCAGGAAAAGGCGCCACATAATCTTCTGCCTGCATCCATTTTTCGAGATGCTCTCTGCAATGCTTAAGAGCAGCTACGGAACTGCCAACGTCAGCGAGAAGGCTCTGCTGATGACTACGGTTACCAAAGTCGGCGCTGATTGCTTCAGCCAATGCCGCGCTGTTTTCCAGGAGCAAACGGATCGCCCTGTCTAATCGATCAATTCGGAGCTCCACCCCAGGAGGGCCGTTTTGAGTGTGCGCCTGCTTCATCCGCTCGACAGCGTTGAGTATTTCTTCGGCAGTCACCGCAGCATCATTTTTTCCAAGAATGCTCATTGAAAAAGCCCTTATCAATTGTTTTAGTTAAAAAAGCCAATCAATTTAGCTGTTGATTGGGGTCGCCGTAAATTGGAGGCTCCGCCTAAAAAAGCACCCCATATCGTACGAAACTATCGCTAGAATTTAGTTATGTCAATTAATTATTTTCGAGCATTTCTACCTTAGCGCTTCACCTGCCGACTCGGAAATCAGAGGGGCTCGTCCAGCGATCAACTGCGAAAGCTGGCAGGTTTCGTCGAACAGGATGCTGCGGCATCCGAGCCTGCTGAAAACGCTGTAAGACTCTCCGGAGGACCTACACCCAGCAAAGCCTTTGTATTCAGACATCTGAAGGTCGAGGCAACGAATCTTCTTGACTGCTTGTCGAGTTATCTCGGCTGCCAACTCAGGCAAACTGCAGCTTGAGTCTCCGGATGGTCCATAGCCTTCGCCGGCTTGGCCATCCCGAGTCAGAATCAACGCGGCGACTTCTGCGTAATTTGCCCAGCCCGCTGAGCTGACCCGATCATTATTGGCACAGCCCATGAGGGAGCCGTGCTCCAGCGCTGATGGAATCGCGCCAGTGTAGTTTTCCTTTTCGAATCGAGGCGGGCCACACTAGTCGCCTCCACATGGTAACTACTCGTGAGTGGTGCATCTCTTGCCCTAAGCCACAGCATGATTACTTCGCGGGCCAGTGCACTCTCAGCCGCCCGCCTATACGCTGTTAGGCGCGCAGTGCTCCACTAATATGAATTAGCCTTTCCTCTAGATCAGCTGGCTAGCCGGGTCACCATAAATACAAGAATTTACCTGAGGAAAGACAAGATGTTCATCCGAAACTGTTGGTATGTGGCCGCATGGAGTGAGGAGTTGTCTGGCGAGTTTCTCACTTGCATGATCATCAATGAGCCCATTTTGATCTATCGAAAATCTGACGATTCTCTTGTCGCTTTAGAAGATCGCTGCGCCCACCGAATGTCCCCACTATCACTAGGAAGACGAGAAGGTGATGATATTCGTTGCATGTACCATGGATTGAAATTCTCGCCTGCGGGACAGTGTGTTGAAATTCCAGGCCAGGAAAAAATTCCTTCCCGGCTCTGCATCAAGAGCTACCCAGTTATCGAGCAACATAGTTGGATTTGGGTTTGGCTAGGAGATCCAGAGTTGGCTGATCCTGCACTCATCCCTCCTGCTCATGGCGGAGCCAATGATGAATGGTATTTGACTCGCAACCATTTAGACTACGACACCAACTACATGTTGATTTGTGACAACCTGACTGACTTCTCGCATTTGGGTTATGTTCACACCGAATCCTTTGGGTCAGATGAACAGTGGGCACAGAAAGCACCGACGATCACGCAACTGGATCGCGGAATCAGGATGTCCCGGTGGCTATCCAGTGTTCCTCCTATTCCACCACTCGGTGAAGCAGCCAAACACGCGGTCGTTGACCATTGGGCTTCTTACGACTTTTTGGTACCAGGTATTTTGATTTTTTATAATGCACTCTACCCCGTAGGAACTGCATTACAAGCTAATCTCGAGGCGCCTACAGAGGCGCTAGGCACTCCTCTCTACACCCATTACTCCATTCAAGCTGTGACCCCTAAAAGCGAAGCAACTTCTCGCTACCTTTATTCTTGGGGCCCCAGCAAATCGCTTGGGACAGAAGAAGAATCTGCGATTATGCGGACTATTTTGTTGAAAGCATTTCTAGAGGATCAGGTGATTATTGAAGCTCAGCATAAGGTAATGGAAATTGACCCGAGCAGAAAACCTATCGCAATTGCGGCAGATAAAGGTGTGGTCATGTTCCAAAGAACAGTGGAGCGTCTTATTAAAGCTGAACAACAGCTAATCCCCCTGGTGACGACCGACTAGCACCACAAACACCGATCCAGCGCTTTACCGGCTGGATCGGCTCCACTTCACAATATCACTGAGTTCGACACTTCATTCGATACTCCAGCGGACTACTTTCGAAGCGCTGCTTAAACTTCCTAGCAAAATGGCTTGGGTCGACAAATCCGCAGTCCCAAGCGATATCTGATATCGGATGCCCGTCGTATCGACGATCTTGGAGAAGGGAAATAGACTTATTAAGTCTAATATCGAGCAGAACTTGACTGAACGTCGTGCTCTCATGAGCAAATAACAGATGTAAATAGCGCTTTGAAATACCGTGCTTACTCGCAACAAAATCTGGATTGAGGCTACTTTCATGAAAATTCTCATTCAACGTCTGCCGCAATTTTTTTATTAGCTCATGACTATGATGCTGCCTTTGAAGATCTTGATGAGGGGATGCTAACAACGTTATAAGGCTGCCCAACTGATCGGCTAAAACGACCCTCGGCAGAGGAGAATCTTTAAGCCCAATAGTAAAAATGGTTTCAAGCAGCGCGGCCAGCGGCGCCCCCCAACCCGCCGAGGCGGATAAAGGGCTTGCGATCAATTCCTTGGGATAGGGTATCCACTTCCTTAGCCAGGAATTTTCAAGATGTGCGGTATAACACCGAGTCATCGAATGATTCATTTCGAGGCTGTAAGGCTTGGCATTGTCAAGCAATACGAAGGATCCGTCCGGCACAAGCGCGGTGCTACGGCCTTGGCTCAGCTCTACAGAACCAGCCCTCACGAACAACAACTCGTAACTCTCGTCGCCACTCGTACTGCGGGATAGTGGAACATGGTGTACTTGTTGTGGTTTGGCCTGGAGAAAATTCAAGTCAATTGGGCCGATGCCATACCGCAACCATGCCGCCTCGAAACTGTCCCCCAGTGGACTGGAGACGGCCATTTCAATGATTTCCTTAGACAATATCTCCTGCCACGACTTAACGGCCAAGGTGGGGTCAACACCTTCGGTTGTCCAGTAAAAATCTCTTGAGTCCGGTACCAGTGGCATCATCTCACCCGTAGACATCATCACATCTAGCGGATCTAGCAGCACTCTCTGCTTCGTAAAGTGCGACTAGCCAATATCGTTCTTATTTTTTAACCCTAACAGATTCTAAGCGCGTCTCCGTCGAGTACCTCATAACCAATAAATATATCAATTAAAAATCCACGTCATTTTGGTTATCCAGGATGAAAACCTCGCCGAGCCCTCAAATGGATTTTCTCCGCTTCAGGACCAGGCAAGGTGAACGGTTATTTAAGACTTAGATAGCGCTGAAAGCTCTATGCGGGTCGATGACGAATTTTTTGGGGACACCGGCATCGAACTCACCATAACCACGAGGGGCGTCGTCCAAGCTAATGACTTGAACGCCTACCACTTCAGCAATGTTAATACGGTCCCACATAATGGCCTGCATGAGCTGGCGATTGTATTTCATTACTGGAGTTTGGCCGGTGTGGAAGCTGTGGGACTTTGCCCAACCCAAACCAAATCGAATACTCAAGCTGCCCATTTTTGCTGCAGCATCCATGGCGCCTGGATCTTCTGTGACATAGAGGCCGGGAATACCGATCTTGCCAGCAACGCGTGTGACCTGCATTAGCGAGTTAAGCACTGTTGCTGGAGCTTCCTGTTGAACTCCGGCATGCCCATGACCACGAGCTTCAAATCCAACTGCGTCAATTGCACAGTCCACTTCCGGCTCACCTAGCAAGCTCGCGATTTGCTCGTGCAATGGGGTATCCAATGAAAGATCAGCAATCTCAAACCCTTGCGCCTTGGCATGCACTAAGCGAATCGGGTTTACATCACCAATAATCACCACGGCAGCACCCAACAAGCGGGCAGATGCCGCGGCTGCTAGCCCTACTGGGCCCGCACCGGCAACATATACCGTACTGCCAGGGCCAACCCCCGCTGTAACGGCTCCGTGGTAACCAGTGGGTAAGATGTCCGATAGGCAGGTAAGATCAAGAATCTTCTCCATTGCCTTGTCGCGGTCTGGCAGCTTGAGCAAGTTGAAATCTGCGTAGGGCACCAGTACATATTCGGCCTGTCCACCTGTCCAGTCCCCCATGTCGACGTACCCGTAAGCACCGCCTGCACGCGCAGGATTTACTGTCAAGCACACACCCGTGTGCTGCTCCTTGCATGAGCGACAGCGACCACACGCGACGTTGAACGGAACCGAGACGAGATCCCCAATCTTTAATGTATCAACGTCACTGCCTTTTTCGATGACTTCGCCAGTGATCTCATGTCCCAGAACCAGCCCAGCTTGCGCAGTTGTTCGACCACGCACCATATGCTGATCAGATCCGCAAATGTTGGTGGAAACAACTTTCAAGATAACACCGTGCTCTATCTTACGGCCCCGTGGATCTTGCATTTTTGGATATTCAATTTTCTGAACTTCGACCTTACCCGATCCAATATAGACAACACCACGATTATCAGTCATATGGAGCCTCTTCAGAACAATAATTTTGAAATGGCTCGAGTGAGCCTACCTCGACCGGATAAGATAAGTATTTAACTCAATCATGCCAGGCCAGATTCTGATCAAACATCAGCACACATGTTAAATTGTGGTCTCACAACTTTTATGCGAGTACAGCTAAAATTTATCACCACGTCGGTATTGGACGTTTTCGATTAATAACGCCATTCCCTGACCGCCTCCAATGCAAGCTGCTGCAATACCGTAACGCATATTGCCGCTCAGCAATTGGCGAGCTAACGTAAGGACTAAACGTAAGCCAGTAGCTGCCAGAGGGTGGCCTAATGCGATCGACCCACCTCGTACATTTAGGCGAGTAAAATCGAGCTCCAAATCCTGCGCGACTGCTAGCACTTGTGCACTTTGAGCTTCGTTGATTTCAAAGCGGTCAATGTCACTCATTTTCAAACCACTATTTTTCAGCAGTAGTCGAATTGCTGGCACTGGCCCGCCCCCCATTACATCCGGAGCAACCCCCACAACAGTTGCGCCCAGCAGTCTCGCTAAGGGAGGTGAGCTGCAAGCGGAAGCTTTGGCTACCAACCCTGCAGCAGCGCCATCAACCACTGCACAACTGTTACCAGCGGTTTGCACTCCACCAGGGTGAATTGAGGAAAGTTTCGACAATGCTGCACTGTCAGTAGGTCTAGGATGGTTGTCTTGATAAACCGCCGTTACTTTTTTTGGTAAATTAATACCGCGTGGTTGAAGCCCTTGAACTTCAAACTTCTCACTTCGGACCTCGACAATTTCGTCTGCAAACCAACCGGACTGTTGGGCCATTAGGGCAAGCCGATGACTCTTCAACGCAAATTCATCCACAACTTCGCGACTTAACCCGTGAAGTTGTGCGAGTTTTTCTGCTGTACCGACCATGTCCATCCCAATCGCCGGGTCATGGAGTGCCTCCCATAGAAAGTCTTTGAACTCCACGCCTGCACCAAGCCTGAACCCACTACGATGCGTATAGGCGGCAATCGGATTGCGAGACATCGATTCGGTACCAACACATAGCGCCAGACCCACGCCATTACCCACTTGCTCTGCGGCCTGCCTCAGTAACTCCAGGCCGGTTCCGCAAATGCGCTGAACCCCTAATGCGGGCACTCGTTGCGGCACACCGCTGTACAGACCAATATGTCTAGGCAACAGATAAGCATCGAAACTAGCTTGGGCCATTGAGCCCGCCAAAACACTGTCTACTTCTTGCGCATCAAGCCCGGAGCGCGACAAAACTTCGCGCCCGACCTTTATCCCCAAGTCGATCGGTGAGACCTGTGCTAGAGCGCCACCTAAATCGATCCAGGGTGTGCGCACTGCATTGACTAATGCAGCATCAGCAAACTCTGAATACTGCCCTTCTTTGCTCATGACAGTGGCTCAGCCCGGAGAATGGTCGCGTCTTGAGACCGGTACAATGCCTCAACCTTCGCCGCCCTCCACTGCAAAACAGCCCGCTGATTGATTGAACCTTTGTCGGTGATTTCACCTCGATCAATCGATGCCGGCTCCTCTAGCAACGCGAGCCACTCAACCCGACTGGCATTACCCTGTGCGTCGCGATTCAGTCGCTGTAGCCATTCAGCAAACCATGCGCGGACGGGAGCACTAGCTAAAGCATCTGCGTCAGAGGTATCAATTCCCAATCCAGATAGTTGCCGGCACTCGTGCAGGCGCGGGAATACTAGAATACCAAGGCACTCACGGTCTGGCGCCGTCACGACGACATCTTGGACATACGGGGATCCTTCCAACACCGCACGGTTGCGCAACGGCCCGACGCTTACAAAAACACCGGATGACAGCTTGAAATCTTCAGCTATACGCCCGTCGAACATGAGACCCAATTGCGGATTATTTGGGTCGGCCAACTTAATAGCGTCGCCTGAGCAGTAAAACCCTTCTTCGTCGAACACTTCGGCTGTTTGCTGCGCATTACGCCAGTAGCCTGGCATGATATGTGGGCCACGGAAACGCCCTTCCAACTTGTCGCCCACGCGCACCAATTTGACTTCACAGCCTGGCGCCGGCAGTCCAATGTAACCTGCCATAGACAGCGGCCCAGTTGTGAATGTGCATGAAGGTGCTGCCTCAGTCATCCCCAGCCCCGCCATCATTCGAATCCGTTCACCGCAGTGCCGTTCAGCTACCCGGTCAAGACGATCCCAAATCGATTGCGAAAGGCCGGCAGCGGCAAAGAAAAACAATTTCATGCGCGCAAAGAAACGTGTACGCAGCTCTTCGTCAGTCTCCAATGCTGAGACTAACTCTTCCCAGCCCTTGGGTACCGTAAGGTAGGCAGTAGGTGATATTTCTTTCAGGTTACGCAGTGTTTCCGCAAAACCTTGAAGGGTTGGTTTACCTGCGTCCAGATAAAATGTGCCACCGTTATAAAGCACAATTCCCAGATTATGACTGCCACCAAACGTGTGATTCCAAGGTAGCCAGTCAACAAGCACTGGCGGCTCCTCGCCTAGAACTGGAAACGTCTGTAATAGCATCTGCTGGTTCGCACAGAGCATGCGCTGGGTAGTAACGACTGCTTTAGGGAGTTTAGTGGAGCCCGAAGTAAACAGGAACTTAGCGATAGTATCGGGCCCAGTAGCGGCAAACGCTTCCTCTACCTCGACATTCCCCGGCTTAGCCAGCAGTTGATCGAATTGAATGTGCTGTCGCCCGGCGACCTCCCCTTGCACACTAACCACGGGCACATGTGCCGGTAGGACTGTCTCAATCGCTTTAGAAAAAGCTGTCGCGTCACTCACAAAAATCAAGCCGGGTTGCAACAGATCACATACATGCCGCAGCTTAGCAAAATCTTTGGACAGCAGTGCGTAAGCGGGTGAAACCGGGCTATAAGGGATACCCGCATACATAGCACCCAACGCGATCTGCAAGTGCTCAATGTCGTTACCAGACAGAATGACCAAAGGCTTATCGGCGGATAAATTGTAATCCAGCAAACCCCGTGCAATTGCGCGTACGCTGTCGAGCATTTGGGTATAACTGACCTTACGCCAGTCTCCCCCGGATTCGCGAGCCGCAATAAAAGTCTGCTCACCGCGCAATTCTGCCCAGTGTATGAGCCGATCGAGCAAACGCAAAGGTGGCGCCTCCAACGGCTCTAGGGCCCGCATATGAAGGCAATCATTTAGTTCTTTAATTTCTACGGCAGACTTGCTGATCGAGACCTGGCGATACTGCGCCGCGGTATGCTCAAGAGCCTGCTTCATGGATTCGGAGTTCACGCCGTTCTTCTCCCTCAAGGCATGCCCCTCGCACTTAAGCAGTGGTTGAGGCATGGCAGCGGGTGCTGCAACCTTGTTATTTTTGTTTGCTATGAAGCGAGCACGCCACGCAGCCGCAGCGGCTCAACACGGTCTGATAAAATTCAGATGGGATAATGTCGAGGGCCGTTTTGTAGGGTGATCCAACGCAACTGGGTGAATTGCTCTACCGCAGCTTTCCCACCGAAACTGCCATAACCACTCGACTTAACTCCGCCGAAGGGCATCTGCGCTTCGTCATGAACCGTTGGGCCGTTGATATGGCAAATTCCCGAGTCTACCCGCTGGGCTAAAGCAAGCGCACGAGATGTATCGCGACTGAAGATGGCTGCAGACAGTCCAAATTCAGAGTCGTTGGCTAGTGCCAGCAACTCCTCATCGCCAGATGCGCGCAGCACAACAGCTACAGGGCCAAATGATTCTTCATGGAATAGGCGCATGCTGGAGTCGACTCGATCGAGCAAGGTTGCCTGCATGATGCTGCCCTCCTGCCGCCCGCCAGCCAGCAACTCAGCCCCTTTTGAAAGAGCATCATCAACTAGCTCGTTGATCCGCTCCGCCGCTGAAATGTCAACCATCGAACCTAGGATCGAGTGCTTATCGGTCGGGGCACCCGCTTGCAGGCTTTCGGTTTTTTTTGCCAGTTTGCTTACGAAGGCGTCCGCAACCTTGTTGTCGACGATGACCCGCTCAGTAGACATGCAGATCTGCCCCTGATTGAAGAAAGCGCCGAATGCGGCAGCTTCGACTGCAGCATCCAGATCGGCATCATCTAGCACCAGCATAGGTGCTTTTCCACCCAGCTCTAGTACCGCAGGCTTTAGATGGCGAGCTGCTAATTCACCCACGATCCGACCTACGCGGGTCGAGCCGGTGAAGTTCACCCGTCGTACGGCAGGGTTGGCAATTAGCCGCTCAACAATCGCCCCAGCATCGGCAGGAGCATTACTGATCACATTAACCACACCATCACCCAAGCCCGCCTCCTGCAGTACTTGACCAATCAGACGGTGCACTGCCGGGCTCAGTTCTGACGATTTGAGAACCACTGTATTGCCACATGCCAACGGCATTGCAATCGCTCGCGTTGCCAAAATCACCGGAGCATTCCAGGGTGCGATACCCAGCACGACACCACAGGGTTGGCGGAGTGCCATTGCAAAACTACCTGGCGTATCTGAAGGGATGATATCCCCGGTGATTTGCGTAGTAATTGATGCGGCTTCACGCAGCATGTTGGCGGCTAACTGGACATTGAAACCGTACCAATTTGCCATTGCTCCAGTTTCATCGGCTGCAGCCACAAACTCGGCACTGCGTGCCTGCATTTGCTCCGCGGCAGCCATCAATCTCTGGCGGCGCAGTCCTGGTGATAAAGCTGCCCAAGCTGGAAATGCTGCGTTAGCAGCCGCTACAGCCGCATCAGCATCTTCCAGGGTAGCCGCCGCCGCCCGGGAGACAACTTCCTGAGTTATAGGGTTGCGTCGCTCAAAGAATCGACCGTCACTGGCGGGACAAGATTTACCACCGATCAGCAGGGGCACGTCCAACATGATCATTCCTCATTAATTGTCGTTGTCGGAATTAGCGGACAGCTTTGCTTCAGCGTTTGTAAGCCTGAAGACCTGGCTTGATCGATTTATCATCGAGAAACTGCTTCATGCCCTGCTCACGACCGCCCTCGGTATCAAGCAGACGGGATTGGTCCAGCTTGGCGTAGAGGTAATCTTCGTTCTGCTCCCAGGTGAGTTCGCGGCAACGTTTGAAGCCGTGCTTAGCAGCTCGCAGAACCACAGGGTTTTTTTCCAACAGGTTCTGAGCCAAAGCTACCGTCACTTCACGCAGCTTCTCCAGAGGAACGCTTTCATTTACCAGCCCCATCTGCGCAGCCTTCTGCCCAGTGAACGTTTTGCCAGTCATGATGTAATAGAGCGACTCGCGATGACCGACAGTATCCGCCATCGCTTTGCTGACAAGGTTCCCAGGTGGGATCCCCCAATTGATCTCAGAGAGCCCAAAAGTCGCTTCATCCGCACAAATTGCAAGGTCACAAGCCACCAACGGACTGAATCCGCCACCAAAACACCAGCCATTGACCATCGCAATAGTGGGTTTGGCGTACATTCGCAACAACTTCCATTGCCATTGAGAGGCTTCACGGCGGATTTTTTCCTGCAGGATCTCTGGGCCCGCATCAACCTCACGGAAGTATTCTTTAAGGTCCATCCCGGCTGTCCATGATTCACCAGCCCCCGTCAAAACTAAGACCCCAGCTTCAGGGTCCTGCTCTAGAACTTCAAGCACATTGACCATTTCACGATTGAGGGTGGGGCTCATTGCATTGCGCTTCTCAGGGCGGTTGAGAATGACCCAAGCAATCCCTTCCTCAAGCTCTACCTTGACGGTTTCCCAGCGACCTTCGTACTTGCTCATGGCGGTTTCTCTCTTGTTGACCAAGGGGTGATGAGTAGAAATTAACCACAAGAAATAGTTATGTCAATTAATCATTATTTTTTTTAACTAAATTTCCGATCATCTGCGCGACACCTCCAATTTTTGGCAGTGGCGCTGACGATCCCAGCAAGGCAAAATAGGTAATCGACTTATCCACTTATTGAAAAAGGAACCCTTTTGAGATGGCAAGGCCTGCGAAAAGCGCCCCCTCGAACGATGCCCCGACTGCGACCCCGGAGAAGCAATTGTCTCTGGATGCGTCACTAGAAGGTTTAATTGGCTACGCAATGCGCAGAGCTCAGCTCAAGCTGTTCCAGACACTCATCAATCACCTATCAGCGCATGATCTTCGACCTGCACAATTCTCAGCGCTTGCTATCATTGATCAGAATCCTGGCTTGATGCAGGCGGATCTGGCTAAAGCACTGGCTATCGAACCGCCACAGGTTGTGCCGTTGCTGAACAAACTCGAAGAGCGGGCACTCGCGGTGCGGGTACGCTGCAAGCCGGATAAGCGCTCGTATGGCATTTTTTTGAGCAAAGCCGGAGAGATCCTGCTCAAAGAGCTCAAATTGCTTGCGGTACAAAGCGATGTAGAGGCCACTTCGGCCCTCAATACGGTCGAACGCGAAGAACTGCTGAGACTGTTGAAAATGGTCTATCAGAGCGCATAAGAGAACCGAAGCCGTTAGGTTAACGGAGAAGATATTGTGAACAAGATACAAAAAGCCTGTGAGGCGATGGCCTCACAAGCTGGTGAGCAAATTATTGCTAAAACAGCACACTAGAATGACAGGCAGATTTTGCCAAAATGGGCACCAGACTCTTCGTGCGCAAATGCTTTAGCGATGTCTTCAAGCGCAAAGATGCTATCAATTACAGGTTTGATTCCCATCGCTTCCAGTCCACGCACAAGATCCTTTTGATGCTGTCGGCTACCGACAATCAGCCCCTGAAGGCGCTGCTGCTTTGCCATTAACGCGGCCGTAGGTACTTCCCCAACCCCACCCGTCAACACTCCTATCAATGCAATGTGACCGCCAATGCGACCAGCAATAATCGACTGCGGCAACGTCCCAGCGCCGCCCACCTCTATTACATGATCAACTCCACGCCCTGAGGTAAGTGCCAACACCTCACGCCCCCATTCGGGCTGCTTGCGGTAGTTGATCGTATGATCGGCCCCCAGAGCCTTGACCTTTTTAAGCTTTTCATCCGACGAAGACGTAGCAATAACCGTAGCGCCCATAGCTTTGGCCATTTGCAGCGCGAAAATAGAGACCCCTCCCGTTCCCAGCACCAGAACAGTATCGCCGGCCTTGAGACCACCATTAACCACCAAAGCACGCCACGCAGTCAGGCCTGCGGTAGTCAGCGTGGAAGCTTGTTCATGGGTAAATCCCCCCGGCGAGCGAGTAAACCAATGGCTCGGTTTAACCACGACTTCCTGAGCAAAGCCGTCAACGCCGTCACCCGGCGTAGTGCTGAAATCACCGATCGCAGGCTCGCCTTCATTCCAGTGAGGGAAGAAACAGGAGAACACATGATCGCCGACCTTGAACTCATGAACCCCGTCACCGACGGCTTCGACAACACCAGCGCCATCAGCCATCGGAATGCGACCTTGGTCCGTGGGCATCTTGCCGGTAACGACTGCATAATCGTGAAAGTTCAAAGAACTGGCACGTAGCCGCACTCGTAATTCGCCAGAGCCTGGCTGGCCCGGGTCAGGCAAATCTACAACCTCAAGGTTTAGCAATGAGGCCGGTAGATTGATTTTGATAGCTTTCAAGAGAGTAACTCCTGACTGATGGAGTTGAACGGCGACTGCTCAATGTCAATGCAGGAAATTGAGCAGCCCGCCTGCCGCAATAGAGGTTAGCGTGGCAATGCTGTCGCAACAGACTCTGCAATTGGTGTGGTCGGACGACCGATCAGTTGACTCAACTGACGGGAGCTTTCGAAAAGATCCCCCTTCGCGGCGGCCGCATCAGAATCAGCAAGCAATGCTGCAAACCCTTCCGGCAACCCCATGCCAATCAGCGCTGCCTTGAAGTCTTGCTCGGGTAGATCGGTATAAACCACCGCGCTCCCGGATTGTTTGGCAACTTCCGAGGCCAATTCAGCCAACGAATAACTCTCATCACCGGCCAACTCGTAAACCTTGCCCGCCTGCCCTTCACTCGTCAGAACAACCGCTGCTGCCTCGGCATAATCGGCCCGGGCTGCGGAGCTAATGCGGCCTTCCTGAACGCATCCCAGAATTGCGCCATGCTCGACAGCCGGCGGCACGCTGGCGATGTAATTCTCGCTATACCAGCCATTGCGCAGCAGCACATAGTTCAACCCGGATTCTGCAAGCGCTTGTTCCGTGTCGCGATGTTCAACCGCCAGGCCCAGGGTCGATTTGTCTGCGTGCAACAGGCTGGTGTAGGCCAGCAGTTGAACACCAGCCGATCTTGCTGCATCAATGACTGCACGATGCTGCGCAGATCGTTGCCCGATTTCACTGGAAGAGATCAGCAGCAGACGCTCTACACCGACCAGCGCACTTTTGAGGCTTTCGGGCTGGCTGTAATCAGCCTTGCGAACGTTGATGCCTTGCGCGCCGAGATCTTGTGCTTTAAGCGGATCGCGAACCAACGCAACCAATCCCTTTGCATTCACCCGCTTGAGAAGCGCATCAATGACCAGACGGCCCAATTGGCCGGTAGCACCTGTGACAGCAATCATGAAAAGTACCTTGCATCAAATGTGAGGAAAAGCCATCCTACGCCCCAAACTTACGAATAGTAAGTACGCACAAAAAGGTAAGTGTCATGAGTGAATTTGAAACTATTCCCGATCCCTTTTCCTCGAAAGTACGACGAGGAGAAGTCTTGGACGCCGAATGCCCTTCCCGCGATGTGCTCAAACATATGACCAGCCGATGGGGGGTTTTAGTTCTTGTAGTACTAATCGGTGGCACTCACCGTTTCAGTGAGCTACGTCGGAAAATTGCTGGTGTCAGCGAAAAGATGCTTTCGCAAACCCTACAAGGACTAGAAGGTGACGGCCTCGTCCATAGACTTTCATACCCCGTAGTTCCGCCGTGCGTGGAATATACGCTCACCCCCTTGGGTCAAGAAGCGGCGTCCAAAGTAGAAGCGATGGTGGACTGGATCGAACAGAAGCTGCCGGAAATCATGCAGTTCAGGCGAGACAACGCAGATACCGCGAACCAATGACACGTACAGGTTTGAGGATGACTGCGACACGAGATAGGAGGCAACGCTATTGAGGCAAAACAAATAGAGGAGTTGTCGAGGCTAGGAAGCGATCTCCAGACTTCCATTGCAAGGATTCGTCTATGATCAAAAGCTTTCACAAGCTCTGTAGCTCCAACCTTGCGTCAGCACGATATTGTGAAGCTGCCGTAAGGAAAGGTGGGTTGCTGCTTCACATAAAAAACGCAAAGCAGAACCTTTTCAGGCTTAGCGGATTCCAGCTGTGCCCGGGTGCTCATCGGAATGCTCAGGCCAAAGGGTTAGAATCTCGTATCCCACGTCAGTAACAACCACCATATGTTCCCACTGAGCCGATAGTGAGCGATCCTTAGTTATGACCGTCCATCCATCGCCTAAGGTTTTCACTTGGGGTTTACCAGCATTCAGCATGGGTTCAATTGTAAAGATCATGCCAGGCTTCAATTTTAGACCTTGACCTCGATTTCCATAATGAAGCACCTGAGGCTCATCGTGGTAAACCTTGCCAATACCATGGCCACAATACTCGCGCACAACGCTAAACCCATCCCGATGTGCAACTGTTTGAATGGCATGACCTACATCACCTAAGGTAGCCCCAGGCCGCACTGCTTCGATTCCTGCGTACATTGCCTCATAAGTTGTTTGTACCAATCTGCTCGCCTCTGCCGTTGGCGTCCCCACAAAAAACATGCGACTGGTATCACCAAACCAACCATCTTTTACAACCGCAACGTCAATGTTGACGATATCGCCTTCCTTCAAAACCTCAGAAGTGGGTATGCCATGGCACACCACATCGTTTACAGAGGTACACACTGTCTTAGGAAAGCCGTGATACCCCACGTTAGCCGGTATGGCTTTCTGCACATCAACGATGTAGCTATTACAGATCTGGTCAAGCTCTTCCGTTGTTATGCCGGGCTTAACATGTGAGGCGATCATGGAAAGAACTTCAGCGGCTAATTTTCCCGCCTGTCGCGACATCGCAATATCTGATTGTGCATGGATTTTTACCTTCTTACTCATGTGCGGCAGCCTTAATAACGTCAAATGCTGCAGCCTGGGCTAGATCATCGAATGCTGTAATCGCTTGCAGGTTGAGGCCGCCAGACTGTTCGGCACGGATGAGAAAACGGCAGATTTGGCTATGATTTAGCTCAGGATAAAGTTCGCTAAGCATACCGATTCGCATCCAATGCTCCGCTTGAGCATTAATTGACCGGCTCAGCGCGTCACTCGCCGTGCGCAAAGCCTCATGCATTCCGTCAGAAATTTTAACTATGCCCACACTCACCCCCAAATATATGAAACACATATGTTTCGTATATTATTTGATGAGCAATGGACATGCAATAAAACCGCAGCAATTGGCGCACCGCAAATGCCCCCCTCCAAAAACCCTATAGAGGGGGGCTAGATCTGACCTTTGACACAGAACGGAGCCATAGATCGAGATGCTCAACAAGAAAAATCGCCCTCGAAGGGCCCTTTCTTGTACTCAATCTGAGATCAATTGGTCAGCCAAGACTCGACGGTGTCCCGCTTCAGCTCTTAAGCTGATTGCTTGACCACCTCAAACGCATCTTGAAATTGGATCGCATGCGATTACGTGGCATGAGCGGCGCGACCGGTGAGTTCACCCTGGCCGCTGCGATGCAGAATCTTCGACGGCAGGCCAAATTTACCTCTCAAGAGCCACCGATCACGGGATAGGTGCGTCTGCGCTCAGCAAAAAACCTCAAATTAAAGTCGTAAAAGTCAACGAAGTGCCGAAAAACCACTCAATGTGGTGAGTAGGTTCTCCAATGATGGTTGTGCCCGAGTTCAGGCGATCTGAAAACCCGACTTTTTCAATAGAATTGGCCAATAGCTGTCATTCAACTTTTCTACCAGACATCGTGAGACCCTGCTGTAAGCACCTCCATCAACTCCCAGATCTTTGGCAACGCCCCATCAGCACCACTCCCAGCAGCGTGCTGTGCGGGTACAGACACACGCGAAACGACTTTATTGGATCCTTTAAATTAAGAGCCGCTTTTTCCGCCCGATAATCGAACGCTTTCTATACAATATTAACTATATGTTTTTTAACACTTTTATTTTTATTTCAGATGAATAATTGAAAAATTTATCATCATGATGCTTTTCAGTGGATCCATAAATTGATTGACTGGCGCCGCACGGTGTCAGGTAGAACGCCTGCCCGCTCATAAAAATAACAAGGGTGTCGTGATGAGTGACTTCTCAATCGGGCTCAAGCCTTGGCTTGTACCCACCTTCGTGTGCCTTTCTCGTTTTGCCTATACCCAGCCTCGTCTCAAGGGGCAGCAACTATGACTGTCGCTCTGAAGAACGTGGTAGATGAGCGGCCGATGGCGTCGTTCCAGTGGTTGGCCGTGGGTATCTGTATTGTCCTGAACATGATCGATGGCTTCGACGTGCTGGTGATGGCCTTCACGGCATCCTCGGTGTCTGCCGAATGGGGCCTGAACGGCGCGCAGATCGGACTGTTGTTAAGTGCTGGGTTATTTGGCATGGCGGCAGGCTCTCTGTTTATTGCGCCGTGGGCCGATCGCTTTGGTCGTAGACCATTGATTCTGTTTTGCCTGCTGCTCTCAGGGGCTGGCATGCTGTTGTCGGCACTGAGCCAGTCGCCATTGCAACTGGCGCTGCTGCGCGGGCTGACCGGCTTGGGAATCGGCGGGATCCTGGCCAGCAGCAACGTGATTGCCAGTGAATACGCCAACAAACGCTGGCGCGGGCTGGCGGTAAGCCTGCAATCCACCGGTTATGCCTTGGGTGCAACCTTGGGCGGACTGTTGTCTGTGTGGTTGTTGACTCACTTTGGCTGGCGTTCGGTGTTCCTGTTCGGCGGCGCCATCACCCTGGCGGTCATTCCCCTGGTGCTGCTGTACTTGCCCGAATCCCTGGACTTCCTGATCGCCCGCCGCCCGGCGAACGCCCTGGCCCGCATCAATCGACTGGCCGCTCGCCTCGGCCAGCCGACACTGCGCGAACTGCCCGTCGCCCTCCCTGCACTGGTTTCAGGCCGCGGGCGCCTGGCGCAGTTGCTCTCGCCTGATTCGCGGCGCACCACGCTGCTGATCTGGCTGTTGTTCTTCCTGGTGATGTTCGGCTTCTACTTCGTGATGAGCTGGACGCCGAAGCTGCTGGTCTCGGCAGGGCTGTCGGCACAGCAAGGCATCAGCGGCGGCGTGCTGCTGAGCGTTGGTGGTATCTTCGGCGCCGCGTTGATTGGCGGCCTTGCCTCACGCTGGCGGCTAACCCGGGTGCTGTCGCTGTTCATGCTGATCACCGCGGGCCTGTTGGTACTGTTCGTCGACTCCGCTTCATCGGTATCAATGGCACTCGGCCTGGGTCTGTTGATCGGGCTGTTCTCCAACGGTTGCGTGGCGGGTTTGTACGCACTGTCGCCGATTGTCTACGACGCTTCGGTGCGCACGACGGGAGTCGGTTGGGGCATCGGTATCGGGCGCATCGGCGCCATTCTTTCGCCGACCGTCGCTGGCCTGCTGCTGGACAGCGGTTGGCAGCCACTGCACCTGTATGGGTTGTTTGCCGTGGTGTTCGTGATTGCCGCCGCCGTGTTGCTGCAACTGCGGCCCAAGGTCCAGGCGCAACCGGGTGCCGCACTCAGCCAGGTCTGAGCCGATACAAAAAAACAGGTAGCGAGGCCCTGCCCTCGCTGCCGGCTACACCTCCAGGAAAACAACAATAATGACTTACCTTTCTCTCCCGCCCCGGGCTCTGCTCGTCGGTGCAATGGCGCTTGCCCTGTTGCCTTCGGCACAAGCCGAGAGCGGCGGCTTTTTCGAAGATTCCAAGACCAGCCTGATGCTGCGAAATTACTACTTCAATCGTGACTTCAATGATCCCGGCGCCAGCAAGAGCAAGATCGAAGAATGGGCTCAAGGCGCGATACTTAAATTCAATTCCGGTTACACCCCTGGCATGCTCGGCTTTGGCCTTGATGGTATAGCGATGCTTGGCGTCAAGCTCGACAGCGGCCCTCAACGCAGCGGTTCGGAGCTGCTACCAGTGCACGACGATGGTCACTCCGCCGACAACTACGGGCGTGCCGGGGTGGCGGTAAAAATGCGCTTGTCCGAGACGGAGCTGATGCTGGGTGAGCTCATGCCGGATGTTCCGCTGTTGCGCTACGACGACGGGCGCCTGCTGCCACAGACCTTTCAGGGCACCATGCTGGTGTCCCGCGAACTCCCTGGCCTGAATCTGCAGGCAGGTCGATACACCGACGTGAGCCTGCGCAACTCCTCGGACATGCAAGACCTCTCGGCCTGGGCGGCGCCTACCGTCATGTCGGACGGTTTCAACTATGCCGGCGCCGAATACCGCTTCAACGAACAACAGACTCTAGTCGGCGCCTGGCATTCGCAACTCGAAGACATCTATCAGCAAAGCTATCTGAACCTGCTGCATAAACAGAAATTCGGTGATTGGACACTCGGCGCGAACCTGGGCTATTTCGTCGACAAGGATGACGGCAGCGCCCTTATCGGTAACGTGCAAAGCCATACCGCCTATGGGCTGTTCTCGGCCAACCTGAGGGGCCACACCCTGTACTTGGGGCTGCAAAAAGTCAGCGGCGACACCGGCTGGATGTCCGTGTATGGCAGCAGTGGTCGCACCCTGGGCAATGACATGTTCAACAGCAACTTCAGTAACGCCGATGAGAGCTCATGGCAGGCTCGCTACGATTACAACTTCGTCGCCGTCGGCATCCCCGGCTTGCTGCTGATGACCCGCTACGGGCACGGCGAAAACGCCACCACTAAGGTGGGCAGCGATGGCAAGGAATGGGAGCGCGACACCGAAGTCAGCTACACCCTGCAAAGCGGTCCACTGAAAAACCTTAGCGTGCGCATCAACAACACCACTAACCGTCGCAGCTTCAACAGTGACTTCGATCAGACCCGCATCATCATCAACTACCCACTGTCACTCTGATCCTCCCGGCAGGGTCGCTTGTCGCCCCTGCAGCTCTCCCCTTCCATGCGTTACTATGACGAATCCCCTCTCTGGAAGTCGACTGCATGAGTAAACCCGGTCAAATGGTGCTAGTGGCACTGCGCAAAATGATTGCCTCGGGCGAGCTGGCGGCGGGCGAGCGGCTGATGGAAATCCCGACGGCGGATCGATTTGGCGTCTCGCGCATGCCGGTGCGCATGGCGTTCCTGACCCTCGAACAGGAAGGCTTGCTGGTTCGCCACGGCGGACGGGGCTATCAGGTGCGCTCGGTGAGTGCCGACGATATCGCCGGTGCCGTGGAAGTGCGAGGGGTGCTGGAGGGGCTGGCCGCACGGCAGAGTGCCGAGCGTGGATTGAGCGAAAAAGCGCAGGCGGCACTGCATGAATGCTTGGTGCAAGGCGATGCATTATTCGACAAAGGCTACGTAACAGAGGAAGACCTAGAGGCGTTTCATGACCTCAACATGCACTTTCATCAGGTGATCGTCGAAAGCAGCGCCAATCCGGCCATCGCCGAAGCCCTGGCGCGCAATGACCATCGCCCCTTCGCTTCGGTATCAGCGCTGGCGTTCGACCGCGAAGACATGGCGCGCGAATACCGTCGCTTCAATTTCGCTCACATGCAACATCACTCGGTGTTCGACGCGCTGGTCAGTCGCCAGGGTGCTCGCGCCGAAGCCATCATGCGCGAACATGCCAATGCGACCCTGCGTTACGCCGAGGTGTTCGGTGCGACCGGCAACAGTAGCGAGCGGATGAAAGTGATATCCCGCGGCGAATGATCGTTTGGTTCAGAGGTCCAGCACCAACAACGCCGATTTGGACCTCGAACAGCAGGGTGTGAACTGATCATTGACCGCTTGCTCCTCTTCGGTAAGAAACAGGTCACGGTGATCAGGCACCCCTTCCAGCACACGGGTCAGACAGGTTCCACAGACACCCTGCTCACAGGAAATCGCGATCTCGACACCGTGGCTCTCCAGTACCTGGACCACCGTCTTGTCGGCTGGAATGTCGAACACCTGACCGCTACTGCCAAGCTTCACCTGGAACACCCCATCGGTACTGGTGTCCACCGGCGCTGCTGCGAAATACTCACGGTGTAATTGTGCTTCACTCCAGCCTTGTATCCTGGCGCTGTCGAGCACATGTTGCATGAAGCCTGAAGGGCCACAGACATACAGGTGCAAGTCCGGTGCCGGACCGGCGAGAACTTTGGCGGCATCCAGGCGCGAATCGGCGACCTCATCAAAATGCAGGTGCACGCGGTCGGCAAAGAGTGCCCCCTTGAGTCGCTCGACAAACGCCGCACGGTCACTGGCGCGCGCACAGTAATGCAGTTCGAAATCGGCGCCACTGTCGGCCAGTTGCTCGGCCATACAGAGAATCGGAGTAATACCGATACCGCCAGCGAACAGCAGGCTGCGCCGCGCTTCACCCACCAGCGGAAAGAGGTTGCGCGGCTCGCTGATGTACAGCCGATCGCCACTGTTGACCTGCTCATGCATGCACTGAGAACCACCGCGCGAGGCGGCGTCCTTGAGCACGCCGATCTGGTAGCGATGGCGCTCTTGCGGGTGATTGCACAGTGAGTACTGGCGGATCAGTCCACCAGGCAAGTGCACGTCGATGTGGGCGCCGGCACTGAAGCCGGGCAGTTCCCCACCGTGTGCACAGGTCAGCTCGTAGCTGCAAATATCCAACGCTTCGTTGTTGCGGGATGTCACGACGACTTCAATCATGTCGCACCTTCAAGATCGGCCACCGCAGTGGCCGCGAAAAATGGGAATGGGAGTAGACCGGGGTATGTTCGAGGGCGCTCGCCGTCATTATTTGACCGAGGTAATCAGCTCGACCGCCGGGGTCCGCTCTCGGGCGATGATGCGTTCCAGCACTCGCCTGGACTGCACGCCACCGGCATCGATATTGAGCTTGAGCAAGTTGCGCTCAGGGTTGGCCAGCAGGTTCTTCTGCTGTTGCTCAAGCATGTCCAGGTCTTCGCTGAAGATCTTTCCCTGGCCCTCACGGATGCTCGCGGTCAGCGCTACGTCATGCGGATTGAAGTTGCGTGCCATACCCCAGAAGTACCAGATCGAGGTATCGGTTTCTGGTGTAATGAAGTCGACAACGATGCTAGCGGCTTTGTGTTGCGGTGCTGCGTTATAACCACCCTTGCCGGCGTGGGCGACCCCCACTTCGATCAATACGTGACTGGGCGGGCTGAAGCGGCAGATCTGCCAACGGTCCACCGGCACGTCGTCAGCCAGGTTGTTACCCCGCAGAGCCATGCGCCAGAACGGCGGCGCCATGATGTTTTCCATTTGCCGCGCGGTGACGACTTCGTCACCCTGAACCGTAGTGACCGGCGCCGCTTCATCGATTTCCTTCTGGCCAATGCTTGAAGCGTGCACGTAGGTTTCGTGAGTGAGGTCCATCAGGTTATCGATCATCAGGCGATAGTCGCAGCCGATATGGAACAGCCCACCGCCATAGGCCCACTCATCGCTGACAGCCCATTCCAGATGATGGATCAGCGCGGGATCGGCCTTGTCCTGCTCCCCGGGCCAGACCCAGATAAAACCGTAACGTTCTTCAACTGCGTACGCCTTGTTGCACGGAAAGCCCCGCACCCGCTGACCCGGCATTTCGACGGTCTTGCCGTCACAGCCCATCACCAGGCCGTGGTAGCCGCAGACCAGGTTGCCGTTCTCGACATACCCAAGCGATAGGGGGGCGCCGCGGTGCGGGCAAAAATCCTCGACGGCAGCAACACGACCTTCATGGCCGCGATAGAAAACGATTTTCTCACCGCATATTTGCCGCCCCAGGGGCTTCTCAGCGATCTCGTCGGGGGTACAGGCGACATACCAGGTGTTCTTCGGATACATGGGGATCTCCAGGCCAGGCTTATTTTTATGGATCCATTTGATCGATTTTAACCCGGAAAAGTCAAGCTTTTTTGCCATTAACAACACTTAATGGATCCACTGTATCTCTTGCAGTGTTTTAAACCTGTGTATTGATCCTATGAAGCAAAACCGCTCCCCCGCTTTTTCCGTCCGACTGAAGACGTTGATCGCGCCTGGATGAAATCGTTGTGGAGTCCGGCGTTGCGCTGGACCGAGGTCACAGAAGAAGGCTTCCAGGGCGGCCCGGTCATTCCTTCGACCTATTAGGGTTCGCCGACGGACATGGAGCAGCTGCAACAGAACATCAACCGGGCGGGCATCGTCGGCAGCCTCGTGGCCAACGACTTCAAGTCGAGCATGCTGATCGTTCCGCTGCTGGACAAGACATTCGCCACCGGTTGTGCGATCAGAATCGGCGAGACCGCTAGAGACGATACTCGGCCTGAAACGCCTGAAAATGCAGACAGGTGTATGCGAGAAAACACATAAACACATTCGAATGTGTTAATGTGTTTTCCTATGTCTTCGCTACCTGGAAATATCATGACCGACTTAAGCTTGTTTGAACCCCTCTCCTTCGCTGGTCTCACGCTGAAAAACCGGATCGCTCTGCCACCTTTGACTCGCTCTCGAAGCACTCAACCCGGAGACATCCCCAATGCTTTAATGAGTGCGTACTACCGACAACGTGCTACCGCGGGGTTCATGATCACCGAAGGCACACAGATTGAACCAAGGGGACAAGGTTACGCTTGGACTCCTGGTATCTACAGCCCGGAACAGGTCGCAGGCTGGCAACAGGTAACCCGCGCTGTTCACGAGGAAGGCGGTATCATTTTTTGCCAACTCTGGCATGTAGGTCGGGTGTCACACACTAGCCTACAGCCCGACGGCCAGGCTCCTGTAGCTCCCTCGGCACTTAAAGCAACCGCCGTAAAGGTCTTTATTGAGACTGGTCCGGAATCTGGCGCATTGGCAGACCCGAGTATGCCCCGAGAGCTGACTACAGCGGAAGTTAGGGAGCTGGTGGAGATGTACCGCGTGGCGGCGGTGAATGCGAAAAAAGCTGGATTCGACGGCGTAGAATTGCACTCTGCAAATGGCTATCTACTAAACCAATTCATCTCAGAGCACACGAACCACCGTACCGATGAATATGGCGGCTCACTGGAAAAACGATTGAGATTCTTGCGAGAAGTGACCGAGGCGGTCATCTCGGTCTTTGGTGCGCAACGCGTAGGTGTTCGTTTCGCCCCGCTGTTTGAAACGACCACTGAGGAACGCGTCTACCTCGGGCTTGTAGAGAGTGACCCGCACGGCACTTACATTCGGGCGGCCTCCATGTTAAATGACTTGGGGGTCGGTTACCTCTCTATCGCTGAGGCTGACTGGGACAATAGCCCTGATTTGCCGGTGTCCTTCCGAGAGGCGCTGCGTGAAACATTCTCCGGGCCCATCATGTACTCCGGCCGCTACACCGAGAAGAAAGCCAAACAAGTACTCGCTGACGGGTATGGAGACCTGTTCGGTTTTGGTCGGACCTTTATTGCCAACCCCGATCTGCCCCGTCGATTCAGGGACGGCTTATCCCTCAATCCGGTCAACCACGCGACTCTTTATGGTGGTGGAGAACAGGGCTACATCGACTATCCGTTCAGCAAGCCATAAAATACCTTGTTCAAAGGCGGGACTACATCCGTCTACCAAGGGTCGAGAGTTGAAATGACGGAGTTGAACGAGGCACTCAAGGTACTTTCCAGCCCAACACGGCGAGCCGTGCTGGGCTGGCTTAAAAACCCGAATAAATCGTTCGACGGTTACACACAGCTATACGATTTTGGTGTGTACGGCGTCTGTGCGAGTCTGATTCAAGATAAGGCCGGGCTCTCCCAACCTGCGACGTCAATATGCTTGAAAGCTTTGCATGATCAAGGGTTTGTGAAGGCCACCAAGGTTGGAAAATGGACGTATTACCAGCGCAACGAGGAGCAGATAATAGCTTCACTGTCCAGCTTGCTTGGGGACATTGAAGTAGACCTTTAAGACTTCTCCGGCCTATGCGAAATTGCACTCCTATTGACCACCCGTTTGCATTCGACCTGACCAGTCAATTGCATTCGTTCTGACCACCAATTGCATCGGGCTTTACCAGCATGCTTCGTGGCAATGACCGGCAGATAACGACCCAGGCCGTGTGAAAACCCCAACCTGAAATTGAAGTGCGCGCTTCTGCGTGAAATCTGAAATTGATTGGCCGATTAGAGCAAAGCCGGATTTTGCGTATAAGCGAGGTTTTCAGCCCTATTTTTGGCAGTCACTGCGTTCACAAACGTTTTCACACAGCCTGGACCCAAAGCGGCCGTTGAGATCTCGCAGAATATCAGCCCAAAGCAGCCAGATCTGTGCGAAGCGGAATAGAGTTCATGACTGTTTTTTAGCTTGCTCGCGTTGAGCGACGCTGGCGAGACACTGCTCAATGAACTGAAGCTCCTGGTCGAGTTCGGCGGCGCGCTTTTGCAGAGCTTTCAACGCTGCTTGATGCTCCTTCTGCACCTCTGCTGGTGCTTTGGCGAGCCCTGCCAACCTCCTCTGGCTTTTCTCGATTTTCTCATTGACTTCGGCAAGGTACTTCTCCCCGGACTCCTTTTTCCTCGCTGAGAAGAGCTGGCACTCCAGAAAGCGGATGGCATCGTAGATTCTCAAGATCTCACCGCTGGTCTTGGAGTGCACGAAGTTCAGGCTGCCCTCGTCGAAGGCGTGATGCTCCTGGTTCTGCCCCCCCCAGTTGACCAGGTCATTCTTGATGAAATTGAAGTACGACAGGTCGTAGTCAATGAAAGGCTCCACCAACGAGAAGGTGTGTTCCAAGCTGACCTGCAGGTACATGCTCTTCTTGAGCTGCGACTTGTTGAAGTTGGCCGTGACTGTGACGCCGTTTTCGATGCAAAACTCAAGCACCATGGATTCGAACCAGATACGGCAATAAAGCAACGCCTGACGGACGTCGAGAACCGACAACGCCAGATAGACTTTCTTCTGGAAGCCACCCGCGTGATCAATCACCACGATGCCCTTATTCGTGTAGCTGAGCACATGGCTGGTGTGCTGATCGCACTGTGGGTGACGGTCAGAGATGATGCAGAATCGCTCCCAGAAGAGGCGGTCATGGGTGGTAACTACCATTTGGATCCGGCGTAGGTAGGCATCGCTGAAGAAGAGATCGATGATGTTCGATCGGTGATCGGTGTCGATGGCATTGACGACGTCGTCGAACACGATGAGCGGGAAATTGTTTTTCTCAGCCATCGCCAGGAGGATGGACAAGCCCAGCGCCCTCAGATGCCCTTCACTGAGCACAGCAAACGCATCAAGCAATGATCCGTCTAGGTTGGTGATCTTGATCCGATAGCTATCAGCCTGCCGGTCGAATCGCAATGAGGCGATCTGCTCATGGTCATCGTCGTGCTGGTTGATAGCTCGATAGTACTCGGCAGCCTTGGCTTCGATCCCGGTGATTCGCGCTTTCTCCAGCTCCAGCTTGTAATCGAGTAAGTTGCGGTACAGCGTTCGGTACTCAGCCTCCAGATCCTTGAGCAACTGGTTGAAGTGGCTGTTGTCGACTGCATCATTGAGCAATGCCGCTTTCTGCTTTATCAGATCTGTCATTTGGTCGTTGGCGACTTTGAACTCGCGTTTCGCCATTTTTTTACCGTCGAACTGCTGCTTCAGCGATTCATCAATTTCTTTCAGCTGCGTCACCCGTGCTTCGAGGCGGGCTGCCTGGGCCTCTGCCTGGCCAACCTCCCGACGCTTGCGCTCGCACGCACGCAAGTAGACCTCCATCTGATCTGCACTCCCCGCGCAAAGCTTCAGGAACGAGTCGAGAACGGACGGCGCCACTTCCGAACGATCGGTAGCGGCATGAAACTTTGCAAGTACTGCCTCCAATTCGCTCATCTTCAGTGGGCAGGGAACGTCGGCGTGCTCATTGCCCTTTACCGAGCTGATTCCCGTGGCGACTCTTGAAGCCCAGAGCGCAATCCGGGCGTCATTTCGCAGCCTAGATTGTTTGAGGGATTCCAGTGCACACAGCGCCTTGATTTGCTCTCGCGCCCTCTCGAACGGGTTCACCACCACCTGATCGAGGGGCGTCAGGCATGCGGGACAGGTTTCCTCAACCTGCAAATGTTCGATAGCCTCCAATGCCTCAAAGACGGCGCGATAATTGACGTCGCTGGCCCTCTGCAGAAATAGCGTTTCGATATCGGCTCTGCGGTGGAGCAAGCGCTGGGCGATGGCACAGATGCGCCTCACCTGCTTCAGCGGGATAGCGAATGGAGCCTTGGCGGCTCGCAGGCGCTCGGCACCACGTATATGCATTTCTATCGTGTCGCGCAGTCGCAAGACCTTTGGGCGAACATCGAAGTCTTGGTCGGCCCTTAGCCCCAGCAGCCTACAACTCTCGGAGATCGATTTTTGAAGGTCTGCCCTGTGCTTACGCCGCAGCTGGCCCAGGCTGACTCGGGTGCGTTCCAAGGCCTCCAGTGCTCCGGCTTGATCGGCACGCATAAAGGCTTTTAGCGAGAAGCTTTCAGGCCGGACGAATCGAGAAATGACCTCCTGGAGCTCCTCCAAGCCAAACAAAGTGGCCAGGACATCACTCTCGGCACTGCCAGTATCCTTGGAGCCCAAGAGCGAAAATTCTTGAAGACGGTTGCGGTCGATGAAACAGCCCGACCAACTGATGCTTCGATTGATTGGGAGCTTATCTGTTCCCATCAGCATTAGCTTGGGCTTGATCTCTCCCCGTGCGATGTACTGATTGACTTTGGTCTTGCGCCTGGCCGCTTCTTTGATATCGCCAGTGGTGCCGATCTCCAGCGCCTCGCACAACGATGATTTGCCGCCGCCGTTGGGTGCGTAGAAGATGTTCTTCAGCTTGTTGAAGCGAATGAAAGTGCCTGTGTCGTCAGGGCCGAACTCTCCGAAGCCTCGGAAGTTTTTCACGCGAAGGTAGTCTAAAGTGCCGAGACCGGACGGCGGTATTCGATCCAGCTCCGGCTTGCTGTCGAGCACCTTTTTGAAGCGTGCGGCGATGCGCTGGTAGTTGCGACCCAGCAACTGGTCAGCTGCCGTTGTGATGTGGGCTTTGATGTGGTCGGAATAGCGGCCCTTGCCCTGGTTGGCCTGATACATACACCAGAGCAACACAAGGTATGCGTCAGTACGCCCTTCAAGATTCTGTCTTGCAAAACTCAAAAGGTACTGACTCATTACGCCTCCTCCGTGATGCGCATGATCGTAGTCGGACTGGAATCAGAAAGCCATTACCCCCAAGCCAAGTGTCGAGGCCCTTTGCAATTGTTGCGCTCTGCCGATCTGAACCTGGTACCTCACTTGATTCAGCTCTGCTTCTGCATGCCGAAGCTCGTTCCGGCCACGTCCCATCAAGACCAAGTTGACGGCGACCTGCTAGAGGGAACGGGGCGGAATCTGTGCTGCACTATGCAGGTACCTGCTGAGGAGCCATAAAGACTGGGCGTCTGAGTTTACACACAGGCGATTGTCCGCTTCGGGTCCAGGCTGTGTGAAAACGTTTGTGAACGCAGTGACTGCCAAAAATAGGGCTGAAAACTTCGCTTATACGCAAAATCCGGCCTTGCTAATCGGCCAATCAATTTCAGATTTCACGCAGAAGCGCGCACTTCAATTTCAGGCTGGGGTTTTCACACGGCCTGGGTCGTTTTCTGCCTATCGCGGATGGTCCGGTTTGGGTCGGCCGATAGCGCCCGGCCGGGAGGACAATGACGTTTCACGTAGCTTTCTGAAGGTAGCGAAGAATAGCAATCGAGAGAAGAAAAGCGATTGTTGTTAACCACTTTTTTGAGTTGTTAACCTTAGTGGTTTACAGATCAAAAAAGCGGTTTATGTATCGATTGAAAATTCGTGAACGACAAAATTTCGTAGCCTGATGCTTAACGTGTCCAGTCCCCGAAGGGAGCATCGGCCTCAATGTAGCGCACCGCCGACTGTACATCGCGCCAACCGACATACTCCATCAACGCCTTGCTGCTCCACTGGTTGCGACTGGCCCAGGTGGCAAAGCCGCGGCGCAGCGAATGCGCGGTGTAATCCTCGCCAGCCACACCGCTGCGCAGAAACGCCAAGCGCAAAATGCGCGAGATGCTGTTCGGGTTAACCGGCTCCTCCGCTAAATGACCCCAGCGATCGATGGCGCGAAACACCGGTCCTCGAGTTATGCCGCTGACTGCCAGCCAGTGCTGATAGGCATCCACCGGGCAGAGCCGCTTCAGCGCCGGGAGTACCAAGGTACGACCGCGGTGGTCGCGATCGGTCTTGCTACTGGCGAGGAAGATGTCCAACGCTTGCCCTTCGCGCACCTGAATATGCTCGACACGCAGCCGGCAGAGTTCGTCGCCCCGCAGCGCACGCCAAAAGCCCATCAGCAGCAACGTCTGATCCCGCGCTGCACGTAAGCGTAGCGCCAACTGATCGTTAACCAGTTGCCCGGCCAGCCCCTCGATGCAAGCCTCCAATCGCTGTAACTGCAGCGCTTCCGCCTGCTTGATCGGTTGTGGATGCAGCGCCTGAATGCCGCGCAGGACATCCCGCACCCGCGACGCTTTGGTTGGGTCGGCGAAGCCGTGCTGCTGATGCCACTGCGCCAACGCCGCCAGGTGCGTGCGCAAGGTGTTACTGGATAACTGGGCACCATAAGCCGCCAAGTAGCGCACGATGCTTTCACTGGAGGCCGGTAGCAACCCGCTCCACTCCCCTTCGAAGTGTTCAACGGCTTGCGCATAGCGGCGCTGCGTGCTGTCGCGGCGCGCCGCTTGCAGATATCGCTCGGCTGAATCGCTCATCCCAACTCCCGCGTACTGCCATTTCGGGGTACGACGTGGAAAATGGCTTATCACGTTCGAGAAATCCTGATTCTCAAACGTCAGCTCATCCGAATCTGTTCACAATTTTGCGTAGCGTGTTAGGTGTAAACACATACCCTGTAAAACAGTACGAAAAAATCTGGGACGGCTCCCGTTTGGAGTGATTTGTATGGCCCGTGCAGGCATCAACAAGGCCCTAGTGCAGGACGCGTGTGACGCCCTCCGTGCACGCGGTGTGCACCCGAGCATCGACGCCGTCCGTGTCGAACTGGGTAACACCGGCTCCAAAAGCACCATTCAACGCTATCTGAAAGAACTCGCAGCACGCGAACCCACTGCTCGTGCGGTTAGCTTGAGTGACGAACTGCTTGCGTACATCAGCAGTCTAGCCGAGCGCTTGACTGAGCACTCCTTGGCGGCCGTGGCAGACGACCGGGCACGCCTGCAACGCCAACAGGACGGCTTCGTTCGCCAACGCGCCGCCGAACAGGCGCGCCTGGAAGAGATACAGTTGGCGCATACCATGGCACTTACCGAACGCCGTGAAGGGTTGGAGCGCGAACGAGCATTGAACGAACGACTGCATGAGGCCGAAGGCGAGCGTCAACGCCTGCGCGAGGCCGGTCACAGTATGGACCGGCTCCTGGAAGAGCGTGCCGCGCAGATTCTGTCCCTCGAAGACAAACATCGACATGCCCGTTCCGCCCTCGAACACTACCGCCAACAACAAGTCGTACAACGCGAACAGGAGTTGCGTCAGCATGAGACTCAACTGCAACAGTTGCAGCAGGAACGCCGCGCCTTGCAGAGTCAATTGCTTGCCAAACAGGAGGAAGCCGGTCAGATGTATCGCGACCTGGAACGTATGAGCGGCGAACAGCGGCAACAAACCCGGGCCTGCGAGCACGAACTACAGCAGCTACGGTTACGTCTTCAAGTGTGCGTGACGAGCCAACAAACGGACCAGCAGCAAATCCAAGCCTTGTTGGCGGAAAGAGCGGCATTACACGAAAAAGCGAAACGCTATTTGCTCATGCGTCGACAGGATGCCAAAAATTTTCGTGTTCTATCCCAGCAAATCCAGGCGCTGCAAATACAATTAGCTCAATAGTGCGAAAGCGCGCGCCCGCCTAAAAGCATTCCGTGGTAACTGGAAACACAGCCCCCTTTCGCGTATTGAGCTTCACAAAAACCAACGTTAAGTGCCCTGAAGGGTAGCCGCTTTCGGAACAAATCAGACGCCAGCGAATCGCCGCCCTTGTTAAGAGCTAATTCTGCTTCATCTGCAACATTCCTCTCACGTACACATCTAGTGATTTACACCGATTGGTTAATCCACTGCCGATTGCTGCCTTTCGCCACCGACAACACTGGTAGTTCCCTATCGAGGATCATTACGATCCTTTGGGCCAATTTCGATACATTCGGTAGGACTGATAGATTTCAAATTTCTGCTTAAGTCAAATGCAAACGCGTACTCAATTAGGACACAATTTTGCAACCGTATTCAGCTCGATGGCTTCGTGCAGCGGGACAGTACCAAGGCAAACAAAGCTACTGCAGTCAGCACGTAAGTTGAAGTACGCGTAGCAAGAGAAAATGCAAGAATGATAAATTGTTTGAAACTAGAATTTTTAGATATTTTTTATCAAATGACCTGTTAATTCCGGTTGCAAATTCTAGAGAACTGACTTTATGCGCAATTATGCGAAAATTCATAATTTTCTCGAGATATGTCTGATCTACGAAAAACTAGGTGTAAGGACACTGGGCAAAACAGGGTAGAAGCAACCACCTCACAATAGGCCACGCCTATGATGGTTTTCTGCTGGTCATGGTTACAAGGCGTGGTCGCCAAATCTGGCCCTGCAGACAGTTCAGAACCGGGGAGAAGTTGAAACACACGACATGCCTGAATGTGAGGTTCCATCAAGGCGCCCTCGTCGCCCTCCCCCACTTTTTACCCGCCGCTACAATCCACCAACGGCAAAGCCACAGTCCTACCGCTAAAAAACCATGTCAACCTGCTTCACTGCAGGAACAACTGCGTTAACGGAGAAAACCGTGTGCTACAAAAATCACACCCTTTTCGACGACTGTACCTGCCGATGATCTCAAGAAAACTGAAATTACCGTATCAAATGAAATAAGCTTCCAGTATCACAGCTGAGTTTTCACATCGATAGCTGACTACCTTTCTCATGATTACAGCCTGTAATTACAGGTCACGTAACACAGTACGAAACGTAGGAGGACTCCATGGCTCGCGGCGGCATAAACAAAGCGCTGGTGTTGAAAGCGCGTACGGCCCTCGTCGCCCGCGGTAAACGGCCGAGTATCGATGCGGTGAGAATTGAATTGGGCAATACCGGTTCGAAAACCACTATTTCCCGTTATTTGAAAGAGATCGCCATGGTGCCCGCGGCCTCGAGCCTGACGGTCCAGGAACGCCTGCGTGCACCGATTCTCGAGCTGGTCGAGCAGTTGGTCGATGAGCTCAAAGAGGAAGCCGATGCGACCATTAAAAGCAGCCTCGAAGATCTATCACTGAAAAAGGACCAACTGCAAACCAACCTCATTGCCGAACATTCCGCTCTAGAATTGAGTGAATCACGGCGTGCAGCAGCGGAGGCGTCCCTGACGGAACTCCAGGCGAATCTACAGCGAATTGAAGAAAAATTGATAAAAGCCGTAACTCGCGAGTTCGAGCTGGCAGGCAAAGTGAAGGAGCAAGCTGCCCAATTGATCGAGAAAGACGCACAGATTGTCTCCTTACATCAGACCCATGAACAGACGCGCCACTCGCTTGAGCTGTTCCATGAAGCCAGCAAATCACAACGGGATCAACTGTTTAGCACACACGAGCAGCAGCTAAAGCATCTCAATGCTGAGCTGCATGGTTTGCATTTGGAACGACTCACCAAGCAGGATGAACTCATCCGCTTGAACCGAGATAACGAGCGATTGCTGCAAGAGCAACAATCGCTGTTAAAAACTTCTCAGCATCAGGAAAAGCAACTTCGCCGCGTACAAGAACAGCACCAAGTGCTGCACATTGCTTATCAACAACTGATGCAAGCCGAAGCATGTGCCACAGCGGATCTGGCGGCGACACACCAGACATTGCTTGACGCTACAGACGCTGGTGAGAGTGCCCACACCGAAAACCAGATACTGGAGGTACGCGTGCATCGGTTTAATCAACCAATTGAGAAGGCACCGGCGGATGCCCAACCTTCACTACAAAAGGAGGGTGACGTCGAAGAGCGTGGTAGAGACGACGCAAGTTAGCATAATGAAAAATGGAGCGGTGTTCATCGACGGCAGTCGACAAACTAATGATCAAACTGTGCCTTTTATAAGGACTGAGATTCTGCACCAACCGGGAAAAAGTGGCCGCACTCTGGTCGGAGGTTACCAAGTGCAACTGACGAGCTATACCAATCCATTTCCCCCATAAGGCAATGAGCGCGTCGAGTTCCGCGTAGGATTCAGGCCAGCCTTCATTCCACCAATGGCCTGAATGGTCGACTTCGATCGTATCGTTAATCAAGTCGAGCAGCTCATGACTCACGTAACCTAATGGGGTCAAATGACATGCTACGGCTAGGAGGGTCGGTAAAAATCGACAGCATTGCACTCGGAGTCGATTATCGTGGTTATCTTCACTGCGTATCACCATCAGTACGATGGCGAGGTCCACGTCAACAGCGCCACTCGGCACTTGCTTGAAGAGACTTGCGCCGTCCTCGAAGCGTTGGCGACCGTCGTCGATCAAGTCAAACAATACCGTCCATGCGGAATTTTGGGGCGACAAGGCCTCGTACAGCGGGTGGTCAATCCAATGAGCCGACCCCGGGCAGAGTTGTCGGAACTGTTGCCGCCGTGCGTGAGCGGGCATTGCACCCTTCAGATAGATCCCGAACGTCTTATCCGGCAGTGAATACCTGGGAAGGCCGGTGACGCTTTCGTACCACCGCGTTAAAGCCCCGGCCTTGTGAAGGATATGCATCAGGTCAGCGAGTGCATGAGCAATAAGCTTGCCACGAAAGTGTTGACACATTGATTTTTTGGGTCTGGCCAATTTCGCTCACATAGATATCGATCTATTTAACTCACTCTACGCTTTACCGAAAAAACAGTATGTACCATGAGAGTTTTTCAATAATTATCCGCCCCCGCCTTTTCCATTCCCAAAGAAGCCCAAACTAGAGCCTTCTACCAGCAATGCCTTGCAGAGTTTTAAGGGGTTATTTTTTTCAATCTGCTCGGTGTACCGTGAATTGTCCAGATCTTGCTGGCACCGAACATGAAGGCTGGCTCATGAAAACCTCTATTAAAATAAATTTTTTATGTCCAAATACTCTATTAATTTGGTTGTCATCCGCCGCTCTCCAACTCATCTGCATTTTTGGTAAAACTACAATTTTGCAGCTCGTCCTCCCCCGCACCCGCGTAGTTCGCGTGAATGGATGTGATTAATGTTAAATCGAGCGTGGTCACCAGAGGCCGGGGGACCGGTTCGAAGCTTCAGTCGATCGCACTTCGGAAAACATATTGTGCTTTTTCCATCACAAAAAAATAACAAACAAATCATTTGTGAAAGTCGACTCGAAGCTGATTACTGTGTTTGCTTAGAGTTTGATAGAAACGTCAAAAGCTACTTTCAGCAGCCTGTAACTGCCCAGCTAGGGACGGGAAGAAAAAAAACCTATTACACACCCGACTTTTTCATAAGAACTTACGACCATTTTGATTATTTCGCAGAGGTGAAACACTCCTTTAGCCACTGTTTACCGGCGTACTTAGAGACCTTACAACGCTTTGAAAAACTAGCCATCACATTAAAATATGACTTCTACCGGATAGAGGGTTCAAAAATCCAACAAAGACCTATGAGTGACACAATGCAAACATTGTACTTACGATCACTGCACACCACCCCTCTAGAGTACGCCTACCTAATTAACGAAATCAGTAACAAAACTACACTAACGTTGAGAGAACTGCTTAATCAAACAGGAGCCCCCTCAATGAGGGCAATAGCCAAAGCGGTACTGCAAGGAAAAATCTGGATTGACTTGAATAAACCAATAAACCTTAAAACCACATTATGGTTTGGAAGTTACCATGAAAATTAATTCGACCATCAGCCCCGGATCCCAATACACTTTATACGAAGAAATATATGAAGTAACTTCTGTTGACACTGATCAAATTACACTTCGTTCGCTTCAAAACAAACATCCCGTATTTCTCACCCATGATATCTTTCAAACACTGCAAGCAAAGGGAGTTTTACTCCTTCACCAACTCGCACCTATCGACAAATCGCTCGCCTCCATTATTACCAACTTGACCACACTTCAATCAAAGGCAGCACTGAGAAAAATTCACTATGTTCGAGGTTTAAAAAAAAATTTCAAGGTGCACTGCCCTACGCCAAAACAATGGTTGAGCTGAAATTACTGGCCGTTAGTTATGGTGATACTAAACCACCTTGTTACACCAGTGCCTACAACTGGTTCCGTCAATTTCGAGAGTCCAATTTTAACCCAATGGTTTTAGTCAAAAAGCCCAGCACTCGACCACGGGGAAAGCAACTGTGCAAAGCCACCCATATCATCATTCGAGATCACATCAACACTCTTTATCTACAAAGAACTCACCCCAACATAAAATCATTGCACGCGTTCATAAAAGCCTTCATCGAAAATGAAAACAAAGCGCGAATGGCTTATACCAGCAACGCAATAGATATTCCCTCTTTGAGTACTGTCCATCGCACAATCAAAAACCTAAATGGGTATCTTTTAGACTTCCATCACCATGGCCGCGAATACGCTGCCAAAACCCATAAATTTGGTGTTAAGCAAGCCCCTCTCCACACCTTGTTAGCCCTTGTAGAGGGCGACTCGCACTTGGTTGACCTAGAGCTAATTGATCAAAACGGAAACAACCTAGGTCGCCCTTGGCTGTTCGTTCTGATCGAACTAATGACTCGCTGTATCATCGGTTGGGAACTGTCCTTTACCCCGCCATGCGCTGCAAAGGTACTCCGCGCTTTTCGAATGGCACTAGAGGTATCCATAGACGGTCGACCTGGTGGCCGAATGGAAGAACTGGTATTAGATAATGGTATGGAAACCGCTAACCATACCTTTCAAAACATTGCAGATTTATTAGGCTTTAAGATCACCTATGGTCCACCAGGTTGTCCCAATGTGAAAGCCCATGTGGAGCGCTTTTTCGGTACCCTCAACACCAGCCTAATTCATTCCATTCCGGGGACCACATTTTCAAATCCCGTACAGCGAGGTGATTATAATTCGGAAAAAAACGCGTGCCTGACCATCGAGCAACTGAATGAGCAATTTTCAAACTGGGTTCAAAATGTCTACCATGAATCTTACCACAGTGGCATAAACCAGTCCCCCCGTATGGCATGGACGGCGGCCCTTGCGATGCAACTCCCACCAGAACGCTATTCCAAAGATGACGTGAATGCGCTCTGTCGAAGCCTCACTTATAGAAAGCTCGCTAACGGCCGAGTTCGCTTTTCAAAAATCAGTTGGACAGGACCCGCACTTGCCGAAATTGCACATCATCTAAGATCTAATCAGAAAGCGCTTGTTTATTATGATATTTCCGATCTATCGACAGTGTGGGTTGCTCACCCTGATCGCCCAACAGAGCTATTTGAAGCTTTCGCCACTGAGCCGGGATATCAAAATCATCTCAGTTTATTTGAACACGAACTGGTCCTCGCGCAACTAAAAGAGCAACACATTGCGTTCAATGAAAGCACCGCGCGACAGACTCTTACAGAAATTCACCGCGAGATACAGCAAATTAGCGAAGAAAGGAAATTGATATCCACTTCAAAAAAATCACAATCGAGCAAGGCTATAAAAAAAACTGCCGTCCAAAAACAGACTATTCAGAACACGCATAACTCATTGACTCCGCCCCTCTCCAACAGAATAGAAGTATCAACGGATACCTTGGAGTTCACGGACGACTCGGAAAACCCATCTACTTATACCGTAATAAATTTAAGGGACGTCCGCCATGAATGACGTAATCGAAGAGAAACTAAAGGCTTTTGCAAGCACCACCATTTTACATCCCGCGTATGAAAAATCGATTAAAAAAATACTGCACAGCATCTACGTTTCCAATATACGCGGCGAGGCAAGCAGCACGATACTCTTGGGTGACCCTGGCACCGGAAAAACCACGTTGTGCGAGCACCTAGTCAACATCATCGGTACACCTATTAGCGTTAGTGACGAACATGGTGAATACCTAAATATTCCAGCTTTGTTTTGCTCAATTCCAGCTGATTGCGCATCGAAGCGTTTAGCCATGGAAATATTGAAAGGACTATGTTCCACAGATGGCGTTCACAGAAACACAGTGCTCGTACACAGAATTTTAACCCGATTAACAACATGTAAAACAAAAGTAATAATACTCGATGAACTCCAACATCTCTTGTCAAAAGGCGCGGAAAAAACCCTGGAGAATCTGTGTAACTGGGTTAAGGACTTAATCAATACATCTCATCTTCCCATTATTTTAGTGGGCACACCAAATTGTGAACGGATAGTCGACGCGCACCCTCAATTAGCGCGTCGATATCCATTTCGAGCACGACTTAAAAACTTAGAGTTAAACTCTGAATTCCAGACAGTCTTAACCGTGTTAATAGGAGAGATGATTAGGATCGGAGAATTGCAAGCGGAAATTTTCATTACCGACAAAGCGACTACAAAAATCTTTTATGCTTTCAGCGGGGGAAACTTCGGTGCGCTTTGCGTATTGTTGCGTGAAATCTTCCAGTGTGCCCTAGAAAGATCGAAAAATACCTTAACCCGAGACGATTGCGTTGCCGGCCTCGACGGACTGGACTTACCTCCTTTCCTCCCCCTACCAGGGAATGCATTCACATTACCTCCACAGGTAATAAACAACTTACTAAGCAGGCACTCACCATGAAATCCCTATGCTTCGTGGCCAGACCTAATTTTGAAGAAAACCCTGGTAGCATTCTCATGAGAACCGCCTCTCTCAATGGATACTCCTCCGTTTCCAGAATGGCCCGCGAACTAACCATTGCCTATTTTGATAGCTCACTGAGTTTGACTAACCCTGACGGTGCATTATACGCACTGCTTTGCAATGAGTGCCCTGACCTTGCTTCCGAATTGAAAGCAAGCGCCTACACCTTACTAAATAAACTCGCTAGGTACGAGGGGAAAGTCTTGATTTCAGGATTGGTGTTGCCATGGACTGCACTTAGACAAAAGCAAGTTTATTGCCCCAAATGCCTTAAAGAGCGCCAGATGAAATTTATTCAGGATATCGATGGGGTCCACGCATGCCCTTATCATGGCACTGAGTACTTGTCAGTGTGCCCAGCTTGTGAACGTAGATTTAAATGGCAACAGGTGGAGGACGGTCATTGCTTATGTGGATTTGATTTTCGAGAATCACCTTGCACACAAAGCGAAGACCTAACAGGACTTAAACTGCTTAATATTTTCCGCACTCGAGATCAATCGACACTCAATCGTACATATGCCGCACTAAAATGCCTGCGGTACCGATATCTGACGAGCTCCCGGCGTTCTATTGTTCTCAACATGGCGCTACGCATTGGGGCGCAAGATGAACAGTTTTTTTACGACGTACTCAGCCAAGATTTGGAAAATCATAAACAATTACCCCAAAAGGCAATTACGATCCCTTGGCTCTTGTCTGACGACAAGTGGATAATAGCCATAACAAAAAAATTCAATGCTGAAAACACTTGGGAACGTACGATTTGCACAACACCAAACTGCTGTGCAGGATTTGGGCTTTCAGCCAACGAATTTTATCACATTACGTCCGCATATAAAGGCACACTTACTATTGCCGTAAACACTGGAAAAATAAAAATACAACAGCTCGGCATATTCTTCTACTATATTTCCGGGCAGATGTGCAAGATCATAACACCCTACATCAACAGATCGGAGTACATTTCGATCCGTAAAAACTTCGAAAGAAGAAAATACTACTCCATGCGCGAAATAGAAAAAGCTCTGCACATCTCAATTAAAACTGCGAACCAACTAACAAATTTAGGATTTTTTGGACAAGTTATTTCAACTCGCCCTCGCTGGCTGTTCGTCAAGCGTACCGCGGTGGAAAAATTTAACAAAAAATATATAAGCGGGACTGCACTCGCTTCGTCCTTGCACATTACATCGTTCACTCTTCACAACATATTAGCGGCGCTAGAAATTAAGCACATAGAGCTGCCACCACCCCCTCACTCTGACCCTCATCCGCATACCAGGCTTTACTTAAGATCCTCAATTACAAAAATAAAAAAACTATTAACCATGAAAACAACAACCACCCCTTACATCCACCCAATACCCCAATCTTTAGCTCCAACGATAGCCACGGAATTAAATCTACCTATACCGACAACTAAGCACCTTCTTAATAATCCAAAATACTTTATTCGAGACATTAACATGATCTTGAATCTTGACTCAGCGAAACAGACGCGCGCACTAGTGACTGAATTAAAAATTTGGCGAAAAAATCACTTCACAAGACAAGAGTCCGCCGAACTTGCACACATAAGCTATTCAGACTTCAATCTGAGATTCGGGAAAAGTCAATCAATTCAATCCACCAAGGTCCACAGCGAATATTTTTTCAATCGAAAAGCATTGAAAGCTATAATACTCGAGACAAAGAACTACATCACTCGACGCCAAGTGCTAAATCTCGCAAACCTTTCTGCTTCAATGCTAAGAAGATTAGTCAGACTTGGAATTATTCGCTGCCGCGTACCCACTAACAAGAACAGTGCTAGAGCAATTTCACTCTACTGCACCGCTGACATTCTTGCATATATAGAAAACCCTTATCGCACGAATACCAGCCTGACCCCGCTCACCCCGATTACCCGCACCACTCCCACACACAATTGAATGCCCCTCAGAACGCCTAGCAGTTAATTCACAAACCAACTCCCAAACGACAAAAAATAGTTGCTATCACTCCGACTTCAGGAATTCGCGTTCGCTATTGAATTTTTTCCAGAGCAGTAAGGTTTTGAACCTTCATCACACGCAACGAAAAATATTTCAAAATCAGCTGCACAATCGTCACTTATTTTTAGTATCTGGCGACATTAAAATTCACATCAATTGATTTATGTGTAAGCCGCACACTATAAGTGGTTACTACAATTTAATTTTTAATGAAACTTTACGTGCAAATGGCCAGGCTGGCTCGGGCGAATGACCCTTGGAAGGCTCGACAGCAAGGGGCCATCGCCGCCTGACGCGGCGAAATATCTGCTGGGGTCCGTGGTACCGACGTAGATCGGTACCAAAGGCCCAAGGATCAATCCTGTGCCGTTCCTCCACGCGGCGGCCGTTGGCTTGCGATGAGGCAAGCACTAATCGCCTGCTCAGACAAGCCTTAAAATCAGTGTCCGCTCACCTGGTACGTCGGGGACAACTTCCCCGTCGGCGATCATCAAGTACGCCGCCCCTGCCATCAGGGCGACCAGTGCTCCTCGACTGCCCACAAAGGTTTGTCCTGCTGCAGAGATTTCACTGCCTTGATGTAAGCCTCATAGGTCGATTGCGAGAAGATCACCCAGGAGTCCCCCAAGGCTTGGGCGTCAAGAAGGTTCTTTCTAAATTCTGCATATCCGTCTTGGCCTGCAACTTTATTGCTGAAGGCGCTTAAGCCCCTGAGCAGTTTTCTGTCCATTGGCGGATGCAGACGCTGAACCCGTTCGTCATTGTGGTATCCGCCGCAGACCAGTTTCGACTTGAGGTAGACGTTGACCATTTTCCATCCTAGCAAAATTATCCAGATAATAAACCTATAGTAATCAGCTAGTTCCGATGTACTTGACACTGACATTTTGACATCGGAATCGAGGCCACCTAGCTTTAGGATTCTCCTAATTCTTGGTACTGAACATGCGTTCGCACGTTGAGGCAGGCGTCCTGGTAATCACACGAGATGCGCCACATGCTCGCAAAAAGCTAAGCGTCAGACGGCTGGAGGCACCGGTCAACATGGATTCCAACCGTCTGGAAAGACTTGGAGTGTTTTTTGTGCGCAGGATGCGTGGCTACTCTTTTTACACGATGGGTGCATACATTACAGCGCTAAAAAGAATTCTCAGTTTTCTAAAGAAACAAGGGCAAGAATGGCCAGCCGACGGGGCATGGCCGGTATTAATTTTTGAATTTTATTCCTACGTCTTACTAGATGATGCAAGAGAATCCAATCGTAATATCAGATCCAGCAGATGCGAATGGGGAACAATTTCCATACTGCTAGACTCGTTTATGAATGGCGGATTAATCCCGCGAGCGCCAATACCAACGGCTTCACTTCCGAATAGTAACAAATCCGCCTTTACTCAAAGTCAAAGCCCGCTCCTGGAAAACTTTACATCGAGAGACGCTAATTGGTGTAAAACACCACTCAAAAAATCTGAAGTTACTGATTTGTCTTATGCAATAAATGAAACCGCGTATTTCGAGAATTTAAAAAGCCAGCTTTCGAGCTCTATCGACGCAGCGATGAGCATATGCATAAAACATTGGCAAGGGGTGATGAGAAGTCACAACCTCGGAAATGCAATAGCAAATATGGCAGATGATACTATATTAGCCGATGCCATCAAAGTTGCAGGTAGAACAAAATCCTATTTTGGTAGGCACACCCACTTGGCGGACCCTAGGACGAACCTCGGCCTAGCATATTTCCTGGCTGCTACTAAGTATTATTTTTTCGACACCAATGAGTTAGATGCCCTGAATTGGAAAGCACTTGCTAAAATTCCATTTTTTCAAACCGTTGCCACGAGTTCTGTTATTCAATCAATAATCGTTGAGCGCTTGATTGCAGAGACCGGAGGCGATCAAGGCACCGGAAACTTCCCAGAACTACTAGGTAGGGCCATTGGGGTTCTAACCACTAAAGATTGCGCAGCCGCAGCAGCAATATTGATTCACGAACAACCAAGATTCACCCCAGAGGCCTTAACTTCGGCAAACATAATTGATAAAAATGGGGCGAGCCTTCTTAATATAGCGTCTCCAGCAGGGGAATTACTAGAATTCACCATTGACAAAAATAGGGCCAAAGCGAGAAAAGGCGGCTTACTGACCAAAAGGTGCTCAGAGGTTTTAAATCAGATAGTCTCTTCTACAGATCTAATCCGGAAAAAGATTAAGCGTACTCAACCAGAAATATCGCACAGACTTTTTCTCGTGGCGTCTAGAAATGGTTGCGGACACGTAGGAAAACTTGCTAGCAGCATGAATGGCATTAAATACCCGTGCATCTTTGACGATAACCGCGAAGCATTCTCTAGAGCCGGAATTGATAGAGGCTCGTTCACTTTATCACATATTAGGAACTCACGGGGCATATTACGCTGGCTTGAAACTGGATCTGTGCAAGAGATGGCTGCCCAGATGGGAAATACAAAAGCCACAGTTGTGAGTAGTTACTTACCTCCTTGGTTGCGCAAACAGATGGACGTATTGCTGATCAGGAGGTTCCAGCAAAAGACGATCATCCTTGCGACCGCAGACAAAAAGTGGCAACTTCCGGCATCAGACTTTGAAACAACAGAACAACTTCGCGCGTTCATCGAGAACATACTTATCACTGACCAATTCGGAAATCCATACTCGGATGAATTTATCCGAAAGTTCTCCTTAGTCAGTCAAGATCAAACATCTCAGAACAAAGGCGAGATGTACATCTGCATTTCACCAGAAACATTAGCAGCGCTAAGCACATACGTCTCCTTAATAGACGCGGACGGCAATGGAAAATCGACTTCACCCAGCACATGCGAAGGACTAAATGTTAACGTAGATCTGATTGTCAATCTCCACAAGCTGATTTTGGTAGCACTTTTCTCAGATCGAACTGAGAAACAAGGCTCTCCAATATTTGACTTAATGGCTGCTGGATCAACAGCCGAACTAATGGATATATGGAACGCGTCAAGAAAGCTTATTTCGCAACTCAAGAAAAGAATAAAATTTACGAATACTCCGGCAGAAAATGATGGCTAAATACAATTCGCGTAAGTATAACGACGAGCACGTCGAACAGTTGATCATGCAAGGTAAAGCCCTGCTCAATCCTGCGCCATTGTTTACGGATACGCAGCCGAGTTGGTTGCTGGAAGGCGGACTTGGAGAAGCCCGCTGGATAACTCAGAACGGAGGCAAGGAGTACTACGAGGACAATACATGGCACAACACATGCAACATCGATTTTGACATCAAGCTCCCTGACGGCTCGGGGCTGTTGGATCCACCGAACAACCTACCTCTAATTACGATTCAAAAATGGGCGTACCTGCTCAGATCCGGACAGCTCGGTAATGCGCCAGGGCCAAAGTATTGGAGCCAATGCGTAACCTGGGCTTTAAATTTCACGCGGTGGATATACCTACGAAAAGAGGTGTTTAGTCCACAGACCCATGGGTATACGCTAGTAGACGAGACAGATTTGAGCGAACTATTCGACTCATTATCCCAAGGAGGGTGGTGCGTAGCATTACTGTTACGAGAACGTGTATTCACTTGCTTATACTATCTTGCCTTCAAGAAAAACCCGTCTGAAGAAATGTTAAATAATTTACCAATCATTGATGAGAACATAAAATCAATGATTTGTGACGCGCTGCTGGCAAACAAACTATATCTACGCCACTCCCCAACTATCACGCAAACAAAGTCGATTTCAAGGCAGTTTCTGAGTGACTCGATTTACCACCCGATAAGGGGGTTCAAATCCAACAAGATTAGACTCATGCTCCGCACATTCGAAAACGACGACTCTTCTAACGCAATATTGGCACCCATAAGATCATATTTGCCGAATCCCAGCACAAGATATAGCCTTTGCGAAACTGCAGAAACTGAACGTGTTTCAGAAAGCTCGTTCTTTGGGCAGAGTGTAAGATGCGCAGCATTCTTTGCGGGTGGAAAAATCACGGATCTCGCGATTCCCAGTTTAGATGAGCCCATCACTGAATTGGCTCGCCCATATATCAACGAGCTCAAAAACGTCACCCACCAAAAGCTTATCCCTGTTGACCAAGGATTGAAGTTACTAAATGAGGCTGCTCTCTGGATCACGATGTATAGCTCCAGCATATTAAACCTGTATGAGATTTACATCTCGCGAAAAGTGTCAGTTGACAGTAAAACCAACGAATACGGCTATTATAAAGCTACCGGAGTCAACATAAGCTTATTTGACGAACTGGTTAGAGATTCAATAGAGGGTAAGCTTGAACCTCTTGTAAGCAGTGAGACAGTATTAGAACTTGGATTTGAACGAGCTTTTCAGTGCAAAAACCGGAACTTACAGAAGGGGCGGCTCTCGCTAATCCAATCCATTAATATATTAATTGGCGCATGTGCATATGCAATCGGAATGTTAAAACCAATGAGAGAGGGCGAGCTCACGTCGATACCTTTTAGTTGTATTGCGACGCATACAATGGGGGGATGCTGGCTAACGACGAAAGTAGAAAAATCCGCTCCGCTGGGAGCCTTTAGTGAGGAAAGCCGGCCCATACCCTATTTAACATACAGAGCGGTACATACTCTACAACTCTTGGGAGTGATCACTGCCAAGCATCATCACGATTCAGAAGCACCTCCTACACTCTTTTATTTCGGGTCACGAAATGGATTTAAAGACCCCGCGCCAAAATCTATATCTAGATCTGTATCACGCTGCATGGACTTTTTTTGCGATTACTTAGCGCTCCCATTAGACGAACATGGTCGCAGAAACTACTTCAGAGTACATCAGCTTAGAAAGTTTTTTCTCCTGATGCTGACGTGGACGGAGCGTCATCACGGGTGGGAGTGCGGAGCCTGGATGGCTGCACATCAGAATCCAGACCACTTGAAGTCCTATACAGAGGCTAATTTAGACGGATCAGAGATATCAGAGTGGGAGGCAGAGTATGCTCAGCAAAAACTTATGGCGCTGGATCTGGAAGCGGGGGCGAAACTGGGATCTAGCCATTCCGAACAAGCATATCGGGAAATACTCAGGCAATGCCATGTAAAAAAAATATCTAGATTATCTAAAAAGAAGTTTGAAAGTTATGTGAAAATGGCGTTGGCATCTGGAGAGATGTCAGTGGAGCTAGTGCAACTCCCACCGTTAGAAGGTAGCTCAACCCCACCTCTCGATATTGCTGTGATCATCAGGGAATGAAAAATGAAGATCAATACTACTACAAATATAAAAAACCGAATAAATTATCTTGAGAGCATTTTGCGCGAGGATATACCGCGCCCCAACCAAACAATACTAAAAGATGCAAGATCCTTCTGCGAATATGAAAAATAGCCTACAACACAGTCAAAGCGTATCTAAAAACATCTGCTTTGCATCTTTACAAGAACCACCCTTACCGTGACAACTGGGAGTATTTCTTGGCGCTTCGAGCGAACTGTTCAGCACTTCAAGCAACCGAGATTGATGACAAAAACCGCTCCATAATAACTGACCCCTTTGATTACAAGCTTGCATATACAAACGCAGTTTGGCATGCAACACTTTGCTCAAATGCTTATCTTGAATTGCGCCGAGACATCCTTGCATTGGCGAATTCTGGCGGGAATAATCTCGACATCCTGAAACTAAATAAAATTCTAGACAGGTCCAACGCTGCATATAGGCAAGTAGTCGACTTCTCCCCTCCTCCGGACCAACCTAAACTACATATAATTAAAGGCAATCAAAGTGCCTAAAAAACTGCACATTGATTATGACGCATGTTCTATACCTAGGACAAGGCGAAGTAAAAACCAACGGAAGAAGCATTATTCTGTAATGATATGGCCCAACGGCAAGCCATGCAGCCTCATCAACTTTTGGCTTTTGGATGTGAGCCTCAGAACTTCCGGAGAGACACTGAGGCAGTATTGCGTCCACATGAGTCACTTCGTAAGGTACTGCTACGCCAATAATCTGATGCTGCCTGATTTCGACAGTACCCATTTAGGGAAATTACAGGAATCTCTACTAGCCGAAACGTCATCTGATGGACTTCGGATACGACAAAATAACCACATCAACGCAATTCTAAACTCTGTCGTAGGATTTCTAGTATGGCTGCAAGAGCGCGGCGACCCACACACATATCATAATCTCGCGGGTACCGAGCCAGGTGTTTACAATGTACTCCTAGAACCGGCGAAAAATTCTTATGGCCGCTCATACTTCAAGCATGAGTTTAGCTTAACAAAAAACACACCACAGCATCATAAAACCGGCATGCCACAGCAGTTTATAGACGCAATAGAAAATCAAATATATCTCGAAGACGAACAGACAGAGAAAAGTCGAGCGTCCCCTAACGGCATCCAGTGGAGGAACTACCTTTACGAAAGGAGAGCTTTTATCCAATGGGCTATGCTGCGAACAGGTATGAGACCAGCAGAGCTTGAAGCCTTGCCTTTAGATTTAAACCTAGCACCTGCGACTACGAAAGTTCTTTACATTCCAACCAGAAAATTAAGGAACGACAGCCTTAACATCAGGCCGTTCAAGCTAAATCTAGACGGTGCATTCAATATCCAGCACTACCTCGAGGCTCGTAGAAAATTCTGCGACCATCTATCAAAATCGGGACTGGCATCTCCCATTCCGAATAGCTTTCTCTTGACGAAAGAGGGAGGACCATTAACCAGCCGTTCTTTATCCAAAGACTTTTCACGTCTCGTGAAACGCGCAGGACTTAATCAAGACAGAGTCTGTTTATCCATGTATCGGCACCGATTCATCACCCAAGAAGTATTGGTGCATATTAAGGAGGTTTTCCACGGTGAGACTATCTCGCGACGCTCACTAACCAACGCTGTGGTAAGGAATATCGAAGAAAGGATTCGAAAAAAAACGGGGCACAAACTAGGCAACTCGATTTGGCATTACTTTGACACTGCGTTTGACATGCTTGGAGTTTGGGGATCAGTAGATAACACACTTAGTAATTTGCAAAGTCTGAGCGACGCCGAAGACCAGCTAAAAAAACTGCAGCGGCAGGTCAAGTCAGACCGCTTTTCAAAATTAGAAATCAGTGCCGAAATCTCTAGAATTGAACAGTTAGTGAAAAAAATAAGAAATAATTTATTATTCTAAGTCGCAAACTCCACATCGACTTCTACTATGTGGTCAGGGACCGCCGTTTCTTGATATCAATAGGTTACTTTGTCTTATTCTGCGCGATCTCTCGCCCAGGATTCCCAGCAAGCCATCCGCCAGGTTCGAGAGATATGTTCCTAGAACTGGTTCGATCCAAAAAGCTAATATGCTTGGAGGCTGCCAAGAAAAACTTCGCATCTGCACTATGTCTTTCTTACCACTTTGTGGTTTTAAGCTTTTTACGGCCTTCTTGGTAATCAGCACAAAAAAAATGTAGATATGCGAATCCCTCTCAAGGGCGTTACCCAGGTCACCCTCTAACGCGATGCGCGCTACAACCAATGTTTCGCCAGCAATTCCATGGAGCGCATTTTATCTGCAGGGTCATGGGCGTAGGTCATGATGATCAGCTCGTTTGCCAGAGTTCGTTCGGTGAAACGTTCAAGGGTTCGGCATGCCGTATCGGGTGAGCCGACAGCCTTTATGTGCAGAAAGGATTCGGCGAAAGCTCTCTGCTGGGCTGTCCCCATGGCATCAGGTTCCACCGGGGGCTGAAGTTTCTGCCGGTTACCCGTACGTACATCCAGGATCATGCGTTGCGAAGTCGTCCACAGACGCATGGCTTCTTCGTCGGTGGGCGCAATCATGACGTTAATTCCCGCCATGACATAGGGTTTGGTCACCTGGGCGGTGGGAGCAGTCGGGTCGAACGAGCTTCGGTAAATCTCTAGCACTCGGTCCACTTCGTCAGGTGCAAAATGTGATGCGATACAAAACGGCAAACCAAGTTGGCCCGCAATTGAGGCCCCGGATACACTCGAGCCAAGTATCCAGAGCGGAATGTGGGTACCCGTCGAGACTCCGCCAACAATAGGATTGCTGTATGCCGTCCCCTTGTCACTAAACCATCCCGTAAGGTCGTAAACATTGTTGGCGAATGATTGCGGATCGGAGCCGGATCGATTCAATACTTGGGCAGTTAGCGCATCGGTTCCAGGAGCCCGTCCCAGGCCTAGGTCTATCCGACCAGGGAAAAAGTGCGCAAGCGTGCCAAACTCTTCCGCGACTTGCAGGGGAGCGTGATTCGGCAGCATAACGCCCCCAGAACCCACCCGAATACGTTGTGTCAGGGACGCTGCGCGAGCGATCAACATAGCGGGCGAGCTGGCGCCCAGATAAGCAGTATTGTGATGCTCGGCGTACCAGATTCGACTATATCCCAGCCTGTCAGCAAGCTGAGCAAGGGCCATTGAAGCATCCAATGCATCGTGAATGGAGCCGCCTTCCGTAACATGAACGAGATCTAGAATATTAAGGGGGATGTGACTGGTCATGGCGATCCTTGGATACTGAAGAAATCAGTGTCGTCACTCGATAAAAAACTGAAAGTGCCAAAATCAACCTTCAGTTTGTGGACTGGTAGCCACACGATGCTCCCGACATAACGCGATCCATATGGCGACTTGCCCGATGAATGCCGCAGCCGCAAGAATGGTGACGGCAGACAGTGCTGTCTGACTGCCAACGGCGGCAATAGAAGTACAAATGGCACCCGCGGTCATTTGTGTGAACCCATAGAATCCCGATGCTGAGCCGACGATATTCGGATGACTATTCATGGATTTCGCTAGAGCCGTTGGCCCGGCAACTCCAATTCCACAGCTAAATAAAAACATGAGGCTTAGCATCGTGACGATCTGGAGGTGCCCCGCCAGAATGGTCAGTAACAAGATGCACGCACTCACCAGGCAGAGAGTATTGCCAGCCAACAATAAGCGGTCGACGGGGATACGCTGTATCAGGCGACCAGTGAGAGCATTGCCTACCGACATGCCGAAGATCAAAAGTCCTAGGTAAAGGCCGACTTCGTGTAGTGGTCGATGCAGTTGCGTGACGAATACAAATGGCGCGGAAGCGATGAACGCGTATATCGAGGTGGTCGTGCAACCTCCACCGAGGGTAAATCCCATATAACGGGCATTACTCAACAATTGTTTATAGTCCTTCGCCAAACGAGATACGCTCAAGCCTCCGCTCGGGTTACTGGTTTCTGGTAATAATCGCCAAGTAAAAAAAAATGCTATCAGGCCCAATAAAGCCAGGAACCAGAATATTGCTCTCCATCCCAAAGTTGCAGAAATTGCACTACCAAGAATGGGAGCAAACCCTGGTCCGATCATCATCATGAGGTTAAGGAGCGCGAGCTGACTGACGACGGTTGTCGCGCCCGCTGTGTCGCGCACAATCGCACGACCGAGCGACAGCCCTGCACAGCCACCCAGCGCTTGCAAGAGACGCGCCCCGACCAGTAGGTATAGGTTCTCCGATAATGCCGCGCAAATACCGGCAATTGTGTATAGGCCTAGTCCGATCAGCAGCATAGGACGCCTGCCGAAGGTGTCGGACATCGGACCGTAAAAAAGTTGTCCAACGGCGAGACCAATAATGTACAGGCTGATGGTCATCTGCATATCGCCCGCACTCGCGCCCAACTCAGAGGCGGAGTAAGGCAAAGCAGGTACAAACATATGCATTGCCAAAGTGCCACTCATGGTTATGAGGACCAATAGGCTCATTGGGGGCATTTTATGTTCCATAATTTTCGGCATCGGCGAAGACTTGCAATAGCAGTATCAACACGCGCCAAGTTCGAAGACCTACCCCCTTGAAAAAAAGAGCACTCTCCAAATATTGGGAGCGGTGGACGGCTCTAACGTGCCGTGCTTCCGCCATCCACAGGCAAAGCAACCCCCACTACGAACGAAGCCGCATCGGAGCAGAGCCATACCACCGCGCGAGCAATTTCCTGAGGCTGAGCCATACGGCCCAACGGATTGGCGGTCGCCGCGCGAGTTTGCAGGTTTGCTCCAAAGCGATTATGCGTGAGCGCGGTCTCTACCAGACCGGGACATACCGCATTGATTCGAACACCTCTAGACGCGAACTCCACCGCAGCGGCCTTAGTAAGGCCAATGACTGCATGCTTTGCTGCTCCATACACCCCGTCGCTGGGTATGCCCACAAGTCCCGAGCGTGACGAGTTGTTAACGATCGCGCCCTTGCCTACGCTGAGCATGTGATCGAGTTCGGCGCGCATACAGTGCCAAACGCCCTCCAGATTTACTGCCATCACCTTGTCCCAGTTACTTTGGGTGGACGTCAGCAAACTAGTAGCCCCATCGGGAATCCCCGCGTTATTGAAGGCATAATCGAGACCACCAAAAATCTCAACCGTCGTTTGGACCATGGCTCTGACGGAGGCTTCGTCGCAAACATCAACCGAGATGAATAGCGCTCGCCCACCAGCTCTTACAATCTCAGTTACCAGCGCCTCACCCGCGCTCGAATTTTGATCCGCAATCACCACAGCAGCCCCCTCTTGGGCAAACTGAAGCGCGGTGGCACGCCCGATTCCGCTTGCGCCTCCCGTGACGATTGCTACCTTGCCATTCAATCTACTGCTCATCTGCTTGCTCCCTGGTTGGTGTCAATCGATGAGATGTCACTTCCGTCCCAACGACCGCCACTTACTAGTGCCAAATTGGCCAAAATATTTAGGATGAGCGTGTGATTCTTCCGCCAATAGAGAGTCATGTCGTAGATCCTTTCCGGTTCCTAAAACGAAGCACGCAGATGACAGCGCCCACGCAGCAGCCGCTTTACCAAGTCACAGGTAAAGAGTTGAGCCCGAACACGAATACGTTACGTTTGTAGTCGAGCTCTTCGAGCGGGATTGCCAATTGCAGAGTTGGAAATCTACGGAAAATAGTTTCGAAAACTACATGCAGTTCAAGCCTAGCCAGCGGCTGGCCCAAGCACTGATGGATACCAAATGAGAAGGCGACATGTGCCTGGTCTTTCGTTTCTCGATGGATATCAAAAGACTCTGGACTGGTGAACACCTCGGGATCATGATTCGCCGCATGCAGCAACGCCAAGACGCCCTCACCTTTGCGGATCAAATGGCCACCGATCTCAACATCCTGCGTGGCCACACGATTGGAGTTCATATGAGTGATCGAATGGAACCGCAACATTTCTTCCGCCGCACCGCGAGCCAGTAACGGGTTAGCGATTAGTGCCTCTTTTTGCTCTGGATGTTGAAGAAGGCTGACCAGCCCCAGACCTATAAGGTTCGCAGTTGTTTCATGACCTGCCAGATAAAGTAATACACCCATCTGAACCGCATCCTGGTGCGACAATTTTCCAGGGTTAATCCACTCAATCGCCATACGGCTGAGCAGATCTTCACCATCCCCCGGATCAAGTTCCTTTTGACGCAGCAACTTGCTGATGTAGGCCTCCATGTTGCGAGCTGCTTCGTTGAGTTTCTCTGGCGCTAAACTCAAGTTTTGCCGGTCCCGGCTCCACTCCTGCAAATCGGCGTGATCCTCATAAGGAACACCAAGCATGATGGAAATCACCAGCGAAGGCAGAGGCAACGCGACTTTCTCAATAAAGTCCGCTGGCGCACCGTCGCACTCCATATCATCGAGAAGCTTATCCAGCGCTGCCTGCACCTGCGGGCGCATCGCCTGCATGCGCTTGACCATGAACTCCTTGGTCAGCATACGGCGGAAAGTGCCATGATCTGGAGGATCCATGGTAATGAAGGTTTGATACGACCGAGACTGTGCTGCCCGAGATGGCGAGATAAAAGGGAAACCGGCCGTATTAGGATTCGCACTGAAATGAGGGCTCGTCATCAATTCACGAAACTCCTCCATCCGAGTCACGATCCAGGCATCACTTCCATCCCAGAGTTTGACTTTGGATATTGGCTCTTGTGCACGCATTTGCGCGTACTCCGCCGGCGGGTCCATCGGACAGCGATCGTCGCGAGAAAACGGAAACGTTAGTTCGGCAAACGGACAGGTTGCACTGGGAGCGGCCGTGACATTTTCTTGTTTTGTGTTCATGGGCTTCTCATTCTCAAATAGTTAGACACGAGTGCTAATTCAATTCGCCGTCATGGCAGGCCATTCATCGCGAATGCATAATGTATAAAACTTGAACTATTGGCGTAGACCGCACTGCCATATCACACTGTGAACGGTTGATCGAAATCTAAGTAAGCATCAGCCAATTAGATCAAAGCCAGTTAATCCATCACCTCAATCATTTAAAGGCTGATCAATTCGTGAAAAGCTTTTATAGACATCTAAATAAAAACACCACCACGGTCCGCTATCCAATAGTTTTTTCACCTCATACCAGACCCATCGCATCTGATAGAAACTCTACGGTGAACACACCCTTGAAGCGGGATGCAGCTTGCGAATTTTTATTCCTTCTCACAGGCTATCGCCTGTTGCGAATAGCAAGATCGGATTATTAGAAAGCTTCTATCAACATCGGCAGTGAATCAAACAGATCAGCGACCAAACCGTAATCGGCCACCTGGAAGATCGGCGCTTCTTCGTCCTTGTTGATCGCAACGATCACCTTGGAGTCTTTCATGCCGGCCAGGTGCTGGATCGCGCCGGAGATACCGACCGCGATGTACAGCTGTGGCGCAACGATCTTGCCGGTCTGACCAACCTGCATGTCGTTGGGTACGAAACCTGCGTCGACCGCGGCGCGCGAAGCACCCACGGCAGCGCCCAGCTTGTCGGCCAGGTCGTACAGGTGCTTGAAGCTGTCGCCGTTCTGCATGCCACGGCCGCCGGAAACGACGATTTTGGCAGCGGTCAGTTCCGGACGATCGGACTTGGCCAGTTCTTCGCCGACGAAGCTGGAGATGCCAGCGTCGTGAGCAGAGGAAACGGCCTCAACGGAAGCGGAACCACCTTCAGCGGCTACCGGGTCGAAGCTGGTGGCACGAACGGTGATCACTTTTACCGCAGCGTTCGACTGAACGGTAGCGATGGCGTTACCGGCGTAGATCGGACGCTTGAAGGTATCAGCGCTTTCAACCGAGATGATCTCGGAGATCTGGTCGACGTCCAGTGCAGCGGCAACACGAGGCAAAATATTCTTGCCGTTGGACGTGGCCGGTGCCAGAACATGGCGATAAATAGTGTGCTGTTCAATCACCAGACTGGAAATTAGCGGGGCGACGTTTTCCGGCAATTGATGAGCGTAGGCGGCATTGTCAGCCGACAGAACTTTACTCACGCCTGCGATTTTCGCCGCAGCTTCCGCCACGGCACCAGCGCCCTGACCTGCAACCAGCACGTGGATGTCGCCGCCGATTTTGGCGGCGGCAGCCACGGTGTTCAACGTGGCCGGAGCCAGCACTTTGTTGTCGTGCTCAGCGATTACCAAAATAGTCATTAGATCACCTTCGCTTCGTTTTTCAGTTTCTCGACCAGTTCCGCCACCGACTTGACCTTGATACCCGCGCTACGTGCAGCAGGCGCTTCGACTTTCAAGGTTGTGTTGGTGGAGGCGGCGGAAACGCCCAAAGCGTCCGGAGTCAGCGTCTCGAGAGGCTTTTTCTTGGCTTTCATAATGTTTGGCAGGGATGCGTAGCGCGGCTCGTTCAAACGCAGATCAGTCGTGACGATGGCCGGCAGCTTCAAGGAAAGGGTTTGAACACCGCCGTCTATTTCGCGGGTGACAGCCACGCTGTCCCCAGATACTTCGATTTTCGAGGCGAATGTTCCCTGACCGTAGCCGCTCAAGGCAGCCAGCATCTGGCCAGTCTGGTTGTTATCGCTGTCGATGGCTTGTTTACCAAGGATCACCAACTGAGGCTGCTCCTTGTCGACAACAGCCTTGAGCAGCTTGGCAACGGCCAGGGAAGTCAGATCGTCGGCGAACTCGACGAGGATGGCGCGATCGGCACCCAGAGCCAGCGCGGTGCGCAGTTGCTCTTGGGCGGTGGACGGGCCCACGGAGACGACGACTACTTCAGTCGCAACACCCTTCTCTTTCAGGCGTACCGCTTCTTCCACGGCGATTTCGCAGAACGGATTCAAAGCCATTTTTACGTTAGATAAATCGACCCCCATCTGGTCTGCTTTGACGCGGACCTTGACGTTGTAGTCGACCACTCGTTTCACCGCAACCAGCACTTTCATCCCGTCGTCTCCAAACATTTTCAGTTTTAGAGCTAACCATCGCATTGCCTCGGCTGACCAATAGTTTTAACCGTTGAACCCATTCGCTAAACCAATGGATGAGTTTTGATATAGAGATTGCGTCGACCATAGCGAACCACGCTCACGTGATCGTTATTTCATATTGGCCGGCAATCTGCCTCAGCACTATCGTTCAAAAAACACCATCATCGCTGCACGTGATTGAGTTCATGCAGCCTCAGGTCAGAGAGTCTCATCATGCTCAAAGTGTGCATTTTCGGAGGGGGCGCCATCGGCGGTCATATCGCCGGTCATCTGGCTCGCGCAGGTTTATGTGAGGTCAGTCTTGTCGCCCGAGGTAAAAATTTGCAGGCCATACAGAAGAATGGCTTGCGCGTGATAACGCCTGAAAATGACTTCACTGTTCAAGTCAAAGCCTGTGAAAAAACCAACGCACTGGGCGTGCAGGATTACGTTTTCCTTACCGTTAAATCGCACCAGCTAGAAGCCGCGCTGGAGCAGATCTCACCGTTGATAGGTCCGCATACCACCATTATCCCGCCGACAACGGCCATTCCTTATTACTTCTTTCATCGCTGGCCTGGTTCTTTGAATGATCGGCAACTACCCCTCCTCGACCCCGATGGCAAACAATGGCAGAGCCTGCCCCCTTCCCAGGTAGTCGGCTGCGTTTACTGGATCGGTGCCCACTTGGTCGAGCCGGGTGTGGTCGCTCAGGATGGTGCCAAAGCTGGTTGCCCAATCGGCGAACTGGATGGCAGTCACTCACCTCGGGTGCTCGCTCTCAGTGAACTTCTCACCCGCAGCGGCATTACTTCGCGAGTCAACGACAACATCCGTTCTGCCATCTGGGTCAAGTTCGTCAATAGCCTGTGTTGGAACCCGGTCGCCGTGCTGACCTTGGCTACCCTTGGTCAGATGCAGGATGCAGGTGGCGTGGTGTCGATAGTGACAGCACTGATGGGCGAAGTGGATGCCATCGCCGAACGAATTGGATTGGTGGTCTCTCCTGGGCCAGAGAAGCGTATCGCCATGACCCTCTCTGCCGGCGAACACAAGATGTCGATGCTCCAGGATCTTGAAGCCGGTCGCCCACTTGAATTGTCGGCGCTGAAGCAATCGCTGCACGCCATACGCGAACTCACCGATCAACAGACACCACTGCTCGACTCCGTATTGGCGCTGGCCAGCCTACGCGCTCAAAAGGTGAGTCACTCGAGCACTTTGTAGAAACGAGTTGCTCGCTTCGACAATGAAACGGATCAGACACAACTGCATTTTTTGCAACAGGAGCTGTACCAATGACTTCATCTTCGGTGACAAACAACGCCTACAACCCGCCCCGACCACTAGACGGTATTCGCGTCGTCGAGGCGTGCAGTTATATTTCCGGACCCTTCTGTGCCCAGATGCTCGGTGACCTGGGCGCCGAAGTAATCAAAATCGAACCGCGCACGGGCGACCCCTATCGGAATTTCGGGCATGCCCGCGATGGTGTCGGTGTGGTCTGGACCAATGCCAACCGTGGTAAACAAAGCGTCGCTCTCGATCTCAAGAACTCCGCGGACCTGGAGCACCTCAAAACGCTGATCACAGGGGCCGACCTGTATATTGAGAACTGGCGCCCACACGTGTCCGCGTCCCTTGGATTAACGTTCGAGCAACTGCGTTTGATCAATCCGCGCTTGGTCCAACTTTCTATCACTGGATTTGGCCCTGATGGGCCGCTCGCCAGCGAGCCTGCGTTCGATGCACTGATCCAGGGCCGTACCGGCTTGCTGAGTTATGAGGCGGACAGCTCGGCACCACGAACAACCAATACATTCTTGGCCGACAAAGTGGCGGCCGTCTTTGCCGCCCAAATTGCGTTGTCTGGCCTGATAGAGCGCGATAGAAGTCAACAAGCCGTGCACCTGCAGACGTCGATGCTGGACATCATGACGTACTACAACTTCCCCGACATGCTGCATAACCAAACCTACCTGGACGATGACTCCGAAGTCACGCTAGCGCCACAGCCTGTACTGGCAACGGCGGATGGCTATCTGGTGCTATCGCCGGTTTCGGGCAAGCAACTTAGCCGCACACTGGAAGCCGTCGGCCATCCAGAATGGAAGGAAGAGTTGCGCAATATTGCTGATCGAAAACAAATGACCCACACCTTTTTTCAACGCATCGCAGCTCCGCTCAAGCAGCGCGACACCTCTACCTGGTTGGAGATTTTCCGTGAGTTGGATGTCCCGGCAGGCCCCGTCAACCCGCCTGGTGCCCACTTACAGGATCCACAGGTGGCTCATAACCAACTTTACTGGCCTGTCGAAACGTCCCAGGGCACCGTCCGGGCGGTTCGTTATCCCGCCAGCTTCAACGGCCATTTGTTGCGACCACGCGGCCCTGCACCTGCGCTTGGTGAAGGCAACAAACGTTTGCTGAACAGCTGATATCGAGGAGAGCACCCGTGCCTATCATGTTGAGAGGGATAGAAGGGATCAAAGCCCACGTCGGCTTTAATCTTGGCAAAAGCAGCTGGCTGGAGGTCAATCAAGAAATGATCGACAGCTTTGCCCGCGAAACTGAAGACCGCCAATGGATATATGTCGACCCACAGAAGGCACGCCAAGGTCCATTTGGCACAACCGTCGCTCAAGGCTATCTGACCCTGGGCCTGGTAGCGGCCATGCTGCAAGACATCTATGTGCTGGAAGGTGTGGGTGTGGGTATGCACTATGGAATTGACAACATGAGGTTCCCGCTCCCGGTACCGGTCAACGCCAGCATTCGCTTAGAGGCGATGCTCAAATCGGTGACCTCCTTCGAGGACACTGGCGAAATTGTGCTGGCCTGCACGGTCGAATGTGATGCGACTCAAACGCCAGTGATGCACGGAGACATCATCTACAGATTCTGGCCAGAACACGCCAATGACAAGCGGCCGGCGTCAGAAGCATCAGGAGTACGATAGTCGAACGCTTTATGACGTAAATACACTGACTGCGCGTGTGCCATTGACGCGCTCAATGTATGGTCGATGTCCGATAAAATAAAAATCGTAGAAGGAATACATAGACCATGAACATGCGTCAGCTGCAGTATTTTCTGGCCGTCGCCCATGAGCTCAATTTTACGCGTGCGTCGGAACGGGTAAACATTGCGCAGCCGGCCCTGAGCCAGCAGATCATTTCCCTGGAGGAAGAGCTTGGCACCCCGCTGTTTACCCGGGAAAAACGCAAGGTCCTGCTCACACCCGCCGGTGAAATTCTTGTGGAGCATGCACAACGGGTGCTCAATACTGCGTCCGCGGCCATTGCTGCCGTGCGCGCCGCTGAACGCGGGGCCCAGGCGCACCTAATGGTCGGGGCTATCTATACCGCGATCTATTCGTTCCTGCCCAACACCCTACGCTTGTTTAAAACGTTAGCGCCTAGCTCTGATGTCGGCCTGCAGGAAATGACCATTGCTCAACAGATTACCGGGCTCAAGGAAGGCACCATCGAGGTCGGCTTGGTGCGCGGGCATATCTACGACAGCAGCATCATCACTGAGTTGTTGTACCGCGAACTATTGGTGGTCGCGGTACCTCGCGGCAGTGAATACGACAAACCCGGTGCAGTGGAGCTGGGCGAATTGGCCCGCTGGCCTCTGATCGCCGTGGCGCGTGGCACAGCAAGGGGTTATGCAGATCGCATTCTAGATATCTTCGAAGACGAGAACTTCAAGCCAAACATCGCCAAGGAAGTCTACGATATGCACACGTCTACCTGCCTGGTCGCAGCGGGCATGGGCGTAGCCGTTGTGCCGGCAATAATGCAGATTATGCAACCCCTAGGCATTGCCTATCGACCATTGAAAGCAGAGACGCCAGGGGTATCGTTTTCGCTGGCCTGGCACAAGGATACCGCCCCACCTTTGCTGGAGCCCTTCCGCGAGGCGGCCCGCCATAACGCGAGCCTTTTGATGCAGGAGCATCCGCATCTTTTCCTCGAGAAGACTACCTAAGCCTCTTACCTAGTCGAATGATCAACCAACCAGTGATCCACTTCCTCAGTGTGTTCGCCCAATAGCGGTGCCGCGCTCACCGGTTTGGTCTGGGCGCCAAAGAAGTGCACTGGCGGCCGCATCTCCAGATAGAGTCCTTCGCTGGGATGTTCGCGTTCACGGAAGAACGCAGTCGCTGCCAGGTGTGGATCACTGAACAGATCCTCCAGGTCATTGACTCGACAGGCCGGAATATCATGCCGCGCCAACAGCTCGAGCCAGAATTCCGAACTGTGTTCAGCCACCATGCGAGCCATTTTTGCCTGCATGAGGTCCAGCCCGCGAAAGCGTTCACGTGGGCTGATCAGGCCTTCACGTTGTAGAAAATCGCTTTGCCCGGTGATTTCGAAAAAGCGTACCCAGCGTTCATCGGTGTAAGGCGCGATGGACAGGTATCCATCGAGACTCTTGATTGGCTGACGCTGCGGGTCCAGTTGCCGGGGATAACCCACAGACTCCTGGGGGGGCACGAAAGCGCGCCCATAGAGGTGATCCTGCAGCAGGAAATGGGTGAAGCATTCGAACATGGGCACTTCCACCGCCTGGCCTCGACCAGTGCGCTGACGATGCAGTACCGCGCCCAACACGGCGTATACCGCGTGAAGACCCGATACCTTGTCTGCCATTGCCATGGGCAAAAAACGCGGTTGAGGGTCTCCGTCAGTGCGTGAAAGCAAGCTGGCGGCGCCGGAGGCCGCCTGAATGATATCGTCGTAAGCAGCGCGTCCGGAGTAAGGCCCGTCAGAGCCGAATCCGGTGCAATGAACTACCACCATGTCCTCACGCACCGCCTTGACCGAGTCGTAGTCCAGGCCAAGCCGCGCCAAGGCATCGCTGCGCAAGTTATGAATGAATACGTCGCAACGACTCAATAACCGCCGCAACCGATCCTTGCCATCAGCGCTCTTGAGATCCCAGACCACAGAGCGTTTCCCCCGGTTGAGCGTCATATGCGCCGGGCCCATGCCACGAGTAAAACGCGGCTTGCCAACCCGGCGGATTTCATCACCGGTGCCGGGTTCAATCTTGATCACCTCGGCGCCCATCTCGGCCAACGTAGCCGTGCAATAAGGACCGAAAATCACACTGGTCATGTCCAGGACACGAATGCCTTGCAGTATCGCCGTATCAGTCATGACTGACCTCCAGATCGCGGGGTGCCGATGATCATGCTTGCACAATTGCTGCAGATGCCAACCACCTGCGAAGATCGAAGCCCGGTTGACTCGCCTCATCAAGGTCGGGGCTGAGGCCACGAAGCAATAGCTTGCGCGCCGCCATATGATCCGCCGGGCGGTTGACAGACTCTACCCCGACCAGCCGAGCGCCACGGTAGCGCAATACGGAAAATCCTTCGTTTCGAGCCTCGCCACACAGCACTTCCAGATCATCGCCCATGGCCACACCCGCCATTTGCAAGCGGCAACCGGCCTGCTCACTCCAGAAAATCGGAACCTGACGATAAGGCTCTTTGCGCCCCATCAGCCGCCCAGCTACATAGCGGCCTTGATCGACTGCGTTCTGCACGGATTCAAGACGCCAGCGCGCACCTTCATCAAAACCATGGGTGTAACAAGCACAATCGCCAATTGCGGAAACCGAGGCGTCTGCTGTTTGCAAAAAGGCGTCGACCAATACACCGTTATCGGTCGCCAGATCGGCCAGAACTGCAAGCTCCGTATTCGCCTGAACGCCAATGGCCACCAACACCAGGTCGGTGGGTAACAGTTGGCCGTCGTCCAGCTCTACGGCGCTGACGCGGCCCTCAAGGTGGTTGACACCTACAACGCGTCGGTTGAAATGGAAACCAATTCCCTGTTGCTGGTGCCGCTCTTGCAGCGCCAGACCCATCTGTTCGCCCAAGGCCCTGGCCATCACTCGATCCGTGGCCTCGACTACCTGGACATCGATGCCCAATTCCCTTATGACCGTAGCGGCTTCCAGGCCGAGGAAACCGGCACCGACGATTACCACCTGACGCGCCCCGGACAGTTGCGCCTGCAGCGCTGTAGCGTCGGTCAAGCTGCGCAGGGACATAACCCCGTCAATGCCTTCAAGGGTGAGGGGCAAGGGGCGATTGCGCGCCCCTGTGGCCAGAATAAGGTGGTCATAGTGCAAGGTAACGCCACCGGCAGTGCTCAATCGTTGCGCTGTACGATCGATGCCTACTACCCGCTCGCCACGCCAGTAGTCGATATGATTGGCCTCAAACCAATGCTCGGTTTCAAGACACACATCGCCGTCGTTCAGGCCACCCGCGAGCCAGGCCTTGGACAGAGGCGGACGCTGGTACGGCAAATGAGGTTCGTCACCGACCAGAGTAATTCGGCCAGCAAAGCCCTCCTCTCGGAGCGAACTGGCCGCCTGAAGCCCTGCCTGACCGCCGCCGATGATGACCACATGCTCAGGCGCTACGTTCATGGCGCATCACCATCAACCTGTTCGGCCCGAATCGCCTTGGAGGGACATTTGCGCACGGCACCAAGCACCTTTTCGTACGAAGCCTGGTCCGGGTATTCCTGCAGCAGCTTGACCACGCCATCCTCGTCGCGCTGATCGAAAACGTCGCTGCTGGATAACACGCAGAGACCAGCACCAACGCAAACGCTTTCATCAATGGTGACACGCAGGATGTAATTGTTTTTAGACATGTCTAACTCTCCTCATTCATGGAAACCACTACAGCGACGCGCTTTACCAAGTTACAGGCAGGGTCTCGAGACCTTGGACGAAATGATCACCCTTGCCCTCGATCTGGTCTTCGGGCACGGCAAACCGCAAAGTAGGGACACGCTCGAACAGCGTGGCAAATACCACCTGCAACTCGACCCTTGCCAATGGCTGTCCGAGGCACTGATGAATGCCGTAGCTGAATGCGACGTGGTGGTCGGCCTTACGTGTTATGTCGAATTTCTGCGGTTGCTCGAAAGCTTCAGGGTCATGGTTGGCTCCTGAGATCAATGCAATGACGCCCTCACCCTTGCGGATCAATTGTCCAGCGACTTCCACATCTTCCAGCGCCACGCGAAAGGCGTTGTAATGGACAATCGTGTGGTACCGCAGCATTTCCTCCACAGCGTTGCGTAGTAGCGACGGGTCATTGCGCAGCAGAGCCAATTGGTCGGGATTGCTCAGGAAGCTGTGCACTCCCAAAGCCATCTGGTTGGCCGTCGTTTCATGACCAGCCATCAACAGCAACTCAGCCATGATCACCAGCTCTCGATGGGTCAGATGGCCTGGCTGGACTTGCTCGACGATCAGGCGACTGATCAGATCTTCCTTGCCCTCAGGGGCTTTGGTGCGCTCAGTAACCAACGCATCCAGATAATTGAGAATGCGTTCGGAGGCGGCCTTGGGAATCGACGGGTCGACATCGAGCAAGACCTTGAGCCGACTTTGCTCCTGGAAAAAGCCATGATCTTTGTTAGGCACATCCAGCAAACCGGCGATCACTTCTGACGTCAGCGGCAGGAACAAGTCTTCCACGAGGTTCGCGGGCGGACCTTTGTGGAGCATTTCATCCAACAATCGATTGAAGATGGATTCGATCTGAGGTCGCATGGCGCTGACCCGTTTGATCATGAATTCCTTGGTGAGCATGCGCCGATGCCGCCCATGGTCAGGCGGGTCCATACGAATGAACGCCGGCTCCAGATCCAGAACTGCATTGCGCGCAGGAGAAAGACTCGGGAAGCCTGGAATGCTCGGATTACCACTGAAACGATTGTCGCCCAACACCGCACGCACATCATCATAACGGGTAAATAACCAGGCACTCGATCCATCCCACATGCGCACTTGCGCCGCGCCTGGCTCTTGTTGAAATTGCTGATATTCCTGCGGCGGTAAAAACGGGCATTGCCTGGGCATGGGAAACAAGGCTTTGCTGAAAGGGCATGCAGACATGCTAGTTCTCCGATCAGTTTGAGTATCGACGCGGGGCCCGCGCATTGGTGCAGCAGGCCCCCAACCAGTTAAAGGCCGCCGTTGACGTCCAAGGTCGCGCCCGTCACGTAGCGGGCATCGTCGCTCACCAGGAAGCCAACCACCGAGGCGATCTCTTCCGGCTCTGCAGCGCGTTGCAAACCGGTGCTTGCGATCAGCTTGTCACGAAGTTCCTTAGGCACTTGTTCGCCCATCGCGGTATTGATGGTGCCTGGCGAGACAGCAGTCACCCGGATACCGTGAGGCCCAAGCGGCTTGGCCAGACTCTTGGTCAGATTAATGATTGCGGCCTTGGATCCACCGTAGTCGGTCACACCGCTGCCGATGGTGCCGACAATGGAAGCCAGGTTGACGATCACCCCGCCGCCACCAGCCAGGATCATGCGTTTTGCGACTTCCTGACTGAGGAAAAATGGCGCCCGGGCGTTTACCCCATAGGTAAAGTCATAGTCACTGGGTGCGATGTCGAAAAACGACTTGCCGTGCCATACGCCGGCATTGTTGACCAGGACGCGAATTGTGCCGTACTCGGTGTCGATCGCCTCAATGGAAGCCTTGATCTGCTCATAGTCGGTCACGTCGCATTTGCGATAGGCGTAACCACCCTTGCCTGCATCGGCAATATCCAGACCCACGACTGTGTAGCCACGTTGTTGCAGATTCTGGCAAATGGCTTGCCCGGTCAGGCCGTTGGATCCTGTAACGACTGCTACTTTATCGGTCATACCTACCTCGTCTCACCGCTAGCTATTGAAATTGTTTTTGAGTGGATCAAAGTGCCCCGCCAGTGGCTTGGGCCTGTTGCCAGATTCAGGGCAAACGGATGTCAGGTCCAATAGGATTTAGAGAGGCTCTGAGAGCGTATTCCTCTTGCTGCCCCCCCCCCCGGAATCGTCAGCGCGCGATGACGACGCCGGCTGCTTCACGGTCCCAGCAGTCAGGGGTGACACCTTCGTTGCGCAGCAGGTATTTTTCGACCCGCTCGCTCGGTGTCTTGGGCAAGTGCTGGCGCACGGCGATATAGCGCGGGATAGCGAAGTAGGCTATGCGCGATTCGCACCATCGAATCAGCTCGACTTCGGTAATAGTGTGATTGTCCTTGAGCACAATGACGGCTTTGACATCGTCTTCGCCCAACTCCGAGGGCACCCCCACCACGCATGATTCGAGCACCGCCGGATGAGCGTTGAGCACCGCTTCCACTTCGAAGGAAGAGATGTTTTCACCACGGCGGCGTAATGCTTGCTTCTTGCGATCCACGTAATAGAAATACTCATCGGCATCGCGAGTTGCCAGATCGCCGGTATGAATCCATAGGTTCTGGAACAGCTCCAGGGTGGCTTCCGGTTTCTTGTAGTAGCCACTCGTGCCCAGGTGCATGCGCTGTGGGCGCACCACTAGCTCGCCAACCTGCCCCACGGCCACTTCGTTGTCGCAATCGTCTACCAGCTTGACGTCGTAACCGCTGATGGCTTTACCGCAGGAGCCGGCTCGTCGATCGTGTATCGGATTGACAAGGCAACTGTTGCATTCGGTCATCCCATAAAGTTCCAGAAGCCGGGTATTGAAACGCTGCTCGAAGGCATGCCACAGGTGTTTGGGCGCGGCTGCTCCGACCATCAGGCGCAAAGGATTATCCGAGTCCTCGGGTCGCGGTTCCTGTTTCATGAGAATCGACAAAATACCGCCAATGTACTTGGCCGAGGTGCACTCCCAGGTACGGCAGTCATCCATCATTCGACTGGCGGAAAACCTCTCGACCAAAACTGCCTTGGCGCCGGTAAGGATGGCCGGCCCGGTAGTGCCATGCGCACTGGTGTGAAAGAAAGGCAGGCCGGTGTACAGCACGTCATCATCGGTGTATTGAGAATACTTGACCGCCTGAGACCAGATTTCATACCAGTAATGATGACTGATCATCACACCCTTGGATTGCCCGGTGGTGCCGGAGGTGTAAGAGATCGTAGCCAAGTCGCGAAAGTCCACTACTACCGCGGGCGCGGTCTCGGCTCGGTCTGCAAGCGCTTTGAAGTCCAGGCTTTCTACGCCCGGCCACGAGCTAAGGACAGCCGTTTGCCCACTCGCGACCATGATGATATGACGCAGTTTGAGCAGTCGCTCAGCGATGGCGTCCAGAGCGGGCAAGTAACTGTCACTGGCGACCAGTGCCACGCAGTCGGCCTGGTCGATCTGGTAAGCCAGACCGGCACCTTTAAGGGCCACGTTAATTGGCACACTGACCGCGCCGATTCGGTTTAGCCCAAACCAACTGATCAGGAACTGCGGACAGTTGGGTAACATCAATGCGACCTTGTCGCCCGATTTGATTCCCAAGGCAATAAAGCCATTGGCCACTCGATTGATCTGCTGGTTGAGCTGCTCGTACGTAATCGCATGGTCCCGAAACTGGAACACTTCGCGATACGGATGTTCACGAGCCTTGTCTTCTATGATTCGGCCCAGTACGCGGTCGCCCTGGGCGTATTCGGGCTGACGAAAACTCGCCCATTGACGAGCCGCGCGCTCGAACTTGTCGTCCCACTGGCCCATGGTTAATTCACTCGCTTTGTTTTGATTGATGGACAAAAAGACTAACGACTTCGACGCTCGCGCAATAGGCCTTCCTGCATTGCAGTAGCCACCAATAGCCCGTCCTGAAAAAGCGAGCCGCAGCCAAGGCCACGGTTGTTCACAGCACTTGGGCCGCTCAGGTCGTAGTAAAACCAGCGGTCTGGTTGTACCGGTGCATGAAACCACATGGCGTGATCAAGACTGGCGGCATGCGCCGAAGGGTCGAGAGCACCTACTCCCCGTGGACGCATCGCGGTGTTCATCAAATCCAGATCGCAGATATACGCCAGCAATGCCTGACACAGCAAAGGGTCGTCGCCACAGGGCTCACGCAACCGGCACCAGATACCGTTGACCGGCTCCCGAGGCCCCGGATTGATCCACGAGCGCCAGTGCTCACTACGCCGCTCGAACAAACTCATCAACAAGGGGGTATGGGAGTTGGAGCCCGTGATCAACGGGAGTTCGTCAGTGTAATATTCGGCCTCTGAAATCATCTCCGAAGCAGGCGCCACACCAGGTATCGGAGCCAGCCGCCGATACTCGCCCTCTATACGATGAAATGAGGCGGCGCCACTGAAGATCGTCCGCTCCCCCTGGCAAGCCAATAGTAAGCGCGTGCTGAAATTGCGGCCCTCGCGTATCGGCTGGACCTTGAAATCAATGCGCTCGTGCACATCGCCGGGTTGCAGAAAATAGCCCTGCATGGAATGCAGACGATGAGCCTCGGGCACTGTTTGCCCCATGGCCATGATTGACTGGCCGAGTATCTGTCCGCCGTACACTCGCTGCGCGCCGCAGGTGGGCGAGTACCCGCTGAACTGCCATTGGTCCTGACGCTCCAGCCTCAGCAGGCGCAGCAAGTCAGTTACTGTAAAGGGCATGCCTTCAATTACCCCGGCATCGAGACAATCAGGCCATGCAACTCCGGAGTGATCTCGATCTGGCAACTCAGTCGGCTATTGCTACGCACCTCGCTCGCGGCGCTGAGCATGTCCTGTTCGAAATCGCAGGCAGGCCCGACGATATCCATCCATTGCGAGTCGACGTACACCTGGCAGGTGGCACAACTACAGGCCCCGCCGCATTCGGCAACGATCCCTTCGACCATGTTATCGATGGCGCCCTGCATCACCGAGCTGCCCAAGGGCACCTCGAATTCGACTGCTTGGCCGTTTGGTTGGATGTATGTGATGACAGGCATGGTGACTACCTTTTGTTGTTTGTTGAGCGGTTAAGCTGCGTCGTCAGAGACCAGCAGCGATTTGAGCGGAACGTTTTCGTCTGCCAACTGTTCAGCGCTGACCTTGATGTTTTCAGTAATCAGGCGTTTGCTGAACATGAATTCCTGGGCGCGATTGACACAGTCGGCTGCAATCAATTTGCCCTCCTTGAGATAGAACGCACAAAAGCTGCGTCCGACTTCACGGTCGCCCCGCACCACCACCTGGTCGTAACCCTGGTTGAGACCGGCGATCTGCAATTTCATGTCGTATTGATCAGACCAGAACCAAGGGAGCGCGGCGTAGGGCTTGTCCTTTCCGCATAGGGCGGCAGCTGCGCTTTTTGCCTGCTCGGTTGCATTGGGTACCGATTCGAGGCGGATGAATCCGTAATAGGGGGATGGGTGCAGGGTGCAGTCGCCAACCGCGACGATATCGGGGTCGGCCGTGCGGGCACAGGAATCCACCAGAATGCCATTGTCGGTGGCTAACCCAGCTTGAGCGGCCAGCTCCACGTTAGGCACCACGCCTACACCGATAATTACAAGGTCAGCTTCAAACTGTCGGCCATCGGCGCACAACACCCGCTCAACCCGGCCATCACCATCAAAACCACTCACAGCAATAGCTGTTTGAATGCTCACCCCTTCTTGCTGATGCACTCGCTGGAAAAACTCCGACACCTGAGGTGCAGTTACTCTGGCGAGAACCCGGTCAGCCATTTCCAGAACCGTGACCTGCATGCCCAGCTGATTCAGTACGGCGGCTGTCTCCAAACCGATGTAGCCGCCACCTACGATTACTGCACGTCCTTGGGGTTTCACCCCCATTCGGATACGGTCGATATCTTCGATGTTGCGCAGATAATGAACCCCGGCAAGTTCGGAGCCGGGCAAGCTGACGGTCCTCACTCGCGTGCCGGTGCAAATGGCCAATTTGGCGTATGCGAGCTGTTCACCACCTACCAACGTCAGTGCCTTGGCCTCGCGGTCAATGGACTCGACGCGCGCTCCCAGACGAAATTCGATGCCATGCCGCCCGTAAGCGTCGGCGGGACGGATAAGTAGTTCATCGACTGTCTTTTCGCCCAGCAAGTAGGCCTTGGACAGCGGCGGACGATGGTAGGGAATGAAAGATTCGTCACCGACCACCAGAATCGGGCCGCCCCAGCCCTCTTGACGCAAACTGGGTGCCAGTTGAGCGGCAGCATGGCTGGCGCCGATGATGATGCAGGGAAGTTGCGACATGACCGATCCTCTTCACCTTTGCGACCAGTCATCTGGCACGCGGCGCTTTTGTTGGTTGGGCTGCACCTGCGCACCCCTTGACATCAATATCCGAATTGGGAGGCGGCAGGTCCAATAGTTTTTGACTCTGTATTGAGAGCGAAGCGCTCTGGCTCGCGCCTTCTGCAGATCTCCCCGAGTCAGGCAGGTTGGCGTAAACCGCGCCAGGCCAGAGTTCCGCCATCTACCGGGAACACTGCGCCGGTCAGGAAAGAGGCCTCATCACTGGCCAGGAAGCACACCAGGTTGGCTACTTCCAGGGCAGTCCCAAGGCGTGGGATCAAGTGGGAGCCAGACATGCGTGCCATGGCGGTCTCGCGATCCGCAAAGCTGGAAACGCTTGCTTCAAACATGGGGGTTGCGATGCCGCCGGGGGCGTAACCGACGCAACGGATCCCGTCTTCCGCCAAGTCCTGCGCAATGGCCTTGGTCAGCATTTTCACCCCACCCTTACTCGCGCTATAGGCCGGCCGCCCTGGGTAGGCGACGGTGCTCGCCACCGACGCACCATTGATAATCACCGGCCCATGGCGAGAAAGGCGCAAGTGCGGCGCGGCGAACTTGGCGGCCAACCAGATAGCTTTCAAGTTGATGTCCATGATCGCATCCCAGGTTTCTTCACTGAGTTCCTCGATGCGCTGAGGTTTGCCGGTAAGACTGGTTTCGGTGACACCCGCGTTGTTGATCAGCACATCGATACCACCGGCCTGGCGCGCTGTATCGTCGATCATCCGGCGAATGTCGGCACTGCTTCTCAGATCGACTTTCGACTCGAGAACTTGTACTCCCATGTCGCGAATTTCACTGGCCACTTCTTCGCAACTCTGAATATCGGCCAACGTGACCCATGTGGCACCGCGGCGTGCCGCCTCAAGAGCAATGGTGCGCCCCATCCCCTGTGACGCTCCCGTGACGATTACAGTTTTTCCGTCGAGTCGACTCATAAAGGCTCCTTGGAGATTGTTTTGTTGAAGATCTCATTGCTCAGGACATAACCGCTAAACCCGCGCCCAGACGGCCCCGTAGCGACATACATCGCACTACAGCATCGCTGCCGGGTCGTGACCAATAGGATTATCAGCTCAACTTAGAGGGCTTAACGATTAGTAAAAATCCACCAGCCCTTTACCCTCAAGCAGCACTCCGCCCCAGACAAACAGAAGACACGCCGAACTCATGGATCTCCAAAGCTCGCGCTACACGGTTATTTTCTTCGCAATGATCATGGCCCTCGCGCCTTTGGCGAGTGCCACCTACATTCCCGCCTTCCCAGCCATTGGGCTAGCACTCAACGCCAGCACGAGCGATGTGCAACTGACCCTCAGCGCCTACATGCTGGGTATGGCCTTGGCGCAACCGGTATATGGGCCGCTGGCCGACCGCTGGGGACGAAAATCGATGATTGTGTTGGGCACCTCGGTATTTGCTATGGCCAGCCTGGGTTGCCTACTCAGCCCCAGCATCGAACTGCTGATTGTCTGCCGCTTCCTCCAGGCCTTTGGCGCCGCCGGCGGATTGGTGTTGTCCCAAGCCATGGTTCGCGACATATTCCAGCCTCTCCAGGCGGCACGGATGCTGGCCTATATCGGCGGTGTGCAAGCGATGGCACCTGCCGTCGGGCCTTTACTGGGTGGAATGATTTTGATGAGCATGGGTTGGCGAGCGATCTTCGCAGTGTTCCTGGTGCTCGCCTCCGTTGTGCTGTTCACTGTGATTACCCAATTGCCGGAAACCCTCGACCCTGCGCGTCGACAGCGAATGTCGCCGACCACCATTCTGCGCAATTATCAAAGCGTACTAAGCAATCGATTTTTTCTCGGACATAGCCTGACGTTGGGATTCATGACCGGCGGCTTCTACAGTTTCATGTCCGCAGCTCCCTTCGTGCTGATTGAGTTACGCGGTATCCCTGCCGGTCATTTTGGTGGTTATTACCTACTGACAATCCTAGGTTTCATTGGCGGCAGCTTTCTCACGGTACGCTTGAGCCATACCCTTTCGAGCCACAGGGCGGTGATATTTGGTGGATTGCTGCTGGCCGGTGGTGGAGTATTGATGATGGGGCTGGAAATGGCAGGAGTCCGTACCACTTGGGGCATCCTTGGACCGCAGGTGATTTTCACCCTGGGCTCCGGAATCATGATGGCGCACCTGATCAGTGGCGCCCTTATGCCCTTCCCCGGCATGGCCGCAACAGCGGCGGCAGCCATGGGGTTCATTCAGATGTCTGCCGGCGCGTTAACCAGTGCTCTGGTCTCAAGAGCCTACGACGGCACCGCACTTCCCATGACCATACTTAGCGCTAATTGTGGTGTTTGCGCGCTACTCGGCTACTTGCTACTGGTGAGCAAGGACGCCGCTGAGGCCTTGCGCGGGCCTCATTGACTCAACGCTTATTAAAGCGCGACCCGCTCAATCGGGAGCTGCGCAACCGAAGAATTGTCGGCATTTGTTGGTGCTTGTGCTGACAGAATCATTCGGGCGCCTTTTTCGCCAATGACCATCGTCGCTGCCGCCGTATTAGCCGAAGTCAGATTGGGCATGATCGACGCATCGATTACACGCAAGCGCGTCACTCCATGCACTCGCAAGGTGTCGTCGACAACACTGCCTGCATCGCTGGCTGGCCCCATGCGCGCGGTCCCCACCGGATGGAACACTGTCGAGCCAGTTTTGCAGACAAAGTCAAACCACTGCTCATCACTGGAAATCTCGCTACCAGGCGCCAGTTCGGACTCGAAATAAGGGCGCATAGCCTGGCTGGCAAGAATTGCCCGGACTTTTTTGCATGCCTCCAATAAAACCTGGCGGTCAAAGGCGTGGGCCAGGTAATTGGGTTGCACTAGCGGCACGTCATGCACGCAGTCGGAAACAGCAGCGACAAAACCGCGACTTAAGGGGCGGTGCTGCCATACCGCACAGGTCATCCCTGCGTATTCATCCAGTTGGCCGTCGCTACCCGTCATATGGCTGGCGGGGGTAAAGATACCCTGGATGTCTGCATCGCCCTGGCTCAGGCCGGACCTCATGAAGTAGTGCACTAATGCAACCGGCAATCCTAACAAACTCGGCTTTTTCAACACCCAGAGAAGCCCTTGCCACAGTAATCCAGGTCCACGGGCTAACTGGTTGATGGACGTGAAATTCTTACCTCGCGCCACGATCTGCACCATGTAGTGGTCTTGCAGATTTTGGCCAACACCCACAAGGTGATGTACGAGTTTCACGCCAATCTTTTCCAGCAAATTCTTGTCGCCGATGCCGGAGACTTGAAGCAGACGCGGAGTGTTGATTGCCCCCGCGCTCAGTATTACCTCTCGTCGGGCCATCAGGGAAAAACACCGCTCATTTCTCTGCAATGTGACCCCAAGGGCTTCTTTACCTTGCATCAATACGCGAGTCGCCAAGGTATCAGTCAGCACATGTAAGTTCTTACGGTGCAACACCGGCTGCAGGAAGGCGGAGGAAGAGCTGACTCGACGTCCGTCCTTGATATTGACCTGAGAAAAGCTCACGCCTTCCTGTCGCTGGCCATTGGTATCCGCATTACGCGCCGTACCGCACTCGACTACACCGTCGATAAATGCGCTGCACAAGGGATCGTCCCAACGCACATCGGTTATAGGAAGCGGGCCTTTCGTGCCGCGCACCAAAGGGTCGCCGCCCTCGCGGTTTTCCAGGTCCATGAACAGGGGCAGCAAATCTTTATATCCCCAACCGGCATTCCCGGCCGCTGCCCACTCATCGAAGTCTTGGGCCTGCCCCCGATTGAAAGCCATCCCATTGATTGAGGTACCACCACCCAAGGTGCGTCCCTGGAGCAAATCGATCGGTCGATCACCGGTCAACGCCGTGGGTTGAGTTTGGAAATTCCAGGTGTAGCGTGGGTTGCCTACCATCTTGATAAAGCCGGCCGGCATCTTGATAAACAGGTTGTTGTCCGGCGGACCGGCCTCAATCAGGCAAACTGTGACAGTCGGGTCTTCGCTCAGTCGATTGGCGACGACGCAACCCGCCGCGCCAGCGCCGACGATAATGTAATCAAATACTGAAACATCTTCATCCAAGGCTTGAGTATCAGGCATGACAACTCCGTGTAATTGAGTGATGAAAGAGCAATACGCATCAGCAATCAAAAAACATGAATGTAGCGAAACTTTAATTCGGTATCGGTCTTGAATCCGTTTTCCACGACAACATCTCGACTGACCCCTAGCAGAACTTGATCTTTGGCAGTAAAAAAAGTACTGACCTCCGCGAATATCGCGGTTGACGATGCACGATCACCCAAGGCTTGACCATCAATATGATTTTCCCCACCCCAGCGATGAGACAAACCACCACCAACCAAATTACTCAGATGCTCACCAAACATATAAGACACCGCAGCATTAACTTGATACATCGGCTCCTGACTCAAGCTGCCGTTATCCGGGCCAGACTTATGGTTATCGGTGAAAAAATTGGCTTCCCCCATCAATTCAATATTGAAACTACCGAGCAACTGCCGCTGATAACCCAACTGCACGGCTGTGTGCCAGCGATTCTCGCCGGTGTTCACTGTTTTATTGTGGTCATAGCTCCCCACCGGAAAAAAAACGAAAGGCGCTGCAACAAAATACTCGCGGTGTTCAGCATCCAGGGTGAAGAAAAAGGGCACGGTGAAGAACGGATCCGACAAGCCAGCGCTGTCGTTTAGTCCCGAAGGACGATTACTTTCGATGTCGGCTGCGATCAAGCCGAATTGTGGATTGGCAACCACGTTTTCGGCGATTCGAACAGGGTAGGTATAACGAACCAAAGTTGAACTTACGCTGTTCCGGGCCTCGCCATTAACTATCTTATTATTCTTGTAGATTTTATGATTATTTGTCTGCACCACATGCCAAGCAAAAATCGGATGGCCTGGCGAAGGTGAAACCCAATCCCCCAGACTGATACCCAACGCATGGGCGTTTAAGCAAGGTAAAAACAAGCTTACTCCAAAACAACTCCCGCACATTGCTTTTCGGACACGACGCGTCGCACTCAACAGGATTTTATACATTCCATTGACTCCAGTCTTTCTTATTATTCTTAAGCTTCAGCGACTAGTTATTTAGCAGACACTTCCATGCACCAAACTGCTCGTAAGCCATAGAAAAGCTTCGAGCAGAGAGGCGGAAAGTTACGAGCCATCTGAAAATATTACAAACAAGCTCTCGCTTACAGACAACTAACTTTTGGCGATGTTGATAATTTTCAATTGAGTTAATTCGGCGATGCCCTCCTGAGCATACTCGGCGCCTACCCCGGACATTTTAGAGCCACCGAACGGTATGCTCGGCCCGACATCACCGTGATTGTTGATCCACACCGTGCCAGCGTCGAGACGCTCAGCCACGGCATAGGCCTGGGCGACATCCTTCGACCACACAGACGCACCAAGCCCGAACTGTGTGTTATTGGCACTGTCGATAGCTTGATCCAGACTTTGGTAGCGGATCACCGGAAGCACTGGGCCGAACTGCTCCTCATCGACCAGTGCCGAGCCTTCGTTAATATCGCGCACGATGGTAGGTCGTACAAAATAACCGGGTAGATCCAAGCGTTGGCCACCGGCGATGATCGTGCCGTCTTGTCTGGCAGATTCGATCAGGCTCAGCACCCGCTCGTATTGTGCCTGGTTCTGAATCGGTCCCAGTTCAGTGCCCTGCTCCAAGCCAGGACCGACCACGCTACGATTGGCGATAGCGGCAAGCTCTCCGCACACGGCGTCGTACAAGGAGGCCGGCACATAAAGCCGCTTAAGCGCTACGCAGATTTGCCCGTTGTTAGAAAATGCAGCTTTGAACAGTTTGGTGGCGACGACCCGAGGATCGCAGTCCTCCAGCACGATAGCGGCATCGTTGCCACCCAACTCCAGGGTCAGCCGCTTGAGTGTGGGCACCACCGAGCCCATCACCTTAAGTCCGGTCTGGGTGGAGCCGGTAAAACCGATCTTGCGAATGTCGGGGTGCGCGGTTAGCAACGGCCCCAGATCATTAAGATCGGCAATCAGGTTGAGCACCCCGGCAGGCACCAGGTCCTTGATCAGCGCTCCCAGGTGCAGTGTGGTCAGGGGCGTACTAGGTGCGGGCTTGAGTACAAGCGTGTTGCCCGCCAGCAGAGTCGGTGCAATTTTTGCCGCCGCCATGAACATCGGAAAATTCCACGGCAGGATTGCGCCGACGACGCCCAAGGGCATTTGATGCTGCTCGACTCGCCGTTGGGGCGAGTCCTCCAATACCTGCACAGGAATATCCAGGTTCGCATAATAACGAAAGATGTAAGCGGCGCCATTGACCTCCCATATGGAGTCGGCCAGCGGTTTGCCCTGTTCACGAGTCAGCAGGTTGGCCAGCGGCTGCGCGTTGTTTTCAATCACATCGGCGATTGCCCCCAGAAGAGACTGACGTGAAGCCAGTGACTCTCGACTCCACCCGTCGAACGCGCGTAAGGCCGCCGCGACAGCCAACTCCAGATGTTCGGGCAAGGCACGCGCGCAGTGCTCAAAAACCTCGCCAGTTGCGGGATCTATAACCCCGATTGATCCCTCACCACAGCTCAGTTGGCCATCAATCAACAGCTCGTAACGCATCTCAAGTCTCCCTGATAAATCCATTTATCCACTGCCAGGCTGGCAGCTTTACTAGCACGGCCACACGATTTTATCGGCCGTCAGCACCTCACTGTCGTGCTGTCCTTTTAATGGTGGAGAACGATAGATAGAGTTAGGCGTCGCGGAAAAATGCAGTGGGTTATTGATGACCTTGAAGCTACCACCCAGTGGATGCTCAAGGGTCTTGAGCAAGTTTTCCACGGTATGCCGGTCGCTGAAGACTTCCGGCCAGGTTTTGACCGGACCATAGATCGCACCCGCCGCCGACAACGCCGCATCCCACTCGGCCAGGGTGCGAGTGGCAAAAATATTAGCAAGAGTACTGTTGACCGCATCACGGTTGGCCAGGCGCGCTGCCTTGTTGGCGAATCTCGGATCGGTCTTCAACTCGCTGGCATCCAGCGCGTCGCAGAGGATGTGCCAGAACTTCTCGTTGATCGTAATGATCATGATGTCGCGGCCATCGCTGGTGCGGTAGGTATTATTCGGCACGATATCCCAGTGCTCGTTACCCATGCGCCCCGGAGTCTTGCCCGTCACGTCGAAATACACGTCTCGCGGGACCAGGCTGAAAATGGTCGCGTCGAGCATCGATAAATCGACTCGTTGGCCTACCCCTGTGGTCTGGCGTGCCTGCAATGCAGTGAGGATTCCGACATTGGCCAGCAAAGCTGTGACCAGGTCAGCAAAAGGGAAACCGGTCTTGATCGGGCCCGACTCCTGGGTCCCGGTAATCTGCATGATTCCCGACATGGCCTGGATAATCATGTCTAGTGCTGGCCGATCACGGTCCGGGCCACTTTGGCCGAAACCGGTGATAGAGCAATACACCAGGCGAGGGTTGATCTTGCTCAACGCCTCATAACCCAGGCCGGCCTTTTCGGCAAAGCCGGGTCGAAAGTTTTCAACGAACACGTCGGCTTCCGCGGCCAGGGCTTGCGCGGCTGCCTGGCCCTCTGCGGTTTTCAGGTCCAGTACGATCCCGCGCTTGTTACGATTGATCGCCAGGAAAAACACCCCGTCGTCGTTGATGGTGGTCTCACCGGACTTGCGAAACGGATCACCATCTGGCTGCTCGACCTTGAGAACGTCGGCACCGGAGTCCGCCAACATCATGGTGGCGAAGGGACCGGTCATCATTTGTGTGAAATCCAACACCTTGAGGCCTTTCAATGCACTCATGAGCCTTACTCCTGTTCTTTCTTGTCGTAGAACGCTTCGCGCTCATGATTGGACGACCGCACACCTTTATCCCGACGCTGCTTCATGAAGTTGAACTCGTCGGCTTCATAACGAACGTTGGTCGCCAGCGCATGTAGGATGTGGCCATAGGCGAATTGACTGGATATACCCAAAGAGTCCATTGCCAGGTTGGTTGCAGCCTTGCCCATGACAATGCCGTCACGAGGAAGACGCACGATGCGTTCGGCCCACTCCTCTCCTGCCTCCTGCAAATCAGCGGCTGCTACAACCTTGTTCACCAAGCCATTGGCCAGACACGTGGGCGCGTCCCAGACCTCTGCAAGCAGTAATAATTCGCGAGCCTTGCGCGGGCCCAAAGCCATCATTTCCCAGGCAGCAAAGTACGCCGCGCCACTCAGGCCGAGTTTTTGCTCCGGGTGACCCATTTTCGCGGTGTCAGCGGCGATCACCAGATCCGAAGCTTCGGCCAGATAAAGCCCACCGCCCAAGCAGTAGCCTTTGACCAATGAAAGCGTCGGCTTGAGGAATTTGAATACACGCTCGAAGCGCTCGATATAACGTTTGTCATGCAGCAAGCGCGCGCGCTGGCTTGGTTTGCGCGGACGACCTTTAGCGTCAAGGGTCGTTTCGCCGTACTCGGTGCCGACTTCGGCCAGGTCGTGCCCGGTGGTGAAGTCATCACCGGCGCCCTGCAACACCACCACCCGTACGTCATCGTCAGCTTCGGCGCGATCATATCCATCCATCAGTTGATCGAGCATGACGTTGGTCATTGCATTTTTTTTATCCGGACGGTTGATGGTGATGTAAGCGCGACCGTCCCGAGCTAGGTAATCAATACTGCCGTTAGCTGCCATGGTTTGTTGTCCTTCTTGTTGCGGCGTTCGATAAGGTCCACGGGCGCAATAGCCCGTGGGCCACTCAATCATCGGCGGCTAGACGTCAGTTGAGATTGACGGCGACGGCCTTGACTTCGGTATAGAGCTTGATCGCGTCAAATCCGCGCTCACGGCCCCAGCCCGACTGTTTGTAGCCGCCGTACGGCAAGGTGGCGTCAGGCGACGACAGCGCGTTGACATTGACGATCCCGGCCTGCAGCCGCCGGGCCATCTTGTGGGCGATGCTGAGGTCGCGGGTCCAGACGCTCGCCGCCAGACCATAAGGCGAGGCGTTGGCGGTGGCACTGATGCGGTCCAGATCATCGTCATTGAACGACATGGCGCAGAGCACCGGGCCGAAGATTTCTTCATCATGGACCGCCATGCCAGGCTTGACTCCGGTAAGTACCGTGGGCTGAACAAAAAAACCCTGCTCGCCAATCCGCTCTCCACCCACCAGCAGGGATGCGCCCTGCTCCTGGCCGCTGCGGATGTATCCAAGTACGCGGTCCAGTTGACGCTGGGATATTACCGGGCCCATTTCAGTGCCCTCATCCATGCCATGGCCAACGCGAATTTCCCGAGCTCGTCGGGCTACCCCATCAAGCACTTCGTCGAAGACCCGTTCATGCACATACAAGCGCGAACCGGCGGCGCATACCTGACCCGCGTGGAAGAAGATCGATGAGCAAACCCCGGCCGCCGCTGCTTGCAGATTGGCATCCGGAAATACGATTACCGGAGACTTGCCGCCGAGCTCTAAAGAGACTTTTTTAAGGTTACCGGTAGCTGCTTGCGCAATCCGCCGGCCAACCTCAGTCGAACCGGTAAACGCCACCTTGTCGATTCCTGGATGAGCCGCAATCGAAGCTCCCACCGGATTGCCGAAGCCGGTCACGATGTTCAGCACGCCAGGCGGGATACCTGCTTCGAGTGCCAACTCGCCAAGGCGCAAGGCGGTCAGCGGCGTCTGTTCGGAAGGCTTCAGCACGATGGTGCAGCCAGCGGCAATTGCCGGAGCAATTTTCCACATGGTCATGTTCAGCGGGAAATTCCACGGAACGATCTGCCCCACTACACCAACCGGTTCAAGCAAGGTGTAGGCATGCCATTCGCCAGGCAACGACACATTGGGAGTTTCCCCACCCATTTTGGTCGTCCAGCCGGCCATGTAGCGAAGCATCTCGACGATCCCGACGACATCTCCATTGCGGCAGAACATCAAGGGTTTGCCGCTATTGATACATTCCAGCTCCGCCAGCTCCTGGGCGTTGGCCTCAATCAGGGTGGCGAAACGCAGCATCATCTGGGTGCGCTGGGCAGGAGTGGTTTTGCGCCATGGACCTTCGAAAGCACGCCGCGCCGCCTCGACTGCACGATCGACATCGGCAGCAGTGCCTTGGGCGGCAGTGGAAATGATATCGCCGGTAGCCGGATCAATAAGCGAGGTGCGAGTCTCGGAGCTGGCCTCGACCCATTGGCCGTCGATCAACAATTGATGCTGACGATTGAGAAAAGCCTTGGCGGCGGTGCCGACTGCGGAATGGCAGTTCATCATGGAATTTCCTTAGTTTTTATTGGAAAAATAACCGTTCACTTGCCCAGCAACTGCCGAGCAATGATCACGTGATGAATCTCGTTGGTACCTTCCAGAATCTGGTTCAGCTTCGCATCACGCATGAAGCGCTCCACCGGGTACTCGGTGGAATAGCCGTAAGAGCCGTGAATTTGCACCGCCTCCAGGGCCGCTTCCATTGCAACATCGGTGACGTAGCACTTGACCATTGAGGACAGCAGAGTCAGGCGACTGGTATCACCACTGTCGATCTCCTGGGTACTGGTGTAGAGCAACGCCCGTGCGGCCTCTATCTTCATCGCCATATCAGCAATCTTGAATTGGATCGCCTGGAAGTCTGCGATGCGCTTTCCAAATTGGCGACGTTCGCGGGCATAGAGGATTGACTCGTCCAATGCCGCTTGGGCTAACCCTAATGAGGACGCCGCGACCGATGGCCTGTTCAGGTCGAGGATTTTCATACAAGCCTTGAAGCCAGTACCTTCCTCACCCAAGAGACAATCGGCATCAATTCGCATGTTCTCAAAGAACACCGAGTATGACGGCGAACCATGCCGGCCCATTTTTACTTCCTTGCGCCCGATGGTCAGGCCTGGGGTCTTGGTATCGACCAGAAACACGCTGATACCGTCGTGACCGCGACCTTCACTGGTACGGGCAAAAAGCAGCATGTAGTCGGCCTGGGCTGCCCAGGTGATCCAGCTTTTCTGCCCGTTAACCACGTAACTGTCACCGTCTCTGCGTGCGGTGGTACGAATGGCCGATACATCCGAGCCTGCGTCTGGCTCAGTGATTGCCACGCAAGACAGCGTACGGCCCAAGGCAGCCAACGGCAGATATCGGTCCTTTTGCGCCTGGGTGCCGAAGTGCAGCAAAGGCAGAATCAAACCAATGGAGTTGTTTGCACAAAGCGTCGACGCCGCCAGGGAAACTTTGCCGATTTCTTCCTTGGCGATACACACCGAGGTCAGGTCGCCACCGGGACCGCCATATTCCTCAGGCACCCACATCTGAAGCAAACCGAGATCCCCAAAGACCTCGACCAGGGATTCGGGAAACTCTCGAGTCTCCTCCATCTCTGCTACCAGCGGCTTCACTTGCTCTTCAGCAACCCGGCGGACCATGTCACGAAGCATTTGTTGTTCTTCGGTGAACTTCACGGTTTATTCCTCTAAAGATTTTCAGAGCCGGGTGACATCAACGAAACCCAAGGCACGCATCACTGGCTCGTCAGTTACCCGGATCATCTGGGCCCAGGCGCAACGGCCTTCAATGGAATAGGCATTCCAGGTTGGGACAACGATCACGTCGCCTCGGTACAGATCTACCTCACCGAGGCCTTCCACGTTCATCCGAACTTCTCCGGCGGTTACTGCATAGATATTGTTTTCGAGGCGTTTTTCGTAGCTCAGGCGTTGCCCTTGCTTGAGACCCACTGCGTGCAAGCCAATAGTGTTCAAAACGCGGGACTCGACAGGAAAGGAACCGTCGGTGCGCAATCGGGCGCTGATATCCGCCCCTTTATTGCGCATTGGAGAATCCGGGGCATGGGCGGTTGGCTCCTCGTTGCGCGAGGGATGGTCCTCGAAAAACATACAATCGAGATTCTGCACCAGCGGTACATCGAGGAAGTCGATCCAGAACGCGGGTTCGTCACCGAAATTGCTGTGCCCATGCCAATGCCATGAAGGGGTCAGCACCACATCGCCTTCCGCCACATCGATTTTCACTCCGTTGACGATAGTGAATGTCTGCCCGCCGGCATCAAGGATCAGGCGCAGCGCATTAGGCGAATGACGATGTGAACGAGCAGTTTCACCTGGCAAGACCAATTGGTAAGCCGCAACGAGATTCTGACAGGTCGGATACAGGTTATCCGGGACAGGGTTGACCATGATCAAGTTGCGCCGCTCTGCCTGTTCCGGCGAGACGAATTCGCAGGCTTGGTCGAGTGCCGCACGGGCATCAGCATACCGCCACACCGCCGGTACAAAACGAGGGCGGGGCTGTGGCCACATCTGAGGTTTTTTCTTGGCCCAGCCAGGCGATAATCCCCTGTCGGCTAACTGTTCGAAATAGCCTTGTGGGGCGGCGCTTGCAGATAACGGTGTCATAGGTCGCCTCCTTATACCGCCAGGTGAGACTTGGCGGCGTTCCAAACAGAGTGTTCGCCTTCGCTGCCAAGCACCACTGGCAAACGCATGGAGCCGATGCCATCAATGGTGATTTCGACTACATCACCTTCTTTGACAGGACCGACACCGGCAGGCGTACCGCTGGCAATAATATCGCCCGGTTCCAGAGTCATGACCGCCGAAGCCATGGCGATCATGTCGGGGATGTTCACGATCAGATCACGGGTGCAAGCCGACTGCCGCTCCTGACCATTGACGGTCAAGCGCATATTGATATTGCTGAAGTCTGGCACTTCATCGGCTGTAATGATCCACGGCCCGGTGGGGCAGAAGGTGTCAAAGGACTTGCGCATGACGCGCTCTTCGACGCCACGCACCACCATGTCCAGCAGGCAAGTGAAACCGAACACGTATTCATGACTGTCTTGCGCAGAGATACCGCGTCCACGCTTGCCGATGACAATGCCCAATTCGCATTCATGATGAATTTCCCGGCCATCCAGAGGCGGCAACACTATCGCGTCGGCCGGGCCACTGAGGCTGGAGTTGGACTTGAGGAAAAAGCCCTGGCCACTCGCCTTGAAACTGGAAATTACCCCACTGCCATTGCCGACCTTCATCTCGTCAATGTGTGCGTGGTAGTTGGCAGGAAACGCGATCACCTTGTTCGGCCAGCGAATGGGGGCATCCAGCCTCACTTGAGACAACGGCACCGCAGGCCGCGAAGTTATCGCGTCGCGCAAGCAGGAGCCCAAATTATCGAACTTCTCAACCAGGCGCACCATGCCGACTGGCGGCCAGAAATCCGCAGCAACCCCCGAAAGATCGGTGATATCTATGACACCCTCATTAGTCACCACACCTAGGCGGCCCTTGTCGTAGCTGATCAGTTTCATGATGCGATGACCTCTTGGGTGGCTTGAGAGGCATATGCCCTGGCGCGAGCACCGCGCACCGTGTCGATGACACTGCCGGCATCCTGAGGTTGACGCTCGTCGCGCCAGGCGACATGGCCATCAGGACGCACCAGCACAAGCGCACACCCGTAAAGTTCGCGAACTTCGGGGTTATCAAGGTCCACCACGGTCAATGGCATGCCTGCATTACTCGCTGCCTCCACCAAACGGTCAACCGGTTGGGCGGGATCGAAGCGCAGTAGTACAAACTCGCGGCCAAACAGATCCAGAGTTGACTTGCCAGGTTCAAGCCAGGCATGTGGCGCGCGGTGGCCCGGGCGTGCAGTCTGCACATAGGTACTGACTGTGTCTTCGGGTTCAGGCGTACCATCGGGAACGATCAGTTGTGAGCCTTCGTAGCGGAAGCCCAAATGGATACCAATGGTGTACCACTCGCGCTTCATCATTTTGGTGTACGCGTCACCGAACTCCTGGCGCGCTCGATCACCTTCGACACCCGGTTCGAACACTGCAGGGCTGAGACTGTCACGTGGCGTAAGCATCAACTTAAGGTTATTGGTAGCCTCGTTGACGTTCCGAATCGCTACTGGACGACGCTCTTCTTCATATGTGCTCATCAGATGCGGCCCACCCCAGCCCTGAACCAGCGCCTGAAGTTTCCAGCCCAGATCGACGGAATCCTGGATGCCCATATTCATGCCAAATCCACCGGTCGGCGATGTCAGATGCGCCGCATCACCAGCAATCACCACCCGATCAGTGCCATAGTCGTCAGCAACCAGTTGGCGGCGAATCCAGGGCATGACTGAAATGATCTTGAACTCGAAGTCATCGCGCCCTACTGCGCGCTGAAATGCCTTGGCCACGTCTTCTTCACTGAGCGTGCGCATTGTGCCGTCGCCCACAATTGAGAAACGCCACCAGTTACGTCCATTGATCGCGACGACAGTGCTCCAGGTACCCTCGGGGCCGATGAAGATATAGCGGTAGCCAGGCTTCTTGTCGTGCAGCTCCTCAAGTCCCGAGCACTCGATAATGGCATTGGTGGTATAGGTCAGCGTCGGGGTGCCGGTCATCTTGATTCCCAAACACTCTTTCACCCGGCTGGCGCCGCCATCGCAACCGACCAGATATTGGCATTCCACGACTTGCTCATCGCCACTGATAATATCGCGCAGACGTACAGTTACGCCGTTGGCATGCTCCTCATGGGACACGTACTCGGTGTTGTAGCGAATCTCCGCCAGCCCGCTACGCTGAGCAAAGCGGGTCAGCACAGGGTCAAAGAAATTCTGCGGGCAGCGTTCACGTTTTTGCGGGCTCTGCGCTGGCTTGGGTTCATCACGAACGGTGGGGAAAGATTCGCGACCGAACTCATAGCCACCGGCCAGTTGCGATACCCAAGCGTAATCCTGTGAGTAGTCCCGGTTGTAACCGGCATTTTCCACGTCGTCGACGATGCCCCATCGGCGACAGAACTCCATTGTGCGGATACCAACCATGTCCATTCGTGGTTGAAATACTTGCCCGTCACTCTTCTCGATCAGAATAGAAGGGATGCCACGCCATCCCAGATCACCAGCCAGGGCTAGGCCAACGGGGCCAGCACCGATAATCATGACTGGGGTACGGCGTCCCGAATCGTTTTGCGCCATGTTGAAGAACTCCTCACCAGATAAGTAGGCTTAATGCATTAAACGGCGCCTGTTATTTTTTGCCGTCAATCGCTACGAGACTTAACTTAGCCAAGTTAAAAGTTGATTGACCAATACTCTTTACCGATGCATTGAGAGGCAAAGGTTCTTACGCAAAGTGGTTAGGTGCCAATGCCGCGCGCTGCTTTGGCGCCATGAATAAAGCATGATCCGATTTACGTCCAATAGTCTTTCAGACTCATTCCAGAGGAGAAATGTCTGGTTTCAAGACAGAGCTTTAAGTTCTCAACAAATCGGTAAATCGTATTGGACGGATCAATACCAGCTGCCGCTATTAATAGTGGGCGGACGCTGGCAAATGAATGCCGTCTCTAAATTCGGACACATCCGCACGTTGCCCTTACACACAACAATAACAGTGAGGCGCCTCATGTGCTTTTTACCCTCAGCTTTGCCTGCGCACCGTCACTGGCTTGGTTTGTCATGGCTGTGTTGTTCGCTGGCGAGTCTGTCGCCCGACGTATTTGCAGCCAGTCAGCAGGACCAAGCTACTGGTCTGATCGACGGCAGCCATCTGAACCTAATGCTGCGCAATTACTACTTCAACCGCGACTACCGGGATGGTGCCGCCAATGGCCTCGGCACCAACAAATTTAAGCCCTTGTCTCAACGCAACGGCTACCGGGGCGAGTGGGCTCAAGGCTTTATAGCCAAGTTCAATACCGGGTTCACCCAGGGCACAGTGGGTTTTGGGCTGGAAGGTTATGCCGCATTAGGCCTGAAGCTGGACAGTGGCGGCGGACGAACAGGAACCAGTCTGCTGCCTTGGAGTGATTCGGGACATCCTGAGGACGAATATTCCAAAGCCGGCGTGGCTCTAGCGATACAAGCCTCCAATACCGTAATCAAATTCGGTGAGCAAATGCCACAGGTACCAGTGCTGTCCTATTCGGATGTGCGCCTATTGCCCAGCAGCGCTCGCGGGCTCAGCGTCACCAGCAACGAGTTCAACCATCTAAATATACAGGCCGGACGCTTCACGGCTGTCACCAGTAATGACTCCACCAACACTGACGGAGAGATCACCACCGACTATGGTGTGCTGCCTGCAGGTCGCAGCCTGAGTTACGTCGGTGGCACATACAAGGCTGAAAACAGTTTCACCGCAACTTTCTACGGTTCGGAATACCAAGACATTTGGCACCAATATTACGGGGGAGCCAGCTATACCATGCCGTTGAGTGACAACAAGGCACTGCTCTTTGAGTTTAATGGATATAACACTCGTAGCTATGGTGCCGAAAAGGGCGGACCAATCGAGAACTTTACCTATTCCGTATTGGGCGCCTATCGCTTCGGCAGTCATAAAATCTCATTAGCATACCAATATGTGGATGGCGACGAACCATTCGACTACATCGCCTTCGAACGCACCCAAAGTGGAATTCCATACCTCAATAATGTGAGTAGCGTGTTTCCATTCTCTGAACCCCACGAGCGGTCTTGGCAGCTGCGATATGACTTAAATTTTGCGGGGTACGGCATTCCCGGCTTGACGTTAATGACGCGCTATATCCGCGGCCAAGGCATGGACAACAGTCATAGTGATAATAGTTTCTACAAGAAAATTGGTAACTACGATTCAGACCCCAACGATAATAAACAATGGGAGCGCGACATCGATTTGGGCTACGTAGTTCAGTCAGGCAAAGCCAAGGATCTTAGTATCCGCCTGCGCAATGCTAAACACCGTGCCACTACTGGCACCCGATGGCCAGACTTCGATGAATTCCGGATTATCATTGAGATGCCGATCAAGGTATTCTGATTCGGGGCACTCACACCGATATCTTTAATAAAAAAAAAGGTAGACCATTATGATTACTGAACGCCCCTGGTACCGCTGGTATGTATTACTGGTACTTACCCTGATCTACGCCTTCAGTTATATCGACCGACAAATCGTGTCGATTCTTGCGCCATATATCAAAGCAGATCTTGGCATTTCCGATGCGCAATTGGGATTGCTCTATGGCACTTCATTTGCATTGTTTTACTGCGTCTTCGGCATACCCCTAGCGCGCCTAGCCGATGGCTGGAGTCGAGTGCGCACTCTCGCTCTGGGTTTATCGTTTTGGTCGCTGATGACGACTCTTTCCGGCGCAGCGCGGCATTTTACCGACCTGGGCATGGCCAGAATCGGCGTAGGTATAGGTGAGGCAAGCTCCTCTCCTGCGGCGATCTCGTTACTGGGCGATTATTTTGAACAGGCGCGACGTGGGACCGTATTGGCGCTGTACTCAGTGGGTGTCTATCTAGGGGCAGGAGCATCGCTGATGATCGGCGGTTCGATCGTCACTGCCTGGCAAAACGCGTACGGCCAAAATGGAGCAGCGGCGCCGTTTGGACTTACCGGCTGGCAAGCGTCCTTCATTGGAGTCGGACTGCCTGGGATATTGTTTGCGTTGGTGGTGATATTGACAATACGCGAACCCGTTCGTGGTCGCCTCGACGGAACTCCAGTCAAACCACTACCAAACCCCTTCCGACAAGCCATGCGCGACTTGGCAGCGATGTTTCCGCCTTGGAGCTGGATGCGCCTCAGGACAACTCAGGCCGCACCAATCGAATACCTACGTAATAGCATTAATCTAATGCTGGCTATTATGATGATCGTATGCGGAACCTGGGCTACCAATGCGGTACTCTCGGCAGCCCGGAAAGCTGAGCTGGGCTCCGTTGCAGGCTTTTCCATTACCAGTAACTTTGTGCAATGGTTGGCCATGGGTATTGCCTTTTACGCCTGCGCCAACTGGTTTCAATCAGCCCGATTGAGTGACCCGCTGACTCATCGTTTGATAACCGGTTCTAAAACCTTCCGCATGCTCATGGTAGCGGGTGGCTTTCTGGCGTTCACCATGAACGCGGTCAACGGTTTCGTATTCGTCTATGCAACACGTAGTCTCGGTTTTACCTCTGAGGCGGGTCTGCACCTTGGCGTTATCGCCATCATTGCCGGCGGGATGGGCATTGCCCTAAGTGGCTGGCTCTGCGACAAGGCTCGTCGCCGACATCCCGCCGGTCGCTTGTTCTTCGTGTGCGTCACAGTCTCGAGCTTTACCGCAGCCAGTGTCGTGCAGTATCTAACCGAGAGTGTCACGGTATTTTACGTGGCCTATTCCATCTCCACGTTCTTCGTCCCAATGTGGTTCGGACCGTTACAGGCCACGACTCAAGACTTAGTAGTACCCCGGCTGCGGGGTACGGCGTTCGCCGCCTTCTCACTGGGACCGAACATCTTTGGTTTGGGCATGGGGCCCTACTGCGTTGGGTTGATCAGCGATGCCACCGGTGACCTGCGCTTTGCCATCATGTGTTCTCTCGCTGTACTGCCGATTACCCTTTTTGCACTGATTTACGCAGCACGCAATTTGACGCAAGCAGAAGCACGGGTGCATGAAGAAATCGCGAAGGAGCCGCGAGCGATGCAGGATGCATCCGGCACTCCGTTTCCAAAGGAGCTAGAAGCTCCAGGCTCTTAAGGATAGATGTGAAAAGTCCCGCCACAACGCCTATCCAGACGGGTGTGGCGGGCAGTACCCGTATGATCCATCAACCGCTACGACCAAATGAGCATCTGAATCACCCCTGGCTTCGTAGACATATCCTAGCCTGATGTTGGAGTTCAATAGGAGGTGTCACAGGTCATCAGCGCACCATATAAATTGATGTAGAAGCGATCCTGCCGCGCGGAGTTCTAGTTTGAGGATGGCTCTTCATTATAGGTACCGGCCATTGCCCCTACAGGCTCGGCAGTGCGGCCGATCCGCATCGCGGCGCGCATGAACATCTCTTGATTGGGCGACTTTACACCAGCCAGTGCACAAGCTACGGTCGCAAACTGAGCGCACGATTGCCACTTCTGGGTTTTAACCTTCCTTCGGCCTTTCATAAACTCTCCAGAGCCTGCTCGATATTTACCTATTTCTCACTGCATGGGACGAGTCCCTAGGGACGTATCCTTTCCCATGCTGTGTCGATAGAAACATTGGTATGAACGCTTGGAAAGAGCTTTACCGTATTGGGTAACTTACGAGAACTCGTGAGACTCCACAATCGGGTCAACACCACCTTGACGGTACATCCGAAGCTAATAGTCGTTGGTTTCTCCGTTCGCATTGATCAGCTCAGAACGAATCCGGGCTATCAGATCGTCGATCGACAGTGTGTCATCGAGCGTCAGGTAGTAGCTCGTCAGCAGAGTTAAGGGATGCACCTTTAGCGCTGAGGCAATTTCGTTAACTTTGTCCAACGTGGGATTTTTGAGGCCTCGCTCCAGCGTACTAATGTAGGTTCGACTGCTCACAGACGAAAAGGCCTCTTGAGATAGCCCAGCTCTTACCCGATAACGCCTTAATGTGACACCAAAGGCTTTTCCCAGCTCCATCGATCCATCCCACAAAAGGAACGATAGAGCCCCATTGCACACCATAGAGCTACAATCTATAGTGTTCATTTCGCAAGGAAAACGCTAGTGTTGGTGACATACGCACAGGCCGAAGTTCCTTTGGGGCTCATGGCCGGTAGGCCCGAGATACACCATTGGCGCTACGCAGAGCTGTCCTTCAATAGCATCTGGCTTTACGTTTCGATCGGATATGTTCGTTCGGGGCCTCAAAACCAGTGCACACTACTTATGCCGGAGCTCCGCGAATTCGAGCAACTACTCAACGATCGTGGCGATGCGCTCTGGGTCGATGATGTCATGGTCGTCAGTCCAGGGGACGTTAATGGCAGCGGGGCGTGGATGATGGAGCGCTTGGCCACCCTCGAAGAAGCCGTCAACGAGCATACCGGAGAATCCGTTTACATCTACACGCTGGAGAACGGTAAGCGGTATAGCGAGGCAGAATTGGTCAAAAGCGCTAGGTTTGAGGTTCAGCGCGTCATTTACCAGCGCTAATGCCGTCTCGCCGCACGCATGAAGCACTCTGGCAAAACGCAGCCCAGCAATAAAGTATTTGCCTTAAGTCTGTGTGGAGGTGAAATGACAATGCCGCATGAGCGCACCCGCTCAGTAATCCATACTCGTGACTTTCTGGTCGAGTTATCCCGCGATCCCTCGTTACCCGCGCGTATTCGTCGTGATGCTAAATTTCTTTTGCGCCACTACCCGACGAGAGGGGACATGGTGACGGCGGGCCGCATCGAGGAACACGCAGACTCATTGTCAGGGCTTTTGGAACCTGTCTTTAGCTCAAGAATTGACGATTAGTTCCGAGCATCCCTGGACAGCATGCGTAATCTGACAAGTTTCTGAAATGTATAGGAGGTATCGAGTAAAAAGCCCAATCAATGTCACATGCTTTTAGATAGTATTTGGCTTGGTAACCGATCTCGCTTCCGTCACTAAGCAGCCAGTATGCTTCGATTCCCCCGTCCCCCCGGCACCTGCTATTCGCCTACGGCGTTAGCGACTTGTGGTTCACGCCGTGCAACCTGGCAAGCGAGTTCTTCAAAAGCGAAGCGCTGTCATGAATCAATGCCTCTAATACGCTTGTAATCCATGATGTGTACGTGACGAAAGCTGGTAGCGGTGATGGCAGAGTGCCTAGAGTGTATCGTTTTCCGAACAGCCAGGAGTGTTTGTTACACTGATGTCTTCCAGGGTGGAATCACAATGTCGAACTCAGACCTGCTCCCTTCCCTGCTATTCAAGATCAATCAAAACCAGCTCGTCCTCAAAGCCGCAATCAAGGAGCTGACACTCTGGGTCGAGCAGCGAGGGGCATCGGATGTCGCCGATAACGTTCGTGGTGCTTTGGACACAATCAGCAAGTGTCGGATTTGGAAATAAATGAGACTAATCGGAAATTAATGCGACAACAAAAATAGCGATCTCAACCACTCGCTAGCGATTCCTTCCACTTCAAAATCCAGGGGCTCTAGCGCAGCTATCGCCTGCTTTAGTTAGCGCAGTAACGATTCATCCATGCGGCTCCATTACTCAGCCCAGGGGACGACTCTGGCCCATCTGAATTCTTCTGTAGTTCAGCGTATTTGATGTCCCCTGTAAAACCGTACCCGATGCAGAGCCTCAACCATCGCTTGGATTACCGAAAACGGGCTCGATTATTTCGGCTAGCGAAGCGGGTAGCTCCTCGCTCTGGACTGCTCTCTCCATGTCTGCCTTGCTTGGGTAATGTCGCAATAGAAATTTGGCATCGCGACGAACCTTTTCAGGCAGCGACGAATCGCGAGACAACTCGACGAGGAACTCATGCGTCTGAATCACGGCGCGAGTGCGCTCACCTGGCATGGTCATTCCGATCTACCTCCGGCTATTTAGCGATAAATTAGAGCGAAGGCTCCTTTATATTTAAGTCCCATTAACCTCGTCGGCAAGCCCCACCCGTGCCCATCGATCATTCGCCTCATTCAAACGAATTTTCCGCCGAGCTTTCCTGCTTGAGCTGGCATAATGATATCGTTAACCCTACTCGCTTATAGGTATCAATAGGGAGTTCGTATTACGTTGGAGATGTGGCATCTGACGGGGTATTTTTTATCGAGTCAATCTGCCAGATGGCTCTCGAAAATTCCCGAACCATGTCGCAGGCCGCGTTATTGGCCTGACGTTAACCCGAATCGATGGAGCGTTTTTTGAGTTGGTCGAGCAACCAGCGCGACCAAATAGAAAATGGAGAAAAATATGGCGCACGTTGAATTTTATGAACTAGGCATTCCCGAGGTACTGCTCCAATCGGTGCTTGGAATTGTCGGTGACAACATAACTTCCCTTAGCAAGCAAAAAGTTTCTGAGACAGATCCGCTTTATGAAGTTGCCAAGGCGGAATTGATTGCTGAGGTCGCTCTGTATCTTCAGTGGGTTGGACGTCCTGGAATGGATATCTACTTGATCGCGGCCGCTGAACAGGAAGAAAACCACAAGATTCTTGTGGGGTTTATGATTATTTCTGCGCACCGCAACGGTTCTAAAGTTGCGGGCTTGAACTACACCGCAGTTCGCTCGGAAAATCGTCGTCAGGGTATTTTACGTCAGATGATGGATGTCCTAACCCAACACTTCCCGCTTATTGGTTTGAGTGCTTCAATCGAAAATGTGCCGGTTTACGAACATTTAGGTTTTTATCCTGTAGGTCCGCGCGGGACACATGTTGAGATGAAAAACGGTGATCTTCCGAAAGGTGTGATGACCACGGTCGACATGGATTATGTCTCGACGCTACCGACCGTTCAAAAGCAAAAGGCTCTACTCCGAGATAAGTACGGCAAGAAAGTGCGGGATGTTTACACCAACTTTTCTAAGTTACAGAGAGCTGAGGCTGATCGAGTTCTGGACTACCTCAACTCTAGGGAGATAGGCGGCATCTAGTGAAAAATTTTCAAAGGAGCCGCGACAATGGAGTCACCGCGCAGGTTTGATCACCAGCTATACGATCAACCGGAGGCGCCCTTCCCATCAGGATCGTCATCATTTTTGTGCTCATGCAGATAGTCCATTTTTTTGTATGCGCCCAAAAAATACCTTACGAACACAGCATCAGGGCCGATGGTGTCCGCCTATTTTGAGGCGGGCACCATCGCTCTTATCGCCGGGATTTCCCTGCCCCAACGAAGCTCTTATCCAACACCTTCCAAGGCCCAGTTCATATAGAAGTGCCCGTAAGGGTACGAAGGATTCGCAACGATCAGTCTTCGCTCATGAACTTCTCATACGCATGAGCGTGGTAGGAGCATCGGCCTTCGTTGACTTGATCTTCTTGCCCTAGCGGATCACCGCAGTCTTCGCATTCGGTGTAATCGAGTTCGCAGCGGCACCATAAGCATGCCTGATCTAAGACGACGAAAGCTTCCCGATCACATTCGTGGCATAGTTCCAAAGTGGGTTCTTCGCCGTCACGTGGATCGTAGGTATGCGATTTGCCTAGCGCTTCCAGCAACATAGGCGCGATCAGCTCTCGATGGCCACACTTTACGCACATTGCGAGGAATCGCTCGTCGTCGGATTCCACTGTGTCGCCAGCATCTACGTTTTCCGGAGCCGGCTTCAGAAGTGCCGAGGCGCATTCAGAGCATTTGCATGCCTCAAGCCACTCACTCATGCCATCAGGAATACCGGCTTCGGCCCAAGCCTCATCGCATTGCTCTTTAATATCCGCGACAAAGTCGTGATGCAGCAGCATGATTTGCCACGCATCTCCCAGAATGGCAGCAGGCTCCTCCTCAAGCTCGACGTGGATGAAATCCCGCAGTATCGGAAATAATTCCGCTACAAAATCGGCGACTTCGCCAAGAGTATGTGCTGGATGAAGGTGCTCCAGATGGTTGCGGCAAGACTGAAGCTTGGATATGACGTCCCAATCCATCTCGATACCGAAAGCATCAAAGCGCTTCTTTATCGTTGCCACATCAATGGTCGTATCTTTGAAACGCGCAGCGGGCTGCCAAGTGACTCCACCATTACCATCTGGGTGCGGCAGAATTTCTGGAGGATTGAATATCAGGGCCGCCGCGTCAGCTGGATCAACAACGCCATTCGCGATTTTGTACTTGAAAAGCAGCAAAACCCCAGCAAAGAGGTTCCGGATTGAAGAGAGCGCTCTGGCAGGGTCGGGGCTCACGCCACCCTGGCTACGTTGGAAATCCTCTACACCAAGGCGAATCGAAGTGAGTGCGTTCTCGCGCAGCTTCGCTGCATCGAGAGCCGGCATGGCTTTCTGATTTTTAGCCACGTGGGAAATCCTTGCCGATGATGGTTATCTGATTCTGAATAGTACGCCAGCTTCCACCAGTATCTTCCAGTCCCGTTCTGTGACAGGGCCTATTCCGCCGCCCGCGAGCCGATCAGTCGCAGGCTTTGTAAGCATTCATACCAGCCGCATCAAGGGACTGGATGGGCGTCTAGGGAGGAAATTTATGCAATTTTCCAAACCAGATAACGGTTCAGCGGCCCTAGCCCAACGCCTTAATGCGTTCGGTGGTGCAGTCGTCGCCCTTTGATGCGTCAGCGTGGAGCAAGTAACCGCTGTCGTACTAGTTCTCTGCGCTGCTGTCGTTCTATCGAGGGTGTAAGTCGTGTTGACTGGAGCCAACCTGCGCGCGGTCAGGTTCGGCTCACCTCAACCGCAGTTTCGTTCGGCTAAAAAGTCTTCATTGGTTCGTCAATGGAGCGGATACGAAAACAATCATCGCAAAGCCGAAGCGTCCCCGGTCCAGCGGCAGGCGTATTCAAGAGGACATAATCGCGAGCTGGCTCATCTGCGCAGACAGTGCATACATCCAAGCTTCCCGCTATCCTAATGCCCGCTTCCGTCATCGCGGCCTGCTTTGGGTTCCATTCGCGTAGCGAAGCGAACCACTCCGGCGTGTGCGGGCGGAGCAACGTGCGAAGTTCAGGCTCCAGCAGTCCCCTACGTTCAAGCCAAGTAGCGGCCGCCTTTATGCGTCGAGCATGCTGCTGGGTCAGAAGCTTGTACAAGTCGATCTTCAGAGCGAAGTATTTGCGAGGATGCAATGCGTTCAAGGTCACGTAGCACGCGTGGTTAACGACAAAACGATTTTGGCCCAGCTTCTCGCTTGCCAATAGCTCCTCACAATACCTCTTCTTACCCTCCGCCGACCGCTCGTATTCCTCCATAACAGCGAGGTGGTACTGCCAGGCATTCCTTTCAAGCTCATCTCGCCACAGATCCAGATATCTCGAAGTTCTCAGAGCTTGCACCAAGTGAACGTCTGCCTCCTGATGCTCAACCAGGTATGCATCGATGTCGTTGAGTGACTCAATGTCAGAGGACAGCTTGCGGGCCTCCCGAAGCAAGAGGTTGGTTGAGTCGCGCATAGCCTGAACGTGATCGATACTGTCACGCCAGTCAGCCTCTTCTGCTGCGCTGAGATCTCTAAGCACATTTGGGATCTCAACGAGCGCCACACTCTTCAGCAATTCCCCGGGATGACAAAAGTCCGCATCCGGCACTAGGTTCACGCCGGCCCTATGGTAAGCCTGGGCGACTAAGCGCGAACAATACTGTCTCCGACCGACCACGAAACCAGCAAGCACACTCTTGGCGGCTCCAGTCATGGAGTACCGAGTGCCAACCGCAGCTCTAACGAAGGAGATGACAGAATGCAATTGCTCAGTCGTCAGTGGCTTCAACGGCCGCAGCACATACCCCGCGCAGCCAGGTTCGAGAATGAGCCGCTCAAGGTTGCGTGCGTGTACACCGTCGCCGGTTGAATCGATCACACTCGACTTACCAACACAAATCATTGCGTGAGAAATGTCCGCGCCGGTGACTCTACGGATCGTTAGGCTCATCGGATCCGGGGTGGTCGTCAGGACAATATCGCCGAGCTGGATAAGATAGGAGTCGAACACCCGAGGGCGTAGTTCCAATTCATTCGTCTCACCTTCCATTCTGGGCATTGCTCCGGCGCAGGTTTGGTATGAAGGAGATGCCAAAGCCATACGGGCGACATCAGCAAAAAACCAGAAATTTGAAGACATTCGACAGCCGGCTAACGGTACCGGTATACGTCACAGGTGCTAGCATAGATCGCCCCAGTTAGATTGGCACACATTACAGTAGCCCTCTCTAGCTCAACCGATTCACAGCTGAACGGTCTGTCCTGTCTCCTGAGGAGTCGGCTCCTCAGGTCATGTTAATTGAAGGAATACAGCACAATGGACTTCATCACCTCCGGCATCATCGCGAGCTCCGCCTATGACATCTTCAAGCATGGCCTGAAGCTCACAGGCCAATCTCTGAAAGAGTATTTAGCTCAGTGGATCAGAGACGAGGTGCTGGCCGACGCTGTGGCTGATGAGCTGACCAAGCTCAAAATAAGCAATGAAATGAGCGAGATAGCCATCACTCGACGCCTTGATGAATCAGCTGAGTTTCAGGACCTGATTCGCAACATCAATGCGCAGGCGGCCTTGTTTGCACCGTCACAAATCAATACCGTCACCCAAACCCATAGCGGCAGTGGAGACAACGTTGCCGGTAATAAAATCGTTAATAACTGATCGGTCTGAGGTAGCGCAGGTTGAGTACGTTTGAGCAGCATCACAGCGGAAGTGGCGATAATGTTCGAGATAAAATCTTCGTAACGATCAAAACACTAGCCCCGGACGTCCTTCTCAAGCCTATGGAGATGGTGTTCGAGAGCCTGCGCAAAAAAGACCTGGATAAGGCAAAAACCCAGATGAGCCTGCTGAAGTCCATGGCCCACCAGGACCTCGAGACCGACGCGCTACTAGAAGCCATTTCAATTTATGGCGATTTGATTGAGCCCGCAGACCAAGGCACTGCATGGGGTACCATCTTCAAAATCGTTTCGGCGACCGCGGACTCAATCGTTAAAGATGTCTGTCTCGCTGCGATGATCAGGCTCTCTGCCGGAACCGAAAAAGAGGCGGAAACAAAAAAACACTTCGCCTCTGAATCGCAGCCCGGCCAGTATGCCAAAGAAGCATTTTTAAGCCTCCTTGCGGATGAGGCCGAACTGGAGGCAGTTAGCCAAAAATTCATCCTCACTGAAAGTGAGATGAATGGCATTGTTGAGGGTGCGTTCAGGTTGGAACTGCTAGACATAGCAGTGCGCGTTGGGGATCGATTACTCGAGATGTATCCGAGCTATAACGCCAAGGTGCTTCGAGTGTTGGTTAGTGCTTTGGCTCTCAATAGCGAGCTACACCAGCGTCACCTATGGCTGTGCTCCCCCCAGGTAAAGCAGAAGCTTGACGCGCTGACCGCTGAAGTTGTCGATCTCTTGGGACGCTCAAACGGTACAGACCTACGCCTTTACAATATGGCGTGCCCCATACTGAGCTGCTATCAAGGGGCCCATCCAGCCGCTCTGCTCGACGCGCTTAAGAAATATGCTGATTTCTTGGGGCCGTCCCACGCCGAAACTGCTGCTCAGTTGAAAGCGATAGCCGGTGATGACTCCGAACTTCCTCAGTGGCAGCGCGACCTGCAGGCCGCCAGTGAAAGCTACTCCACGCGAAATGCGTGGTGCAGGGATTTTCTCGCCGCGACCAGTCATACCATTAATCAGGTGATTCCTTTTATCCACCTTGCTACCCCCGCCGAAATAACGGATTGGTTAGCAGGTGAGATGACAATCAGCGATCTCTCCGAAAAGGAAGTCGCATTCACGCAGCTTTTTGCTCGCTCGTTCAGAGCTGCAGAACAGCATGATGATTTGGCACAGCGAAGCGCTCTGGCCGAGGCGGTAGAACACTTTTTCGACAAGTGGGGTCATGAAATCAATGAAATCTCCCCCGCACGAATCTTCGAACTCGCTGAAAAACTGTTCGATGCAGAGCTGCCTGACAAGGCACTGATCTTAACGTCGCCGATCATAGGTGACCACGCGCTTTGGCCATCAAACTTTGTCGTAACGCATCTCAAATGCTTATTAGAAGCACAGCAGTTCAAAACCTTTGATGAAGTCTTGGGTAGAGTGGCCGACGCCGAATCTTCCCTCTCATTGATGAATTTCTGCTCGCTAAAACATGAAAAGCTAGGGGAAATCCCGCTCGCCTTAGAAATCAGCAACCAAATGATCGACCTCGCTCCAGACTTGCCGCATTGCTGGTACCGGGGTTGTTATCTGCGGGACAGATATCAAGACATCGAGGAGCAGCGCAACTTTCAAACGCGGATCTTCGACTCTCTGTTGGAGCACTACTCCAGGGAGACGGTGGCAATTTTATTTTTCATGACCCGGGCAGGAAATTTCAAACGCGCAGAGACTAAGTGGGTGGATTGGTTCATCCAGGATCCTCTCAACCTGGCAATCGAGTTCGTCGACTTTCACTTTGGCTCCAGCATGGACGGACGAGCCGATATCGAGATTTCGCAAACGTTGCCGCAATGCCTGGGAGCAGTTCAATTTACCCAAGACGGTGTCAGGCTGACCAAGCTGATCGTCGAGGATCACTTGGATGTGAGCGAATGCACGTTGAAGGGCTCTAGCTATTTAGGACAGTTGCTGCTGACCTCAGCAATTGATGAGAAGCTGGCACTCGGGATGGTGACATACGTGATCGAGGAGCACCTTCCGCCCTACATCGCTTGCCTACGAATGGCAGCTCAACTCCGGCATACGCACAATGACGGCAGTGACTGCTTCGTAATTATGAGGCCCCCATCAGACGCAGCAGAGCTTGTACCTTTTCTCGAGGAAAAGCTGAGTCTGGGAAGCGAAAGAAGGTCTCAACTTCGGACGATCGACAGCATCCCATTGTTCATGCGAGGACATGGGCTGTTCTCGGAGAATGCTTTCAAGGCAGCTTTCAATTGCTGGACAGATGCCGGAATTCCCAAATCGTTGCTTTATGCCATCGGGGACGCCGATCCGAAGGCGGTGATACTAGACGCATACAGCATCAGCTACCTTGCCGTCACGGACCTAGCGAAACGGTTGCTGGAAAGCGGCATTACGTTCATCTTGCCGGCAGCCACCAAGGAAGCTTTAAGTGCGTGGGTTGCAAAGATCAGCGACGAAAAATTCATGATGATGGGCGTTACGGATGCCGGAAAATTTTATCGCACCACAGCGTCCGACCTCCAAGCGCACAATGGGCATGTTATTGCCGCGCTGAGATGCATCTTGGAAAACTCGTCAGTTGGCCACCCAGGGTTGCACAACGCCGCGCTGGAGGTTTATTCCATCAGAGGGGGTGTCGATCACACGGTGTATGACGCAATGCAGCTCTCATCAGCAAGCAACGTCCCATGGCTGTGTATGGACCCAGTGTTCGCTAAGCTACATGAGTCCTATGATCGTTTAGTGGTCAATGCTCATGCGTTAATTGCTCGAGCAATGTCCAGCGCGCCATTTGATTTTGAGCATAAGCGACATGCAGTCATGCTATACGCAATGGGAGCTTTGCCACTGCCCCTTACGTATTCAGAGGTCAAAAAGCTCGCAGAGCACCCGAATAATCTTGCTGGATTCATTTTATTCAAAATCATCCAGAACCACGGCAAACAGATTTTTGTGGGGAGTGAGAATCCTACATTCTTACTTGACTTGATACTCGTTCACCTTCAGGGCCAATTCTTCTCAAGGGGCCGCCACAGGGTTAACTCTCCGTCATATACACCTGTCACGTCTTATTCTTCACATGTGTTCAATCATGGCATAGAGCTCTTCCTAAAATCCTATGATAAAGCGCACGCTGAGTACCGATTCGCCGCCGCGCTCGCCTACATCTCTGAACAGATCACAGACCACCAGAGCTTTCTACAATACGTTATCGGCTACTTCATGCAATTTGCGCAAGGCCATTTTTTTGATATAAACATCATTAAAGAGAACTTATATCTTGTAACGTCAACATCCCCTGAGGATTTGGAGAGCGATCGAACTTAAAATTCTTCTCACGAAAATTTAAATGTGCTCTACATAAACTCACTAAACTTCATACATATGAGCCTGTTTGAGGACGTTGAAGAAGGACAAAGCACCTCTTTTTCCATGCCAATGAGAGATCCGCCCCAGGTAGCCGGAGTGTGAGTGGTATCTCTCCTTATCGGCTTGACCTCTACCAGTTCCACGGCTTATCAGTTTGACCGATGAACGTAGTGCCGTGCAGGAAGGTGTTGCGTTCTTGCGTTCTTGCGTTGCCGTGAGTGGGAATCTGGCGTAATGCGTGTGTGCCATTTCCTTCAACTGTTCCTGCCTCCGTTCTTTCAGATCGACTTCGTCAATATTGCGCCCGTCCATAAACTCGGCAGGCATGATCTCAGTCAGGTCGATGGGTACCGTCTGCACGGTGCCGATGCGCGAGCGCAGGTTGACCGAGCAGAGCTCCACCACCAGACCTGTAATCCCTCTCTTCAACAATTGCTTCAACACCTTAAGCTTGTCCATAGAGGAAAAATCGGTCGTTTTGATCAGTGTGTTGTAGTAAGGCTTGAAGTAGTTGATCGATAGCGGGAGAGAGGAGAGAAAAGGTGGTGAATCCACACCGAGTTGAGACAAGAGGATTCACCACCAAAAGGTCACAGGTAATAACCTTAAATGTTTCGGATACTTGACTAGCGCCGGCGAGCAGAAGTGTTCTGAACGCGCGGTACGCCCTCGTGGGGGAGGCATGTGGCAGTTGCCACATGAGAAGATTTCAAGCATTGCAGCGAGGCGATTTATGTAGCGTTCCAGCTTTTTTGGAATTGCAATGCGTGAAGGGATAGATCACCAAAAGCGAATCGAAAAAGCGTGTAGCAGCGAACCGCACCACTGACTCAGGTGCAGGCGAATACCTCAATGAAGGTTGTCGAGGTCGGCTGGGCTCCCATCCGCTTCTCCGTATCCTTCATCATCCCAACCAACAAAAAAGGCCCTCTCGGGCCCTTTTGTATTCAAACCAAAATCACTTGGCCAGCCAGGACTCAACGGTCGCGGAACCGTGCTCTGCTTTCCATTCCTTCAGCGTTTTGTGATTGCCGCCTTTGGTTTCGACGAGCTCGCCAGTGTGCGGGTTTTTGTAGACCTTAACCTGGCGTGGCTTGCGGCTGCCGGATTTGGATTCGATTGCTTGAGCGCGGCGACCAGACTGCGGAGCAAGTAGGTTGATCACGTTCGGCAGGCTGTAGCCATACTCGGCAAGCAGTGCGCGCAGCTTGGTTTCAAATTCGATTTCTTTCTTAAGACCAGCGTCCCCTTTCAGGGCTTCGAGAGCTTCGAGTTGTTCGGCGAGGTGTTTTTCGAGTTGGCGGAATTCTGCGAGTTTGGACATGGTAGATCTCTATGTAATTAGTCACTTAACTATACACCAAAAACTACATTTTGAATTGGGGGCGGGGCTGCGTTGGCCTCTAAACCATAAAGTGTCTCTATTGCTCCCCCTAAAGAAACCGGCGATCTTGTCTCCAACAGGATCGCGAAAGCAGGCGACATAAAAGTCGGCCGGGACAAATTTTGGCTACTGTCATAGAGTGTTTTTCCAGCATAGACAATATTATCAGCTATCATTCAGGCTCACCTCAGTGCTGTGGAACGGAATATGGATATCAAAATTTCGAATTGCAACAACATAGATACTGGCACCCTTCATATTACTCTGGGCAAGCTTAATATCAAGTATGCAACCAACGGAACAGGAAAAAGCACCATAGCAAGAGCACTGTCGCTTTCTATACAGGACAGACTAGCTGGCACAAGCAAATTATCTGAACTTACGTCTTTCAAAAACTCAGAAAACGCAGAACTAGCCCCTAAGATAGAAGGAGCTGAAGAAATAATTAAACTTAGAATTTTTGACGAGTCATATATTAATGATTTCGTTTTCCAAGCTGATGAACTAGTGAAGGGCAGCTTCGACATTTTTGTCAGGGACAAGGATTATGATGCTGGAATGGAAGAGATAAAAAATCTAACTGGCGAAATGAAGGATATGCTAATGGCAGATCCAGAAATTGAAACACTAATCACAGATTTACTTGAGCTTTCCAGCGCTTTTGGAAAGCCCGTAAAAAATGGATTTCATGCTTCGAGCAATGTGGCTAAAGCGCTAAAAAACGGTAACAAGGTAGAATCCATTCCGGCTGGCCTGGAGAAGTTTACGACCTTGATTCAACATGAGCAGAATTACAAATGGATAAAGTGGCAACAAGAAGGCAAGCCTTTTCTAGACATATCATCAGATTGCCCATATTGCACACACGATGTAAAAGATACGTTAAAAGTGATAACAAAGGTAACAGAGTCGTACGACTCAAAATCCATTGAAAGTTTAGCAAAAACAATTACCACCTTCTCAAAGCTCAATAAATATTTCTCAACTGAAACTCGCAACAGCATCGACAGCTTCATAAAGAATATTGAAGGATACACGGATGACCAAGCTGCGTTTATTCGTGAAGTATGGGATCAAATTGACCGCCTATCTAACAGTTTAACAAAAGCCAAGAATCTAGGATTTTCATCATTTAAAAATGTTGACGCCATAATTGAAGAACTAAAGAACCATAAAATTCAACTCGAGTTCTACGTCCATCTAAACTCAGAAAGCACAGCAGAAAAAATTGAAATAGTAAACAAAGGGATTGATGCACTGCTTGAGAAAGCAGGAAAACTCCAAGGAAGTGTAGTAAAACAGAAAAAACTGATAGAAAAACTCATAAAAAATAATGGCATTGGTATCAATGATTTTTTGCGAAATGCCGGGTACAACTATTCAGTTATACTCGTCGCGGATGGCGAAAGCTATAAACTAAAATTGATCCACAACTCAGTAGATGGAGAGATTGCTAATGTACGCTCTCACCTAAGCTATGGAGAGCGCAATGCATTTTCACTAGTTTTATTTATGTATGACTGCCTAAAAAGCGAAGCCGATCTAATCATTCTCGATGACCCCATTTCATCTTTCGATAAAAACAAGAAATACGCTATAGTTGACGCTCTATTTCGCAAAGAAAATTCTTTCAGAGGAAAGACAGTTCTTTTCCTCACTCACGATTTTGAACCTGTCGTAGACATGATGCTTCATCACCCAGACCGCTTCATAAAACCAGCTGTTTATTTCCTCATGAACAATCAAGGCCAATTAAGCGAAAATATAATTGAAAGGGCAGACATTCAGACATTCATCGAAATTGCCGTGACCAACTCGCGAACGGACTGCCATGAAATAAATCGACTTGTTTATCTACGCCGTTACTACGAAATCACGGAAAACAAGCAATTCAGCTTTGACATACTTTCCAGCCTTTTCCATAAAAGATCCAAGCCATCTAAAAAAGATTCAGACGGTGGCTTTATTGATCTATCAGAAAGCGAATTAGAAGAAGGAACTCAACACATCTGTAAATTCGTAGAGAGCTTTGAATACAACCGACTTATTCAGCTAGTACAAAATGACAGCGAACTGAAAAAACTGTATTTCGACTCAAAAAACAACTATGAAAAGCTTCACCTTTACAGAATGCTTTTCGATGGCAAAGCCAAGGATATTGAATCCGACGTAATTCGCAAATTTATAAACGAAGCGTTCCATATTGAAAACAACTACATATACCAGCTTAACCCCTCTCAATTTCAGCTTGTACCTCAGTACGTGATAGACGAATGTGATACATTCGTCGAAAGCCTTTAAGGCTTTTTTCAAGCTAAATTCTTATATCGTTGTTTTAGTGAAAAAGGGCCCTCAAATATTTGACAGGCCCTTTCTAGTTAAGCCCCTAACCCAACGGTGAGGTTCTTTTTGAGGAAAGCCACCTAATGGATTTTCTTGAAGTCCACGCAAATGGAAAGCTATTTACAGAAAAACAGTCCATAGCTGATCTACCCGAGCGGTGAAACTCTGACTCATAATCTCCCTTCGAACCCCCCAATCCAGATCGATCGGTACTGACGCAACCCTAAAGCGAGCACACGCGCAACTGGACTCATTCAGAGCAGAGGGCGGAGAAGAGCTTTTCCGAAGTCAGTTTGTGGGTAAAGAACTGGAAAAAACGTGCTCAGGGGAAACTAGGCAATACCAAAAATGCCGATGCATTGAGAGAACTGAATGATTTAGGATTGAGTCAGGTGGGAGTGGCGCAGAGACTTGGATTGGTTCAACGGTGCATCGCTACTGGCAGCAAACTACATAGCACATTTGCAGCAGTAAGGCCTAGGTGGTATCTGATGCCCGCTATAGCAAATTGGGGATCATGCACGCGTCAGTGCACCTGCTATTGTGCTGTTTTGCCGGAAATGGTCGAGACGATTTTGACAAGCACAACTGCCGTCATACCCACTAAAGCGCCAATTACACAGTGAACTCCCAGAGTCACAGCTAACTCCCAATCTCTCGATCTTTCTACGAGACCATCCACAAAATGTGTGAGAGGCTCGATGCCGTCAGTTACAAACGCACCACCAACCAAGAACATCGCAATAGTCCCGATCCAGGATAATGACTTCATCAGTATGGGTGCAGCGGAAAGAAGCACACCACCTAACCTTCTGACAAACATTCCCCATGCTCCTTGCGCTCGTGATTTTTCAAGAACAAGGCCCGCATCATCCATCCGGACAATACCCGCGACCAAGCCATACACCCCAATCGTCATCATGATAGCGACGATGATCAATGTCAGGATCTGCTGCAGCAAAGATGCTTCGGCGACGATATTCAAGGTTATGACAATGATTTCAGCGCTGAGGATAAAATCAGTACGAATCGCGCCACTTACTTTTCGCTTCTCAAACGCAGCCATCTCTTCAGGGGTCTTGAGCTTCGTGAGCTTTTTCGTCCCTTTCCCATCGTCACGATCACGAGTGAGCTTCTCTTTTATGGCCTCGAATCCTTCATAACAAAGGTAGGCGCCACCGGCCATCAGCAACCAATGAACAGCTCCTGACAGCACAGCATTCAGAATCAGAGCGCAAGGGACAAGGATGGCTTTATTCCTCATTGACCCTTTGAAAACAGCCCATACCACCGGCAGCTCTCGATCAGCCTTCATCCCAATGACCTGCTCAGCATTCACCGCTAGGTCGTCGCTAAGGACGCTAGCTGATTTCTTAGCGGCGACTTTACTCATGAGTGCGATGTCATCGAGCAGAGTGGCGATGTCGTCCAATAATGCGAAAAGACTACTACCAGCCATGTACAGCTCCTTAACCCTTCCAAAGGTCACCGATGTATTGACGCATGTTGGCATCAAATTAGGATGTTTGTAGTAACCCGTCACAGAGCATGCCGGCGTCCTTGAACATCTCCCAAATGTTTCTTGGTTTGGTAACTAGACCATCAGTGACCCTAGCTGTTCGATTTAAGATAGCCAGTCGATGCAGTTCGCAGAATGGGCATCTAAACAAAGGTTTCAGGGGTATGCCTTAGATCGGGGTGTGTCAGGAGCATCAAGCCTAGAGCACTCCCAATCAAAAGCTCTTTTTAAGCTTTCAAGGGCATGGGCATGGGCATGGGCATGGGCATGGGCATGGGCATGGGCATGTCAAAGCCTAAGGGCTTTGACACTAAGGCGGTGTCTGTCTAGAAAATCACAAGCTTCTGAGCACGGCCATAGGTGCAACGAAATGCCATCTTCTTTTTGGTTTGGTAGTGCACATAGGTCGCCGGTCGAGATGCACGAACGGCCTCGATTCGCTCATGTATGAACGCGTCAATTCCCTCCTTGCTGGGGAGGTCCTCCGGCGTGTTGATATCGCGCATGCCAGCAGCTTCCAGCATCCGCTGTGCGTACTTGATGGAATACCCCCCCCCGTCGCCGCCGCTACGTGAGTAGGCACGCCCAGCGGCCCACACGGCGAAACGGTGGGCATGGTCTTGAATGGTGTAGTTCGACATTCGTGCTTCCTTCAATGCCCTGGCATGGGCACAGTCTCCGACACACGCTTGGACACTGTGATTAAATACAGTGGCATTGTGCCAAGAAATTTTCGGCTCTGAAACTACGGGCTGAAAGCAACGATCCGGCGAGCTACCGAAAAAACTGTCGGCCATTCGCTGCCTCCCAATAACACCAAGGAAACCAGGATGCACCTCAGCAAGCTCCTCAAAGCCATTGCACTGTGCGTTTGCGCAATCAGCGCCCAAGCACAGGCTGCTAACTATGATTTATGGTTCCAGAGTGAATTCAAAATCATGCCTACCGATACCCACCACACCGTCAAAGCGCTGAAGGAAGAATCAACAGGTACATACGATGGTCGGCCTTTGATCCTCCAGCACCGCTGGAAAAGCCACATTCTCAAGACTATGACTGAAGGGAAGAAATCGACAACGCAGAATCAGCTCGTCGCCTACAGTTATCGGCTTGTTCTGACTCCCGAAAAGCTCGCGCCTGGCCAGTTCGAGGAGTCGCACGACGTACAGACGCAGATCAAGCTCGAGCAATTCGTTGAAGGCCAGGACGGCCAGTCCTCCCCCCAAACCATCGTGAAGGACGTGGCCATGGCTGTTGGTGAGCAAACAAACCTCGACTGGTCCATCAATGGTGAGAAGTACCAGCTGACGTTGCGCTTGATCTCTGCCAAAGCCCTCAAGCGGTAGAGCCAGTTCTGACCGTTAAGGGGCGCAGACTGCACAACTTTGCCGGTACCCTGCTCGCTACCATTGAACCACACACGACTAGAAGACGTGCTCTGCGCCGCCCACCGATAATTCGATTTACCTAACCGCAAGGACGCCCCATTGATCGCTCTATCCATCGCTCCAATGGCTCACGTTGACGCCACACCTACACTGTCCTGCCGGCGTGTGCGTGACTCCCGTAAAGCGGACAAATTTGTCCTACGCACTCACGCCACCATCATTGACGCCCTAGATAAAGTTGCGAGCAGCCATAGCCGGAGCGTTAACTCTGAAATCATCATGGCGGTCACTGAGGCCCTGGACGGGAATCAAAGGGCGAGGTTTGCTCGTCAGCTCTACGTGAACCACCTTGGTGAAGCCAGGGCCAGCTTGATCCTTATTGAGGTCCCTCACATCGACCTCTCCGCAATGCTTGGGGGCCACACCACAACAGTCCGTTTTCCAGACGGCATTCGGGACGCCATAGCGTTGGAGGCAGGGAAAACGCGTCACTCCATGATGAATTGGATGCTGAAGGCGCTTCAGTGCTGGCTCAATGATCAACGCGATATCCACGCACTGCAAAACGCCTGTTTTGCAAATCAGCGACACGACAGCACGGACGCTGACTGACTAGAAAGAGCGTCCGGAAAAATCCCACCCCTGTAGCTGGTGAGCCCGCGACAGGGGCTTCACGCAGCGCAGTACTGCCATAGGCCGAGCAGCGGACAGTGGCATCAACTCGATATCGGGCGAGCCCGAGGCTCCGCGCCCTGCTCGAAGCTAAAGTGATCGGCGAGTTGCTAAATCAGGACGACTGCATCTGAGCCGAACTCGCTGAAGTGGGGGATGAAGCCGGTGGCCCAATTAGACGGTTTGGAGAGGGGGGCTGATACAAGCCCTCTGTGCCGCCAAGAATCACCTTCGCCCGCTCCTCAACTTCATCCTGTGCGCTTTTTGTCAGTATCCGAAGGGATGCCTCATAGTGCGCGCCAAATAGCTCATATGAACTACGTGGATACGCAACGGGGCGCCAGTAATTTCCCACTCTGCGTAGCACCTTCGATGACAGGAGATAGCCTGCCCCGAAGAAAGCCGCGATACCAAACACTGGGCTGTGCATGACATCGAGGTATTGTTGGTATTGGACAAACAGCGCAGCAATTTCCTGGGTCTGTTCCAAGTCATTCAACATCCAGAGAACCATCGGGCGCACCACGGAGGCAATGGCAACCCCTCCCAAAGCCGCGAGCGTAAGCAAGCCAACCTCTTTCATCGTCTCTTGATGACGATCGTTTTTGACGTTGAAGAAGACTCGCAAGGCATGGGTGAAAAGCAGGCTGTAAAGCATCAGGTTAGGGCGATCTAGCCCTGAGGTGTAACGTTCAAGAGAGAAGTACAAGCACCCAGTCGCGACGACACTGATAGCCCCCCAAATGCATTGAAGTCGTAAAACGTCGTTTGTAGGTTTGATCGTCTGCAAGGCTGTTTTCCCTGTCTGATGCGGACGCGAGCACCGCGGCTCGCTCTAGCTGTGTTTCGTTATGGGGTGAATTCATTCCAGCCGTCGCAGCATCTCATATAGGCAGGCGAGCTTAAATTCGCTCCCGGTTTGTGGGCCGGCCTGAACGCACATGAGCGTTCGAAAGAATCTTCTTTGGGAAGGGAGGCTTGCCAAAAAAGACTCTCGGCAGGTTCCCCCGCCGATGTCTTAGGTGTTGGTGCTGGTGCGAATAGCATCGAGCTCGTCGATGCAGCTCAGTCGAAAAGCGGCGCCTGCAAGCAGGACCTGGCGCAGTTCGCTAAGCATGTTCTCCAGCAATGCGTGCTCATAGCCAAGCCGGCAGTGAGCGAACGTAAACTGCAGCAGCTGCTTTGACTTATCCGGCGAGAACAGCGCTGCGTTTTTCTTAGTAAAGGATCCGTTGAAGTCGCTGCACGGTCCACCCTGTAGCGCGCGTTCATCCTCCTTGTCGAGAGGATGAAGTTTGTAGCGGATAGAGATCGCTCCCCGCTTCTTGCCCACCATTACGAACAGGTGGGCACCGTCTGTATCGATTACCTTCTCCTGGTCGATCCAGTGGCGGATAACCGGCTGTTTGGTAGCGATGTCGTAACCCAGGGCAACGGTGACCCGGTTGATTGCAGTGATTGTCATGGTCCTCTCCAATGGAGCGAGCCATGCCCCCTGCGGGACATAGGCCCGCAAGGGTTTCGTTGGTTGTGGCCTCAGCTCGGTTGAGCAATCAAGCCGTAGATTTGATCCGGGTTTACACCCAGCCCCAGCAAGAATTTCACCTTCATCTCGATCGTTCCCATTTTCATGGCGCAGCCGATCAGCACCGCCCTTTCCTCGACCAGGGAGTCGAGCTCGGCTGTTAAGGTATTCCCCTCGAGGAGCCCTGGATTGCTTATCCGCAGAAATCCAAGCGTATTGGAAACCACATCAGGCGATCCCGACATTTCATCGACAACCAGGCACAGACGAATCTGCTGAATCTGCTTCAGCAGCTCCGCCTTCAATTGCATCAAGCCCGCAGCCTCCAGACCAGGGACGAGATGAACATCAGCGATACCTTTGTCATGCAGCGGGCAAATGGCATTTGCTAGGCCGCCAGTCCCTTTGTCACGGGCAATAAAGCCAATGAAAGCGCAAGCATTGATTGCGCCGCTGAGATCACGGCACAACTCTGCAACGGCGTGTTCCTTTTGAACTGCGAGCAACTTCAACTCGCACATCGCCAAGAAGTCCCCAAGCTCGAACATCATCTGCGTAAGGTTCATCACCTACTCCAACAGGGCAGACGACCTGATCGCCGGCGCCATCGATTTCTCAAAAAATGCTGAGGTACGGATCGCCGATACGATGCCAATGCGTTTGATGCGCCAGAGTCCCTCTGAATAGATCCCAAGACCCGATCGGGTCCTGCGTCATAAACCAAAAAACTATTTGAGCGGCAACCCGTCCGGGCTGTCGCTCTTGTCACTTCGCTCCGAGGATTGAAGCTGTACCAGACAAAGAACCCTGTTGTACTGAGGACGTTATTGTCCTCACTGGTGTATTCCCCACTGAGCTTGCAGCATTCGTCGGGAGAGTCCGAAAGTAGGCCAAAGCAGTTCGCTCGCCCACTGCGGTTTGAAACGACTTCTTCGCCACCGCAGAGGTGTGATTCATGGAGATTTCATCCACGGCTTTCCAGCCGGAATGCAGCAGCCCCTGCAGGATTGCCTGTTTCATTTCGTGGTAGGTCATATTGGAATTTGACATTGCGAAGCTCCATTTGGACGGAGCTTGCCCCGGCAGGGACATAGCCCCGCGTGGGTTGATGTGCGCAGAGTTGCGCGTTGAGTGCTGGTGACCAGCTGACTACATACCCAGACATGTAGGTACGTGAGAGGCTCAGATGTTGCCTTAACGACCTAACCGCGGCAAGTGCCTCTATCGGGCGCTACTACTGGCGACACCAATGACCGCCGGCGGGCCGATGGCCAATCAATTGCCATCAGTGCCGAGCGGAGGGTCAATCTCAACGTAATTCCGACGCAAGTATCCTTCCATGGCAACGTCCTCAATTGCCCACTCACCATGCCCAAGGTTCCCAACCAAGTCGCGGCGTTGCAGCCGCTTCAATGCAGTCTGAACGGTCGCGGCGCTGGGTACGTTACCACCGGGCATCTCGCTGCCGATCCACTCTCGGCCCTCGGCAGAGAAGACCGAGATGCCCCTCACAAGACCGACAAGAACAGTGAAATCCAGGGGAGCCATCTCCAAAATCAGATTCTCGAAGTTGCCTTCGTCCGTCATTGTGCCCCAAGCACGATGGTCTGCATCTCGCACACTAAGTCCCTCTGTGAGGCACAGCAGGAACACGTCGCGAATGTACTTTGGCATGTACCCCCGGGCAGCGAAACGCTCGAAAGCCGCATTGACCTCCCACTCCCTTCCGGTGATTTCCAAGAACCGTTGGCCCAGATGCTGCACGAACTCCAAGCCAAGGTTAGGAAACTGGATCTCGTGACTGAACTGGTAGAACGGTGCTTTGGTGCGGCGAAACATGCGATGTAAACCGTCCTGAGAGGACCCGGTGAACACCGCAAAAACTTCACCGTGCGCCTGCTGAAGTAACGAACGGAGCGTAGCGGTCAGATCCTCGAATTCCTTCTTGCTCGCCAGGTGCTGCACCTCGTCGATGATCAGCAGCGCCTTGCCGTTACCGAGTATCCGGAACCGCTCAAAGAGCTCAATCAGATTTAGACCGCCCTCCTTCGCCAGTTCGGCCTTCACTGTCACGCCGTCGGCACCGGCACCAGCCTCCACCGACTGGACGAGAGACCCCGGTCGCATAAGCTTCAGCCAGTTGCGTCGCAAGAACCCGGCACCGTGAATGGCTTCATACAACGCACCAGCAATCACCCGCTCAGGGTGCGCCTTGTCAAACCACAGGTCTGCCGTGGCAACGATAAAGCCGTGTGCCTTGGCAATCGGGATCAGGTCGTTGATGAGGAAAGTGGTTTTGCCCTTGCGCCGAGGTGCGAATATAGTCGCAGCATTCTGCAGACGTGATTCGAACGTGGCCAGGATTCCTTCGGCAAGGTGGGTGCGAGGGAAGAGCAGCGAGTCCTTAGTTTCTGGAGTCATTATGGACCTTTATGCCGAAATTCATAAATTAGGAATTTACGCATAATTGCGCATAATTGCTAAAAATGGAAGCGATGATGACGTTCACTTCGCCCATTCATCCGTTCGCCAGGGCGCTTTGGCGCACATAAATAAGCCATATCACCTAGCTTTAGAAAGGAGCTCTTCGTATCGCAGCTTTATCGAACGGCCTAAGTCCACGCCCCAAGCTATCCTTACTGCGACGAAATCCGTTAGCAACTGAATGCCCCCGCCATGACCGACACTGACGAAAAAAGCCGCCGTTTAGCCGATTGGCATGAACTACTAAGCCGCCCCAAAATGGGCGCCAGCCTAGACGCGTGGAACCGCGAGTTGCGCAATGAGGTTGATCTGATAAAAGCCGCTGGACTGCTCGATACCGAGGAAGCACATGAATTGCGGGAACTGGCCGACGCCGCTTACAGTCATTACCTGGAAGAAGCGATCACTCAGGAGCTGAACGAATAACCCCCGCCCCGCCGAAGGAAAACCAATCATGTCCATCTTGAACTCCACGACGCGACGCGCTTGGATTGCCAACTACCTTCACGAACAGCCTGGCTCCGTCGCGCACGTCGACGCGCTGGATAAAGGCGATGTGGCGGCATGAACACTGTGCACGACAAGTTGGTCTCGCTGAACCTGCCGCAAGCGGTACACGCCCAGGCGATCAAACTGCTCGTTGCCATCGGCCAGGCGAACACGGTAACCGACTGCCACCGCGCGGCGGACCGAGCGGAAGGCTTTGGCCTCGGTCTGGAGACGATCAAGGCGCTGAACGCGGCGAGCATCGAGGGGCTGTATCTGGCGTTCGATGACGCAGCACAAACCCGATTGGCCGAATTCACTAGCTGATTTAAATGAGCGAGCTCATAGCTCATCCTCAGCCTTGGCTATTAGAGCGTCGTCTGCCAGAGGATCAAGCAGGGTCTCGGCAATCTCGCCAAGCTTACCCAGCGGGTGGTCACTATTACCCAACAGTTCGGCTATCGCGGTCTTGTCGGCGTGTCCTCGCTCGGCGGTGATGATCAGCCAGCCCAGAGCCGAGGTATTCACCTCACTATCGGCAAGACGGTTGTTCACGTACTCATCCACTGCCAGGGCGAAATCCTCAGCAGTCACGCCTTGCTGTGGACGCATGCGACGCTGGAACGACACATTGTTGCCGCGCAACAGTTCTTCAGCAGCGTCGTAGAGCCAATCCGCCCGAGCGGCATCTTGCGGACTATCGCTGATAAGAGGGGGATGACGGCGCCCGTGTCTCCACGGAATAAAATGTGTTGTATTCATGATCGCCTCCAGAGCGGCGATGGGTAGGCGCTCGGTTACCGGTTCGAAATACATCCTTTTTAAACATATTGACCACGGGTCAGGTACGGCGATCCATTGGGTTTTCCATGGGCCGTCATATGCGCCAGCGTGCAGAATACAGATGCGCCGCGTCACGCCGGATGGAAGCCGTGCGCGACGAAGTTGCAGTTTGACTCCCTCATCGTAACTTCAAGGTACTTACGAAATGAGGTACTGACCAATGACCACTCGAGTTCCGAAAGCCCAAGCAACACGTGCAGCAAAGCCTGCGACCAAGATGAACACCGCCCAGCGCAATCGACTGATCACCAACGCGATCTTGGAAGCAATCACCACTGGCAAAGGCCATTGGATCACCGGCATCGTCCCAGCCGTGACGGCTCTAAACGTCACCAAATCGAATGACGGACTGAAAGTTCGTAGCTGCCTCAATACCCTGATCGACAAAGGACTGGTCTATCGCGTTTCGTTCACCTCTGAAGAGCTCTATGACTTGACCAAAAACAAGGTCAGCCCCGTTGAACCAGAGGGCGGTTTCACTATCCATCACGCGCTCGCGAACGGTGATTTCATCAAAGCCATTTCCACCGCACAGTGCGCTGCCTACGACGAGAAAATGCCTGAGTCTGTAACCTGCAGTGTGACCGGCATTACGGTGTACTTGAAGGTCGAAAAAGGCCAGTTCGTCGAGTCTCTCGCAGACGGAACTGACGTTTCCGAACTGTTTAAAGCGGCGCTTGATAAAGCAGTTGGAATGGCGTGACGAAGTGAAAACTGTTGAAATCCACAACCAGCATTGAAAAGGTCATTCACTTGAGCACCAAAGCCCAGTTCGACGAAGCAGCTCAGCGACTGCTAGGGGAAGAGAAGTACTCCAACCTGCTCAAGTCCGGCTATTCGCGCCCGGACTTCTGCCGGGAAATTGCCCAAGACGCGTTCGTGGACAACTTGTGCTGCTCGCCGACCAAGCGAGACGACTTGGACCGCGTTCGCCGTGTCGCTGAACGCCTCTGGAAAGGAGATGGCGTCACTGGATTGGTCGATTAGCATTAGACCACCACCCACCGCCCGCGCCCGCGGGCTTTGGCAGTAGAGGTGGCGGAGCTTCCTGCCAGCATAAGGACATACCATGAAAATCAAAGTAGAGGTCTCAGACGCGGATCTAGCGGCCATGCTGTGCGAATCGTTGGAAGAGTTCGAGCAAGAGTTTCGTAACCAGCTCGATAATGGCGTCGTTACCGACGATGGCGGTGCAGGTTCTGACTGGATGTGCGAGTACAATCTGGAGATCGTCAAGGTTTAGGAAAAGGCGCGGTACCGCCCAAGCCCAAGCAAGTGTTTGGCCGAGGCATTAAATGGGCACTTTCGCGTCCACGAACGATTCTGGAATTTTCTCAGCAACCCTCGGAGAACCGTATGCAGCCGGGGGATATGACCAGCACAATTCGTGGACATGACCGGCAGAGAACGACCCAAAGCGGACGGTCATCTTAGTCTGAGTTCAGCTTGAACAGGCCGGCCGTTCACCCAAACCCTCTGCCAATCTAAGTGGCTTATCAACGCCCAGAAGAACAGCGGGTGAAGTGTGGGGTCATGTGACTCTGGTCATGGAACCCTGCCGCCAGAGCGGCATCCACCAGCGTGAATCGGTCAAGCAGCAGTGCGCGGAACAGATCCAGGCGGCGCAAGGTCACGAATCGATAGGGACTGGTGCCATACAGAACCCTGAAAGTCTCGGGAAAGACTCCACCTTTCGCGGCCGTTCGCATGCTCAAGCATCTCCAGCGTAATGCCCAGGTGAAGATGAGCCAGGATGAATTCCCTTGCGCGCTCGGCCGCTTGGTAATCCAGACGCTTGCGCCCGTGAGGCTTCCCAGCAACCGCACGCAGTGCCGTTGCCAGATCAAACAATGCGTCCTGTTCTTCCAGAGCGTCGAGCGGATGATCCATTGCCTGTACAAAAGGTTCGCTGGCTTGATACAAACGTGGGTCGTTCGAGAGTCCGCCGACAATAAAGGGCAATGGTTCTCCACCTAATACCTGTTGGATCAGGTGTGTAATTGCATCGACGTGACCACCCATTTGCATTCCATCTGACCAGGCGTTTGCATCCGACCTGACCACGAGTAGGCATTCACGATGGGGCTGGTCCGGCAGGATCTAACAATTTGCAACCGATCGCGTGCCCCAGACGAAACGCTTCCTCAACACTAACAGCAATCGCCGTCTCGCCGTGTTGCGACATCCACTTGTCGGCCACAGCGGCAGAGGCGAAAAAATGCACATGGCAGCAAAAGGAGCGGCGGATGTCGGACGATTCATCCGGCAGCAGCAGCGATACCACTGCTTCCGCAGGCTCAATATGACTGACTTGATCCGGTGTCACGATGAGCGACACTGACGCTCCTGTCGCGGGGCAGCGCGAAAGTACGTGCGCCTCCTTGCCAATTATCATGGGGAACATCAAGGAGTCCAGTGCACACCAGGTGTAGAGGCGTCGGCCATCGATTTCAAAGGCATGAGGTGTCTTGCGCAGCGTCAAGCCATAGCCGACGATGTTCCCCTCCTCGTCGTTCTCGGTGCCGGGTATCTGGTCAAGTGCCGCCGCGATTCTTTCGGTAGACCAACCGAGCGCGGCTCCAAGCGTCTCTCGTGAAACTGGACTTCCCAAGGCAATCTGGCGAAGAAGAGCAACGAAGAGGTCCGCGAAATCATTTGTGCTATTGGCAGAAGAGAGGCTTTCAACAATTTTGGTGATGTACAGCGTGGTTTCCATGGTTCCTGTCCTATTTCATTGCTGTTTATCCGGCGCAGCAGGATCGCTGTGTCACATCCTTGGTGAAGGTTTGCGCGGCGAGCTTCAGGCCCTCGACCATCGTCAGATTGGTGTAACGGCTCGCGTTTGAAATCGGCCGGGCTCGCAATCGATACCATTTCTAGCTCAAATTAACTGCGACTGACGAAGCCCTCGGGCTCACATTAGCTACGAGCGAACTTGCATTTAATTTCAATGGGCTCACGCTTTCTGCAATTAACCAGAGCCACTTTCCAGAGGCAAAAATTAGTCGTCGTGACGGGTACTGACCTTTGGTGTACAGGGGTGATCAGGCTCGGATGCCACCCTATCATCCGCGCGAGACATGAAACGCTGATAGCACTCCAGGCCACAGAAGTGCACGACGTACTCGGTACCTTCCGGCGTAAGCGCGGCGTCAAGGGAAATTTCCTTGCAACATTCGCAGCAACTGATGGTGGGGGTGTCGTTTGCGTTCATCATGGGGCTCCTCCATCGTCCAAGAAAACCTAGTAACCCTTCCGCACCGGTGCACAGACCGACCTGCGGCTGGTAGTGCAGCAGAAACTCCCAACGCTCCCAAGCCTGCCGCAACTTGGCAGCGGAGACTGCGCAGTGTTTGAGATGGTCACTGCCGCACTCGAAAGGCCCGCAGTGCCGCTCTCAGGAAAAGGATGAAGACAACCGCCAGTGCGAGCGCAGCGAGGCTCCAATGTTCGCTGACGAAGGCCCCGGCCGCAGTCCCCGAAAGCAGCAATGCCAGCACCGGCAAATGGCAGGGGCAAGTAAGCGCGGCGAGCACACCCCACGTGTAGGCGCGCCAGCGGGGCATCTTGATTGATTCGGATTGGTTGGTATTACGCATGGGCGTGACCTTCGACGGCGCTTTGGGTCAGCCCGGCCAACTCCGTTTTCACTGCGGCTAAAGCTGCCAGCCGTGTCGCGATTTGCCCAAGCAAGCGGTCGATACATCCGATCACATCGGTACTATCGTCTGCATCGAGCGCTCGACAGAGCCGCGCCAATTCGTCGAGCCCGATACCGGACTCGAAGGCGGCACGCACGAAGCACAGTCGCGCCAGGGACCGCTCATCGAAAATGCCGTAACCGCTTTCCGTGCGCCGCGCGGGATGCAGCAAGCCGCGCAGCACATAATCGCGGACTATATGGACACTGACGCCCGCGTCCTCGGCCAATCTGGATATGGAGTAGGCATTCATCACCGACACTCCCGATCTTCACCGTAAACTGGGGCGCTCAGATATTTCCTTCCAGCCAGGCGCTCAGGTAGCCGGAGGAGCAACGGTGTAGCCCCCAGAGCCAGTAGCAGTCTGGACACGACGGCAGGCAGCCCCCAGATGCTGATCACCTGCCATGTCTTGCGTAGGCTGTCGCACCTACCGAGATCGTCTGCCATGTTGCTCATGTTTCAACCTCGCTCTCTCATTACCCAGCGCAGCAGGACAACTGTTTGACGTCCTTGTTAAAGGTCTGTGCGGCGAGCTTCAGCCCCTCGACCATCGTCAGGTAGGGGAACAACTGGTCAGCCAGTTCCTGCACGGTCATACGGTTGCGGATGGCGAGCACCGCCGTTTGGATCAGTTCACCCGCTTCGGCAGTCACCGCCTGCACGCCGAGCAATCGGCCGGAACCCGCTTCGGCGACCAATTTGATGAAACCCCGCGTGTCGAAGTTGGCCAACGCGCGCGGCACGTTGTCCAGGGTCAAGGTGCGGCTGTCGGTTTCGAGGCCGGCGTGCTGCGCCTCGGCTTCGCTGTAGCCGACGGTGGCGACTTGCGGATCGGTGAACACCACGGCCGGCATGACGTCGAGATTGAGCGTTGCCTCGCCGCCGGTCATGTTGATTGCCGCGCGGGTGCCAGCCGCCGCCGCCACATAGACGAACTGCGGCTGGTCGGTGCAGTCGCCGGCCGCATAGATATCCGGGGCGCTGGTGCGCATGCCCTGGTCGATCTGGATGCCACCGCGCTCATCCAGCTTCACGCCGGCGCCGTCCAGATTCAGGCCCTGGGTGTTCGGCAAGCGCCCGGTGGCAATGAGCAGTCGGTCGGCACGTAACTCACCATGGTTGGTGGTCAGTACGAACTCCCCGTTGGCGTGGAACACTTGGCTGGCTTGCGTTTGCTCCAGCACTTCGATGCCCTCCATGCGGAAGGCCTCCGTCACCGCCGCGCCGATGGCCGGGTCTTCGCGGAAGAACATCGCACTGCGTGCCAGGATCGTGACCTCGCTACCCAGCCGGGCGAAGGCCTGCGCCAGTTCCACCGCCACCACGGAGGCGCCGATCACGGCGAGCCGCTTAGGGATTGTGTCGCTTGCCAGCGCCTCGTCCGAGGTCCAGTACGGCGTGTCTTTCAGCCCTGGAATCGGCGGAATGGCCGCGCTTGCGCCGGTGGCAACCAGGCAGCGGTCGAAGGCTACGATGCGCTCGCCACCCTCGACCAGTTCCACGCTGAGCGTGTGGCCGTCCTGGAAACGGGCGGTGCCGCGCAGCACGCTGATGGCCGGCGTGCTCTCCAGGATGCTTTCGTACTTGGCGTGGCGCAGTTCGTCGACACGACCCTGTTGCTGGGCGAGCAACCGCTCGCGCAGGACCGTCGGCGTTGTGGCGGACAATCCAGTATCGAACGGACTTTCGCGGCGCAGATGAGCCACATGCGCGGCGCGAATCATGATCTTGGAGGGCACGCAGCCAACGTTAACGCAGGTGCCGCCGATGATGCCGCGCTCGATCAGGGTGACGCGCGCACCGCCTTCCACCGCCTTGAGCGCGGCCGCCATGGCGGCGCCACCGCTACCGATGACCGCGACGTGGAGCCTGTCACCCTCTTTCCCGGCGTCAGTGCTACCGCTCAGCCAGCCCCGTGCCTTGTCGAGCAGACCGTGACGGACTGGTGCCGTGGCGTCTTCGAACGCCGCTCGATACCCCAGAGCCTCGACGGCGGCCTGCATTTGCTCTCGGCTGACGCCCTCGTCGGCCTTCAATTCGGCCTGCCCGCTGGCGTAGGAAACATCCGCCTGATGCACGCCCGGAATCTTCTCCAAGGCATCTTTGACATGCTCGACACAGGAGGCACAGGTCATGCCGACGATTTGCAGTTTGGTCATAGCGTTATTCCTCAGATGGATCTCTTGTCGGTATTACTATTTCTGCGGAGTCGGACAGGAATCCGGCCCGCAACGGCGGTTGGCGGGCGACACCACATCCCATATCGACACCCCAAACATGAGGGCCAGGCCAATGTAGAGCAGCCAACCGCTCCGCCAGCCGTAAGCCCGCATAAAAAATACCGCTGCCAGCACCAGGGTAGGACCGATCAGGCCGAGCGCAGTCCGTCGCCACTGCCGATGATTGAGCCAGCCAAGGGCATTAACGAGCAGAGCGAGTCCAGCAAACAGGGGCAGCAGCGTGGTGATGAACAGGCCTTCCCACTGGCTCAAAAAACCCAGACCGATCGCGGCCCCCAGACTAGCAAGGGCGGGAAAGCACATAGCGCAGCCTATTGCAGAAATCAGCACGCCAACGGACCCGGCTTTGTCACCGATCCGAGTGAACAGATTGAGAGGATTTGCCATCAGAACTGCCTCCTATTGATTGATGTTGGACGGATAGCCAGCGTCCTCGGTCGCCTTAGTCAGCGCCGGGGCATTGGTCTTGGTATCGTCGAAGGTGACGATGGCCTCGCGGTTCTCGAAACTCACCTCAGCCTTGGTCACGCCATCGACCTTGGTCAACGCCTTCTTCACCGTAATAGGGCAGGCAGCACAGGTCATGCCGGGCACCGACAGGGTAACGGTCTGGATGGCCGCCCAGACAGGTGTGGCGACGAGAGTGGCGAGTGCTAAGGATGCAAGCAGTTTTCTCATGGTGAACTCCTGATCAGTAGAACAAGGGAAGGATGTAAGGGAAGCCGAGCGCGATCAGCGTCAATGCCACAACCACCCAAAAGAGCAGCTTGTAGGTGATGCGTACCTGAGGGATCGCGCAGGCTTCGCCCGGCTTACAAGCTTGTTGCGGTCGAAAAATTCGCCGGTAGGCAAAAAACAGTGCGATCAAAGCCCCGCCGATAAAGATCGGGCGGTAAGGTTCCAGCACGGTCAGGTTGCCGATCCAGGCCCCGCTGAATCCCAGTGCGATCAGTACCAACGGCCCAAGACAGCAAGTCGAGGCGAGAATCGCTGCAAGCACCCCGGCGACAAGAGGGGCGCGCCCGTTTGATGGTTCAGACATGCATTTCTCCTTTCGAGCATTCGATCGATGGTTTAAGGTTACCTCCGTAGCTATGTACGGAATCAAGCGGTATGAAAAACAATTTTGAAAGACTGACCATCGGCGCTTTCGCCAAGGCGGCCGGGGTCAACGTGGAAACCATCCGGTTCTATCAACGCAAGGAGCTGTTGCCCGAACCGGACAAGCCCTACGGCAGCATTCGCCGTTACGGCGAGGCAGATGTCTCACGGGTGAAATTCGTAAAATCCGCGCAACGGCTAGGCTTTAGCCTCGAAGAAGTGGCCGGGTTATTGAGGCTGGATGACGGCGCTCACTGCGATGAAGCGCGTGTGCTCGCCGAGCAGAAGCTCGGGGATGTGCGTGGGAAACTTGCGGATTTGAAGCGGATCGAGTCAGTTTTGGAGCAACTGGTTCACGACTGTTGTGCGAGCCACGGGACTGTTTCCTGTCCGCTGATCGTTTCACTGCAAAGGAACAAAGAGCCGCGCTGACCTACGATCAGCCGTTTCGTAAGGCGCCCCTGTTGGCCGGCTGGGGCTAAAAAAAAAAAGCGGCACTCAATGAGCGCCGCTGAATGGCCGAAGGAGCACTTGCAGAGGCCACAGATGGGTAACTGACATCTACGCTCGCGCCTTATCAGGACAGACTCACACTGAGTCTGGTCGAGCGGAGCGTGCAGCGGTCGCTCATGTCCTACCTTGTAGGTGAACAAGCGGACTGCTCTTCGACACGGCTAGCCGCCGTGCCCCCTCGTTGCTCAATCTTCACCACCAAGGCCGCCTCAGCCTTGTCGTGCATAGAGGCGGCCCGCTCAATCGAACGATCGCTCCCGCCCTCGGCCCATATCGTGGATGACAGCAGAGTCGAACCAACTATCAGCAGTAGTCTTAGGTATTTCATAACAGCCTCCTCTCGGGTTTTATACCCACGAGTCGACTCTATCTCCGTAGTTAAGTACGGAATCAAGGAGGAAATGGAGTTGAAGAGAACCTAGATTATGGCGCTGAGAGAAGATGGTAGGGCTTAAGTGCACTTTCTGTTCCGTTGCTCCACAAACCCCAGCGAGCAAAGGAGCAAGTCAGGTGACTCTTATACGCAAGTGGCTATCGTAACTCGCCCTGGTGACGACCTCGGTCATGGTGATCTCGGCAATTGTCGGGGCAGCCGAAAATCCAACATTCTCGTGATCTTCGGTGACAGACCAACATCAACGCCTAAGTGTCTGATCCGAAGCAGGATCGGAACCGAGCGCTTCTGGCGGGAAGCAGACCTGCGTTGACAGTCCGCTTCTGGCCGTTCTCTGCCGCTCATGGTGACAAAGCCTGCTGGTCAAATCCGATGCAAATCGTTGGTCAGTACGAATGCAAATGACTGGTCAGGTCGAATGCAAATGGGTGGGCAAGTCCGTGCAATTACCCAACGGCGAAGTCTACGGGTGGAAAAACTGCTTGCGAGATGCGGTTCACGAACGCCCTGGGCCTATGCCGTTGATGATGCCGGCCACGTCTTCATTGCCGAGGGGGCGATGATCAAAACGGCGCGAAATGCTGGGTTGTTGTCGACCCAGCCAGTTAGGGGAAAAGCTGCACCAGGTACACCCAAGCCCTGCAGGGAGACGTAGGGCCGAGTCCGTAAAAGGGTGCGCCTTCGCGTCCTCCACTTGCAGCCATAAACTCACGACCAAAGCCCACGGACAAGCCTGACAGAGGACGCAGATCATCGATCACCCACACGGTGCTACATCGGAAAGCGTTCATTGCCCAATAAAGCTGGTAGGGGACAGTCCAATGAACGCTTTACCCATGTAGCAATGGGACCTACTTGCCAGCCCTGCACGACATCGTGAGTCCTAGTACACGGACTCAGGTTCGAGCGATCGGGTACCTCGGCACGAGGGAAAGTTAAGACAGCCAAGAAACACACTGCTCGCTATTCCACCATTGGTGGAGCGAGGGTACCGGGCCGTCATTCCACCACCGCACCGCGGGCAAAGGGGTGAATTGTTGGAATGCGAAGAAGGTGGGCACTCCTTCGGTACATCACCAGCTGCAGGTGCAGGTGCAGGTGCGACTTGACTGACGATTGTACGATCGGTCACCCCCAAAGAATCTTCAGCAGGCAAAGTTACCCTGCCCAGGTCAGGCTGCTGGAACCACTGAATGAGCCGTTTCCCGTCGATCAGCTGCAGATTGGTTTCCTTCGCAAACTTCCAGGCATCACTGGTGAAGGCTCCAGAGGTAACCACGAACCCACCCGTCGCTCCACGCGCTGACATCACACCATAGAGTTCGCGCACGACCTGTACTCCTACCTTCGAAGCCCGCCACTGTTTGCATTGGACAAGGAACACTTCCCTGCTCTTTCGCAGCACCAGGTCGACACCACCATCGGGCCCCTTATCCGTCTCCTGAACCGTGAAGCCTTGTTTGCGAAAAGCTTCGCCGACCATGTTCTCGAATTGCTCCCAGGTGAGGTTTCGGATAGCAATGCCTGGCTCCTTCGCCGACCCAATGCGGCTGAATTTTCGAGCCCTTACTATTCGCTGAGTCCACCCAAGGATTCCCCCCAACAGAAACACAGGTGGGATGACGTATTGCCCGATAAAGGCGAACAGCCGTAGGATTTGTTGCGCGATCGCTGGGCCAAGCTCACTCCCGGGTGTCATTGACATCGTCGGTAATTCCGAACCACCGTAATACCGTAGAAAGGCAAACGAGCCACTGGCAATCACCAGATTCGCCCAGAACGGCATCTTCATCGCAATATTGAGCAGATCATCAAGGGTTAAGGTTTTGCGCCGACTGGCCATACGTTGCTCCATTGAGGGATGAAGCAATCATGGTCACTTGCAACAGAACATGGCCGGCAATCCGTTCCCTGGTGGGGGTTGCGACGAGAGACGTCCGCTACCGATTCAGGAGGCCACATTGAAGTCAGGAATCGAAGGTCAACGACCAGGTTCAAGGCCGCCGTGGGACATGCAGCTGACAAAACTTGCTATTTCGAGAGGGGGGTAGAATCGTTTGATACATTGGAAATAAAGCGCAAATAGCAACGAGTCACTCTGCAGCTTCCATGGACGCCTGAACCTCCCTGCTAAAAACATCGCTTTCCTCACTGGAAAACACCCCAGAGGCCTCCAACTCCAGCAGCCGTCCGTGGATCAGGCCCTGCCTCCAAATACGAAGGCCCGGCTGTTTCTCCGCTAATGCTCGGGCAAGATCGTTGCGCAGTTCGGCGAGCTTGCGCGCCTTTAGAGCGTCTGGCGTTTCGATTCGACTCATGAAGATTCTCCTTCGATCTGGTGTCGGATCCGTGGTTCCGAGCTGGCTCTAATAATAGGCCCGGTGCCCGGCCGGTTGGCACCAATTATCAGTCATCAAACCGGTCGTCGTCCCTCGAATGCCTGAAGTGGTCGTCCCAGTCATCATTTGGGTCGTCCTTAATCACATAGGATTTGCTTGGAGGCGAATCAGAACTCGGAAACAGGTTAAAGAAAAGCACCATAGGAATTGAAGCGCACACCCCCAGTAGGAAAGAAAGGGCGATGGCCCACCCCGGAAAATGATTCATGGCATACGCTGCAAAGGATGCGGCGGAAATAGCCAAGATTATTGACCCAAGTCCCTTACCAATCAGTTTTACGGCTAAATTCATTGTCTCGCGTCCATTCCCAGGCTCACCAATTCAACGCTTAAACAGCGAGCGCCACAAGGTCGATTTCTATCGGCGGATGCCGAGTTTATCGATGAAGCAATCTTCCATTGATTCGCCCACATGCAAGCAGACCATCCGTCCCGGTATTAGGAGCCCAATAGCCCCTCTTGGACGCTCTCAACGCGGCGAAGGACGCAGCACCGACCAAGGCTAGGTGGGGCAACTTGCCCCCTTGAGAGCACTACGGCGTTGGCTTGCATTAACGGGAAGTCACGGACAATGCATCACATATTTCGTCCTCAGGACCCTGTGATGCACCTATGTGAAGAACACACCACTGACGCTGTCATCTCTGCTGCTATTGCGTCCCGCAGATCCTCAAAAGACCTGCCCCGGCCAGGTCACATTGGCGTTGAAGCTGTGCTCGACGCCATCGAGGGCGGCTGGTTCGAACTGCCAGCGGGCCGGAACCTGTGTTACACCCAAAGCCAGTATTTTCGGTTAGCCAATCTTGTCCAATGCTTACCTGCCGTGACTGGCGTACAGGAGCGATCGCGCGCCTGGTCTGCAACGAAGCGCCAGCAGTTGGGCGACAGGTTCACTTTCGTTTTCGGTCTCCCCAACACCCTGCCTGACATTGAGCAAAGGGCAAGAGGTCTGCCCTATGGGGGCCCGAGACGCCCCCTCGAATTCACAGCGGGCAAATATCAAGCGATCGACTTACTCCAGTGGTTACAGGACGCGGTAGCAATCACAGACCAGCTAAACGCGCTCATGGACGCTCTTGAGCCCCAGTTCATGTTTGATACCCAGGTCGACATAGAGCAACAGGTGGCCCACTTGGCGGCGCACGGGCAGGTGCACTATCTGGATAAGTACCTGTATGCACTGCGGAGGAGGTTTCTTTGGCGAGAGGATGAACGATGGCTGCGGGAGGTGAAGGCGGGTGCGATCAGCATCAGCGAGTTTGACGCACGAGTGGCGGCCCGCGATGGTTATCGGGAGCAGGAAAATCGATCGCATTGGATGAGCGTGTACGAACGGATTCGCCAGCTTGCGAGCTATTTAGAACACACCGGCAGCTATCACCATGGAACCCTCACAAGACGTTTGCGTGAGCGATTTGGCCGCTCAGCCCGGCTCCTACGTGAGCACTCTTCAGGAGGTTTGATCCTCGAGCTCGATGGCGGTCCAAGCGTTGGGAGTGGCCAACAACTCGAGGACGGTGTGGCCCTTGTCAATTTTGTTTGCGCTCTGGCTGATCTGGTGAAAGGAACCCCTCCCGATGTTCATTGCTACTTTGCTGCAGTGGATCAAGCTTCGTCGCGACTTAATGCCGCCTCCTCCCCATCGATGGCTGTCGTTAGGCGCATCGAAACCATCGAACTGCAGGAAGCCGGGTTGATCTAACTTGCATATTTCCGTTCGTGCATACCTTGGTGGGGTTCTTCACCTTCAGGGCCCTGACAATGCAATTGATCGCCTCCACCCTCTTCCAGGATGCCGCCCCGGTGGCGTCACCCATCATCGAGCGCTCGTTTCCGGAGAAGGTGGCCGAAGCGATTGCAGTGATCAAGTCGCTGATCCTGGCCGGGAAGCGGCTGGTGGTAGCGAGTTCATTCGGCAAGGACAGTTCGGTGACCCTCGCTATTGCACTGAAGGCGATGGAGCAACTGAAGGCCGAAGGTTTCGAGGTTCCGGAACTGCACGTGTTGAACTCGGACACCCTCATCGAAAACCCAAGAGTCCATTCGTACAGCAAAGACGAGATCCGTTCTCTGAAGGCGTACTCCGAAAAGAACGGTCTACCTGTACGCATCTGGGTTTGCAGCCCCAACCTCTCAGAAAATTGGCTGGTCTCCATCATCGGTGGTCGCACCGTCGCTTCGATGCCCGGGAACTCGGCCAAATGCCAACAGCAAATCAAGGCATCACCGATGGATCGTACGAAGCGCCAGATCAAGGCCGTAATCTCGCAAGAAATGGGAAGCGACTTTACAAGCGATTCCATCGTTACGCTGATCGGCACCCGTCGGGATGAGTCGGCAGTACGTGGGCGCAATATGGCCTCCCGCGGCGAAAGCGCCTTCTTACCTGTGAACATGGCAAAGCCGGGGGAGAAAAGTAACTGGATCCTCAGTCCCATAGCGGACTTCACGACCATGGATATTTTCACGTTCCTTGCCGAGGTCACCAATGGGCGACTGGACACCTACTCGGACTTTTCTCAGCTAACCGAGGTGTACCGGGACTCGGCTGGGGACTGCATGGTGAACGTGATGATCCGGGATGGGGGTGTTGAGCGCAAAACTTCCTGCGGCGCCCGTCATGGTTGCTGGATGTGCTTGCGCGTGAGTACCGACAAAAGCATGGAAAACATGCTGAGTCAGGAGGACGGCCGGCACGAGTGGATGAAGCCACTTAACGATTACCGCAATTACCTTAAGGCCCGCCACTACGATCCAAAAGGCCGGAACTGGCTGGCTCGAACGATCAACCCTGAGAACGGGTATATCAAGATCGCCGCCAACGCTTATTCCCCGGACCTGTGTCTGGAGCTCCTGCGCTACGCGTTAACCATCGACGCGGATGAGGCGGAGTGGTCCCAGCGCAATCGGCTGCCGGCACGGTTTCAGCTTCTGGGCATGAAGGAGGTGTTGGCCATTGATCTGCACTGGTCGAGGTACTCGTACCAGCGGCCTTTCACAGCCCTTTCCGAGTACAAGGCCATTTTCGAATATGGTAAACGCTACCCGCTACCAGCTGAGTACACTGAGTTTCAACGGTCGGATCTGGATATCTCCAGATCCATCGAGGTGCCGTTCGCCGATAAAGAATTCAACGGCATGTTTGAAGGTCTGCGCTCGGTAAATGATGAACTTTCCTGCCAGGGTACCCTGCAGAAAAAGGGCATCTACTACACGAACGTCAATGAGACGAACGAGTTCGACTTGGACGACGAGGGTACCGAGCTCTTCTTCTCCTTCGAGCTGGACCGGGCACTCGAGTATTACGGCCCGCACCAGGACGTCTACCCGTCGCAGGCCCTGCACTACTTACTGCGCTACGGCGTTGTATCCTTCAAAAAAGGTGGCCACTCGGCGTGGGATCGCATGCTGCGTATCGGGAACCAGCTGCACAGGCACGGGCTCCGGGAAATCCTCAACGACCCTGATGCGCTAGTCGCTAAGCTGACCGGCGTATTCGCTTCAGCAGAAAGCCCCCAGCAAATCTCAGGCGGCCAAGTTCGATCAGTACCGCGTTGCGATAGCGGGCAGTACCTGATGGATTTTTGAGCGCTGTCAAGCGCCTTTGCTTTTGACGGTGACCCAGTACCCATGAAGCGGTTTTGGATGCCGGCGAAGTACAGGGCTGAATCTCTCCCTCCGGCAGAGCCGGCGACAACGAAAAAGCCCAGCACTGTGGCCGGGCTTTTTCATCGAATCATTGCCCCATTGACTGGAGGGGCGATCGGGCTTGCCTGGACTCTCCCGTTTCCGAGACGCTACGTTCCCGCAGCGGACCCTCAAAGAGGGTGGAGGTGGTTTGCCCGTGCCGTTCGCTGCCCATTACTGCGCAGCTACTGAGTGGAACGAACCTCAAATCCATCTTACCTGCAGCTGTTTTACGGATTCTCTCATCCTTGGAACCCGGGGCACCTTCTGCGGACCCCCACGGCGGTGTAGCTAATCGCCGCGGACGTATTGCTACGTCGCCACACTAAGTAGTGGCCACTATTTGGTCGTCTAGAAACTGATCGGCACCAGGTGAGCTCATGCTCCTGCAGTGCCTCTTTGATTTGTATTCTCCACGATATCCTGGAGATGCAACCCCAATGAAAAAGGCCACCCCCGAGATGGGAGTGGCCTTTGAGTATCGCTACAGCTCGATCAACTTGTAGTCAGTCGGATCGGCGCTTTTCTTCTTCTTCAATTCAGCGGTGATCTGTTCCGGTGTCGGATTAATCATCCACATCATGAGCTCATAGTCCGAACCACGCGGCGGATGAATCCAAGCTTGAACCCGATGCGTGTAGCCACGAGCTTTGAACTTGGCGTCATCACGTTTGAGTTTGGCGTCAGCCTTCTTCATGTCCTTCTCGAACTCAGCATTGAGCTTGGCCATGAAACAGGTCTCACACTCTCCGTCGCGATTGGTATGACAGGTTGTCGGATCAAACGCAGGCTTTTGGCAGGTCTTGCAGGCCACAACCTTAACGGTCTCCAAAAGAGCCTGGCAGTCCTGCTCGGTAGCGGTCTCGATCGGAATATCCTTTCGCCCGACTATCGTGTCACCACCATTGGGCAATTTGACTGTCAGCTGCAGGCCGTAACCCTTGTACATGAAGACACACAGGCTAATTTCGGCAGTCAGTTCAACGTCACCCTGGATAGCACTGAATTTCTGGTCTTTGGAAAGCATGGTATAGCTCCTGAGCAATACTCGCGGAGCTACCCCAAGCGGGATGGCATCCCACGAGGGTTTTTGATGTGCTGCATTGCAGCTGATGGCGGCAGTTGAACTGCCATTCATTCAGATCGAACACTCGATCTGAAAGAAACTTTTTGGATGGTGCCTATTGGCTGGTGGGCAGTATAACCTGGTGCTGATTGTCGGCAAGCCGGGCAACCCAACAAATTTTCGAGTTCACACCCCTACCCTGTTGGACCTGATAACCCGTCTTTGCACGCCGCTTGATAGGGCTCAATTCCCGGCCTAAAAAAAAACCGCTGTCACACCATGACAGCGGGTTGGTTGGCGTCATTGCTGGCTGACGATACTTTTAACAGATACCGGTCGATTTTCCCTGGCTTCAACCTTCAGAGGAGATCGAAGCACAGGGGCATCGTTGACCGGTCTAACGGTGACTTGCACCGGAACGGGTAACGACCATGCGCCTTGGTTGTCCTGGGCCCTGTAGGTGAGGCTGGTAAGGCCGTTCCAATCTTTGTAACCAGTAAACGTGAGCGAGCTCCCCGCAATACTTACGCTTCCTTGGGTGGCGGCCGGCGCGCTAACAATTTGAAAGACCGTAGGTGCCGGAGAATCTACGTCAGTACCGCTCAGTTGAATGGTACCGACGGTATCTTCATCCAGGGTCATGGCTTTCGCATCTGCCACAGGAATATCATTAACCGCGTAAACGGTGATTTGAACCGTAACAGGTAACGACCATGCGCCCTGATTGTCCTGGGCCCTATAAGTGAGACTGGTAACTCCGTTCCAATCTTTAAACCCCGTGAAGGTGAGAGTGCTCCCTACCAAGCTCACACTTCCATGAGCGGCCGGAGGCGCGCTTACAATTTGGAAGGCCGTCGGCGCCGGTGAGTCGATATCGTAACCACTCAGCAGCACACTGCCGGACGTATCCTCATTCAAGACTAGGGATTTAGGATCCGCCACAGGTGGGTCATTGACCGGATAAACGGTGATGTAAACCGTCGCAGGTGCTGACCATGCCCCCTGATTGTCTTGAGCTATATAGGTGAGACTGGTGCTCCCGTTCCAGTCTTTATATCCAGTGAATGTGAGCACGTTTCCCGCAATACTCACGCTTCCTTGGGTGGCAGGCGGCGCGTTTACGATTTGAAAGACCGTCGGCGCCGGTGAATCAATATCGGAACCACTCAGTTGCACGCTGCCGGCGCTATCTTCATTCAAGCCCAGGGACTTCACATCAGCCACGGGTGGGTCGTTGACGGGATTAACTGTAATGAAAACCGTAGCTGCATTAGAGGCCGCTCCCTTTGAATCGACTGCGTTGTAAGTGACAGAAGTCGAGCCGTTCCAGTTCGCTGGTGGCGAGTAATAAAGAACGCCCCCTGATAACCACGCCGAACCAACTGATGGCCCGCCGAGAATCTGGAAAGAGTGGTAATCGCCGACATCAGGATCGTAAATAGGCAGCCCAACGGCACCAACTGTATCCTCATTTGTCACCAGTGAAGCATTGCCCGCGGCTGGAGGTGTATTGGTAATACCCACAGAAACAGTCATAATATTTGTATAGTCATCGACCGTTGAACAGTTCGTACATAACTGCCACGATACCAATATGGCGAACTCGTATTCGCCAGGCGCCGTTGGTCCACCTGCCTCTCTGAACATGTTAACGGTTGCCGTACGGGATGCTCCACCGCATGAGACAAATCCACCAATGGATCCATCAACCATAACTGTGACAACATTGAATAGACCACCAGAGCCTTTAGGACGCCACAAAACGTAAGCGTTAACATTGGGAACTGGCCCCATGCCCGACGCGCTACAAGCATTGCCGATTCGACTAGGGAACGTAATATTGAAATACATATCGGTATAATTAACAGGAACTTGGGCCGCTCCGCTTATCGTTGTACCCGGAGTCTGCGGATAGACAATACCATCCCAGATATACGCCCTGGCGCACAAACTAGTAAACGAAAAGGCTAACGTAGCCAGTAGACAGAGGGTATAGCGAATAAGTGAAGCCATTCTTATTGTTCCACCCGGGTTAGAGAGCGATTATCTTTTAAATAACCATGCAGGTGGCAAGTCCTAGGAATCCCACCGGGTTGAATTATTAAATCTGCAAAGGATTTTCGGTAAATGAGTTGAAAGTTTGTGCCAACGCAGTCATTGTCGGTAGAAACAAAATCAATAGCCTGCCCATCCATATCGGAGCCAAGCCCTTCGACCACGCCATTTAACTGAACAACACCCAATTGCCCAACTGCTGGATCGGCAACCTTGACGTAAATAGTTGCTTCGTAATCTACCGCGCCAACTTTCTTTTTGAGAGCGATATGCTGCCCTACCCCTAGACGTTCAAGATCAACGTTCTCAACGGTTTTTATTTGAAACAGGGAGTACGCAATCACACCCCCAACTACTAAAGAGAATATAGTTAATGGCAAGGCCAAGATATTGCGAATCATAAAGTCATCTCGTAAAACCGGATACTGAGCACATCCACTTGCTGGAAAGGTCTAGAGGTGTGAACAAGTCGGGCCGCTCTTAGCCCTCCTGTTCCTCCTCCTGCGAATCGCCCGTGATACACCTGGACCACGTGAGCGTGCCATCGCTGCCGAATCCACACTCATAGTTGGGGTCGTTACGGTAGCCTTCGGCGATGGCCAACTTCATGACCCTATAGGTCTCAGGGGAGCGCGGACGCTTTTTGCTGGGTACCCCTCCCTCATGTTGGTACAGGGAGACGATCTGATCCCAATGCGCGATCAGGCCTTTCCAGTCAGGCCCATACGCGGCCATCTCGTGTACCCGCGGCGCCCACTCCGGTACCAAGTCCAGCAGGCGCAGACAGCGACCAAGGTCTGAGCAATCGGACGGGGCGTAGCCCTCGCACGATTCGCCGAGCATGTGAGCGCAGATCGAGGTGCTCGATGCGCCGGTGTCATCTGACAGCAACCAGCTGATCACCCGTCGTTCTAGTGATTTCAATCCTGTCATCTTGCGTCTCTGGGAGAGGAACGTTGGAGTTCGCCGCACTCGGGTCGGACACTTTCTCCTGACCATGTCGCCGGCCTGATAGAACAAGCGTCTCATGAGCCATGGGGCGGAGAGGGTCGAGTTCATCCCAGTTTTGGGTTCAGACAGAGCGCCGCACTCGGGCTGGCTCCCCTTACTATCGCGCCCCAGGCAAACTTGCATTTGCCCGGGATCGTGAGACCTTCGACTCAATGAGTTCCCCTACCAGGACCGTGACATGCAAGTTCTCACTGACGCAAAAGTCTCGACGTACTTCAGCTGGAATCTCGACGCTGATGATCGTTCGCAACTGACTCTCATCATTCAGGCGATAGGTGCGACCCTGGCTTACGAAGATTCTTTTCGCGAGAGCGCCGTTCTTGCATTGAGCGCTGAAGAAGCTCAGGCCCTCGGCGCTGACCTTCTCAAGCTAGTACCCACCAGCAATGGGGTTGTCTCCTATCAAGAACGCGACGGCGCATCCACAAATCGCGTTGACCAAGAAAGCGGGCTAATCATTCGGGTCACCCACAACACTGATGGTGATCCATACCGCGAGGGGGTACGCCTGGAAATCAGCCGGCCCGACTACACGGAGGTCCTCTGCATGGACGTCGACGCATATACTGCGCACCGCCTTGCAAACAGTCTCCTTCGATCCATCACGGGAAGCTGAGGTGGCTGACGCAAATGGGAGTGTTCGGCGCGCTCACCGCTGCGTTTATGGCTACTGGATTTTGTCGGCCGAGTAAAACCTCCAACAGTTCCACCCCAAACCTCGCCTTTAACCGCGGGGTTGGATCAGTAGAAGGACGCCCATTGTCGCGTCCAGGCATAGGAGCCAAAACTTGAACTTTCTGAAATCAGCCTTGATGGTCACTATGTTTTTTTCCATTGCCGCTGGAGCAGTGGATTTGCCTACGAGCAATACGCCCGACTTTTCCCAGTGGGCCAGCAATACTTTGCAAAAACACGGGATTACCGGTGCCCAGGTTGTGGAAACCAAATACCCGTTCAGTTTTACCTACTGCCGCAAGGATTCGTTGACACTCTGGCGGTATGACGTGATGAGCGCTGAGCAAATCGTCGCGTTGAAAGAAGGTAGGATTGTGAAGCCTGTTACGGAAAAAACGGTAGCGGTGGAAAGCAACAGCGAATCCTGCAAAACCGCGAGTTAAGGGTAAAGCCATGAAAGAGTTTGGAATGGCGATGAATACGATGCGGCTCTTGAAAGGCTCACCGAGTCGAGCCGGAACTATTACCTATTCCCGGTAGAGGCGGCAGGTAATGCCGGTGCTAATCGGACCCACTTAAACATAGGAAAAGTCGCTGGCCCACCAACCCCGCCATGAGTGGGCTTAGCCCGTCAACATGACCTTTTTTTGGATGTAAATTTAGGTAGCAAATAGGTAATTAAAACAAAGGGTGGTGCGGTTCGATAGTGGTGAACGGTTCCCTATCCTTTGTACTCGGCAAGATGGTATGCCCGTGCACAGTGTCACACTTTGGGTTCTTACGGAGTTAAGAGCGGCTCACGTATCAACGAGCACTCTCACTCAGGCCCCTCGCCCGCTGATGGTGCTATTTATTGTTCTTGATGAGCTAAAGATTGACTTATGTGCCCGTTTGCGCGATGGCCAGTTTCTAACGGTAGGAGATATAGAGGCTATCGTTAGCTTCGCCTCACTGACTACCCCATCCACTAAGGATCCGGCCTCCTCATTACGCTGGGGTAGTTCGGTAACACCGGTTTTCATTACCATTAACGAATTGGCTTCAAGGCGAAATTTCGAAAAGATCTATGACGTTGGTGGACAAGCAAATCTTACTCGACAAATATCTATCTCATCACAGGAGTTTATTTGGCGAGCAACCCATGAAAACAGTTTTGCGAACGGCTCTGGCTATATTCTCGATTGCGACTTATAGTATTTCGCAAGGTTTCGAAGCTTCTCGCCTGTACTCTGGAGATGGAGACGACTCGTGCGCCGTAGTTTCTTACATGCCTAACCACGTTTTAATAACAAACGACTGCGGCGTCCCGATTGAAGTTCAGTACTGCTACCCTGAGCAACCAGAACTTGAACTTGGAGACATAAAAATCACCTGTGAAAAAGAAGGGGCCCGAACCACAGGAATAATTGAAAAAGGGCAATCCGTTAAAGCCATGATTAATGTAAAAAGAGCCCACACATCAAAGAACTATTTTGAGAGTGCATTATGGTCAAGTATTTGCAGCATGGCGAATAGAAAAGCCACTTGCGGCATGCCTAGCTATGAATATTCACCCAATGAACGACCCAAAACATTATTTACAAAAACACAAACCGAAAAGTTAGAAATGAAATCTCCTTCCCGTGAATCCGTCTCTAGTGGAGACCCAAGGCAAGTGTATCAATCGAAAACGCAGCCTTCACAAGAAACTGCGTATGCGTCCAATTCCCCTCATAACTCTTCAAGCCCAGGAGCTTGCGAGTCCTACATAATATTTCCTGCCGAAACGGTCAATACGGGTTTAAGAGGATCATGGAGGCCGGTCATCAATCCCGCTCGTTTTGAAGTGAACATGGCCGTTGTAAATAACCCTGCCGAACTGAAGAGAAGGGTTGACGCCTTTCAGAAATTTTACTCCGATAATGATCGATGGGACCTGCATCATCTCAATGTTATTGAAGATGTCGCCTCGGAGAACTCAATGTACAGAGATCTCTCAGCTTCATCGCCTTATCGAACACCAGAGGTCTTCACTGAGAAACATGCAGCAGAACCAGGTAAATCATTGATGTCTATTAAACCAATTTTAGACAACGCTCGATGCTGGGCTGGAATGAATGCTAGTAAAGTAACAATCACCAAATCAGACAAGAAGGATTGGAGTGATTATCCCGTCGCTAAATCTGCTACGAGCTGCTTGCAAGAGGATAAATCGGATTCGTCGCTATACAAAAATATTTGCGCCGATTCTATTGAGGTCTATTCCTGCAATGAAAGCGAAGACTATAACTCATGCAGTGCGCAAGGTCGTCGCGCTTGGGAAGAATGGCGTTCAGATATTGGAGTGCCCAAAGGCTGGGGTATCATCGTAAACTCACATCGGATACGCCCCGGGGAAAGCTTCTCAAAAGAAGATCAGGTGGCTGCATGCCCGCGTGGTGCAACAATAGCTGTTCAATTTAGTCTTAGTCATGAGCAGCAAAATCACCGATGCATTATGGTGCCTGGGCATAGAGAGGAGGATTAAGTGGACTAGTGCGAGCTAGCTTCTGTAGCGATTCACAAAATTGATACGGCGCGATCGAAATTGGTTAGCACAAGCAGATCTTGTTTGCAGTTTTGGTCAGCATAAAGCCAGTAGTAGAGGCGAGGTTTCGCCTCATCGGTATCACTGGAGAGGAACTCGGTATGACTCGCATCCTAGAACAGATCGCCTCAGAGGTAAGCACTGCCAAGGACTTGGCCCGCGTTGCTTTGCCTCCGGCACTCGTCGCTACCGTGGACATGCTCAAAGTGGGGGAAAGTCTACTAGCTGCCATGGGCAGCATCGAGCAGGTGGCACGGGAAGAACACCTAGATAACCCCGAAAGCCGAGCGAACGCTTTCGCGATCAGCGCGCTGATTTACGGCGACTTATCCCATTCCGACTGGAATGTCCTGGATCAACACATACGCGACCGGGTCGCCGCGCGACGTGCTTTCTTGCGGGACCAGTTCAGTGCGCTCGGCAACAGCCACAGTTGACGGCACTGAGCTTGCACACAACTGGCCCTTGATTGGGCCTTTCGTGGCGTCACTAATCAATCGCAAGGATCAACAATCAATGCCGCTAGATGATGCAAATCAAGCCGAGTTTGACCACCTGCATACGCAGATCGACGATGCGATCAGGGCCGACCATGAGGCTCGTTGGATGCAAACCGTTGGCGGGTTTGGGTCGCGCCGTATTCCCGAGCAAGGGATGTTCGTGAAGACTGGGCCGCACGGTGGGTCGTTGCGCGGATCAATCGGGTGGGTCGCCCAGGTGCGTCTAAAACAAGGACAGTTCGGTTCGGACAACTACATCCTGTGTCATGCAGGTAATGGCGGATGGGCGATGCAACATTCGAACAACGTGTTCTATCCGCTCACTGCCGATGAGGTTGAGCTTGTGCGTCCGTATTTTGCTGATTGCTTGCCGGAGAATGAAGATTTCAGCCGTGGCTTCACACTCGGCAGCGAGGAAACACGGGCTATCGGTTTCCTAATCGACCCGCCGGAGGGTTTCGAGACACGCGGCGGCGAAGGGGCACGGATGCGGATGACCACCATCGGCACCGATGGCAGCAAAACCCTCACTGACACCGTATTCTTGTAGAAAAAGATGGAAGCTCGTTACGGAGCGTTCTAAGGCTTAGGCTTTCCACTCAAGATTCACCGCTGAAGGATTTCCAATGCTGTACCTGCTCTTATGTTCCCTGGTGATGATTGTCGCCATGGTCAAAGTCTCCAAAGTAGTTCTGCAGATGATCCAGTTTATGAGCACCCCCGAGGCCGCCCGCCCCAACCCGGTTGCAGCCATGATCCCTATGCTGGTAGCCGCAGCGTATACCGCACCGGTAATGACCCTGTACTTCGGAGTCCTTTACACCGGCGGGAGTGTGCGGACTGACGCCACCAGTGGCCGAGGGCAGATATACCTGCTCCTTGCCAGCTCACTGGTAATTTTGGTGACAGCCCTCATCGGAGCACGAAAGGCCTGGTCTGACAAAAAACTCGCCTTCTCGGCCTCCGGCCGGTTAGTGATTCTTCTCCTTGCCGGCACGGTCGGAGTGCTATCAGCCTATAAGCACCTGACGTTTTTCAGCACTGATAATGACGGCATCGCCAACGTGGAGCTATTGCGCGAAGAGGCCGATCTGGGTGACATGAAAGCATGCTCAAGTGGGCTCGCCCTGGTGCGGTTCCGAGACACTGGCCCCCTCGCCTACCGCTGCCCCACCAGCGTCCTCTTCAATCAAGATTCTCAGCAGCCCTTCACGCCATGGCCTGACTATGTCGAGGGGAACAGTGAAGACCTGGCGGTCGCCGTGCGCGATATCAAAGCTGCCGTAGAACACGAGGCATCTCTTCAGCAGCTGGAGCGCTAGGACCACACCTGCCCTCGATGCCCATGACGACATTTCTCGCTTCTTCCATTAAGGTCAGATGACTAAAAGCTGCTTGATGTCGTCATCGTTCAACATGAAGACTGGCGCCGTCCCTTCGGCTCCCGGGCTCCCCATCAAAGCGAGTTCTGCGTACATGGTCCTTGTGAGGGCAAAGCCTTGCCGCGCAGTCGGTGGCGTGGAGATCCCCTTAGGTGAAATTCGAAACCAGTCCTCACAATCGGAATAGAACCGTCTGACGGCGCAGATGGAGATCGAAGGTCCGGTGAATCAAATGGTCAACCTTCCCGCCCCACAGCCCAGGATGAACCACCTCCCGACCCTCAACCTGACCCTCCTGCACCTAAACAACCTGAACTACCTGAGCTACCTGAGCTACCTGAGCTACCCGTTCAACCGCAAACCGACCAGGTGGACTACGCAAAGCAGACTAAAGACAAACCGGACGACACCACATCAACAGGAAGCGGTAAACCAAACTCACCGGGGGGGCACGGGCCGTAGCCACAATGCCGGGTGGTCACTCCACGTACATGGTTTATCAGCCCGACTCCCAATTGCCTCGCAGCGAGGCGGTTGGGTGCGCCGCTTTTTTTATATTCAAAGCCCTTCCAACGCTTCACGCAGTTCATCCGCCGATGATTTGCGCTCAGCTGCCCGTCCATTCGCAAAAACCACGTATGCAAACCATGGCGAACTCTTGCTAACGCCGTCGGCTGCCTTCAGCTCAAATTTCGCCGTGCACTTGAAATCGCCATTCTCAATTTCGGCGCCGTACGCTTCAGTCATCGCCGTTACCTGATAGCCACGCTCCTGGGCGGACGCGTCGATATGGCCGCGCAGACGTTGGAAGCAGTTGTCACGCGGGGTCATCGCAGACGCGGTTGCTGGCATTCCAGGTGGGATACCTGCAATGGCGTAACCAGCAGTCATCATCAAGGTCGCTGCAATTATTTTCTTCATGATCTTCCTTCGGCTTACTGTAAATTACGAACGCGAGCGGTCACGCCCTTTCACTACTTCGGCCCTAAACAGCCGGGCTTGAGCCGTATAATCGCGCCAGGAGCCGGCCCATCAGCGGTGGTTGGCAAGATAGAGCCAGTTGTCCCTGGTTTTGCAGCTTTGTCGGTGGCGAGTCGCACATGCCGTTCATCGACCAATTTTCGTGTCCACATGTTTATGGAGAGTCACGAATGACCCGTTTAGAGATGACCATCATTGAGCAGGCCCGCCACGAGCTCGAAAATCTCCGCTGCGCGCTGTTGCTGCCTGAAGGCCAGGATCGCAACAGTGCTATTTCGTCGTCTTTTTGGATGCTCAATGGTTTGACAATGGTGGCCACTCTCACAAATAGTGGGCTGAGTGAAAATGCCGCTGAAGAGTTACATGCCATAGATCGTGACTCTGGACAGGCGATCGCCGCCGCCAGCCTTGTAGGGCTGATCAAGAAAAACACACCGGATTAAAACCCCTATCGTACTTAGCTTTTGTCATCCCCACCCATGCATGTGTAGGTAATTCAGCAGCTGCTCGTGGCGTGGATCCTCCTCCAAAGTAGGCGCAGCGGTTCGGATGGCTTCCAGACACGTGGAAAGATCGGTGGGTGGCCACTGGGTTTGCTCACCAATCACCAGGCTCAAAAAATCCAAGGCGTTTTCAGGGAAAATCCTGCAGAGGTCCGCTTTATGAAGCATACGCACCGCGGTATCTGCATGCCCCAATGGTTGTAGCCACGCACTAAGCATCCCCATAGCCTCAGGGAACGCTCCGCCCGCCGCTACACACAAGCGGGACAAGGTTTCGGCAATCACCGGCGTCATCACATCCTGGCCTTTTGGCCAGAGGTTGTTGATAAAGGGGGCAACCCGGTTCGACCAGTAGTTCGCACGTTGATCTCCCGCTCCTTCCAGAGCATTAACCAACGCATTTGCCGCGTACCGCAATCCTTCTGGAGGGAGAGCGCGGACGGCGCCAGCAAGCTCGGAGGAGGAGAATGTATCGCCCGGATCCAGTGCGGCATAGGTCAAAAGTGAGGCGTATTGCACGCGATGTTTGCCCAATGCTTCATAGTGACAAGCGCAATCCAGAAACGAGCCCTTCAGCACCTCTATCAGAGGGCGGTATAGGCGAGGTGACCACAAAAAACCCTCCCAAGCCGCGCGCGCTTCATGCTCAGAGATCTGCCATTCAAAGTGACGTAACAAGTGTTCCGAGGTCCAGCCAGGGTCAACCCGGAACAATGCAATAACATGGGCCGCGAGTAAGACCCTCCCATGCCGATACTTTTCGATGCCCCCATCGCAGAGTTCCGTCAACGTGGGCTTAAGCTCTACAGGCAACCCTCGCCCATCCTCCAGTGACCGCCGATACCACCATTGGAGCAGCGCCTCGGTGACATGTCCCACGGGGTGATTGATGGCTCGTCCAACGGGGTCGTCCGTGTCACTCCCGTCGCGGTCGTGCAGTTCCAGGACGCGATGCCCTAGCGTGAAAAACTCCTTTTCATGCCCAACAAAGGTTTTAGCGATGGTCCTCAGCCAGAAACTTACACCGTGAGTTAGGGACGCCATGGCCTCATCCGGTGCCCCAGCCAATACGGGCGCCATATAACGCCAGGCGCGTGAGACGTGCTTGCCTTCTGACCATGCCTGCAGCGCCTCGCGCCAGCGACTGGCCGGCCAAAAACCCTCTTGCGCCAGGGCCCACAGGGCACAGGCCGTAGTTGCAAAGTTGTCGCGGCAACGCTCCCTCCAGTCATCTTGCTGGAAGTAATCGGCGTCAGGATGTTGCTTTAACCATTGAATCAGTTCACGGCGCCGGCGAGGTGTGGCAGTGAACTTTCGCCAGTCATCGTCGCTTCCGCTCCAGAAAGGAAACTCATCGCTTTGATCTTGCGCCAAAGCCCACTCCGGGTACTGCCGGCTAAGCGCATCCAGGCGCTCCTGCCCAACCGGGCTCAACGTGGCGCCGGCGCCGGCGACCTTAGCCAGCCGCTGCCATACCTCCCTATCCAGAACACGAGCCAGCCGGTCGGGATCGGCATCGTCATCAAACATCGAGAGAGACGGGCCGGCAAGAATGGCGCGTTCAAGCTCCAGGACAATCTCAGGATCGCCCTTCTCCGCCAGGGCAACGAGCAAGCGTGTGGATTCACGCCCCGTCTCCAACGACCAAAGCCACCAGTGGTCATCCGCTAATAGCCAGTCAAGGGCACGGCGACTGTTTATGACATCACCTTTCGTTGCAGCAAAAAAAGCCAAGCGCTTGAAAAGAGGATATTGGATGGTCCACCAGAGCTCCGCCTCGAGGGCTGCGCGCTCTGGCGAAACCGAAGCCGTGGCCAGCCAGGCATCCCGCGCCAGCTCGATGAGCGCTGTCCAGTCGTTGTAGTCGTTGTTCTGTGGGTGCACATCGATCGATGGCTGCTGCGTGTACGAGTTGTCACGCCTGTCATCAGCGCCCCCCAGTTCCCTCATCAGGTCAAGCGCGTCCCGCAACAGGCCCGTGAAATCGGAGAGAAGGCCGGGCAGTGCTACTTGCCAGCGTTCGATACTGGAAAGATCCTTCAGGTTGGAATGAACGTCATCCGCCAACAGGACGATCTCCCATCCAACCAAATCCCTGAGTCGTTGTTGCTCTTCTCCTTCAAACTCGTCGGAGGAGCCGTACGGCGCACGCAACGCAACACGTGGCGACAGTAGTTCCCTGAACTCCAGACGCAGGGACGATGTAAGCCCGTCACGATTGAATCGATTTCGCCAACGGTATAAATCGAGTGCCCGGGGACCGACTTTGACGCGGCCACCGAGCAGCAGCCGCCATAGTGTGCGCATCAGAGGCCGGGGTACCGCATTGGGAGCACCGGCTCGCATTCGGGCCAGTTCGTCGGTTTTACCTTCGCGCTCGAGTGTGGCCAGCTGTTCTAAGCTGTGCTCGATCCCTGAGGCAAAATTGACGTGCAAACGGCCGCCCCAATTGATGAGCCAAAGCAACAATGCAGGATCATCCAGGTGGCGAGTCAGCCACCGTGCCAAATGCCCCATCACCGCATCCCACTGACCGCTGACGCCGTCGCTTTCTACCACGCTCATGAAGGGGGCCAGCGGGTAAGGCAGGGGTCTACGCATCAAGCTGAAGGCAAGCTTTTTATCCAAGCGGGTATTCGGAGGAACGCCATACCGGGCCAGGTCGATATGGCCGAAGCGAGCCTCACTCAACGGCGTTAGCCAATCCAGCGAAGGCACCGGCTCCAGATCGGCAAAACGCTTGGCAGGCAGGCCGTGTCGGTCACTCAACGCCCAAAGCAGGCGGCCTACGAAATCGTCCTCCTTGGTACTTGCCAGAGGGCGAGCAATCGCGCTTTCAACGACGATGCGCTCCTTGCCGCGCACGCCGTCGCGGTAGGTTTCCGCCCATGCCTGCAGGGTCTTGTGCAGGTACGCATGACGGCGGTGTTCCTTGTAGAGTATCGGCGTGACGTTCTTGGCCTCCCACTCGTTTGCGCGATCTTCCTCCCCGCCTTGAGAGTAACTACCAAACGCGAACATCTCCGGGGACGATTCACCGAGCAGGCGGTCGGCAGCGAGAGCATCCATCATGTAACGAAGAACGGGGTCGGTGATGCTATAACCCACGAAACAGACGGTGTAATTGCGGAACAGCTCGCTGACGAACCCCGCGGCCCATCGCTCAGTGAGGTAAGCCAAGCCAAAATCACCGCTGGAAATCACCAGGCGATCCAGTTCACTTGCTGTGGGGGCCTCGCTCAGTAGGCCGTGAAGATACACCAACCCGTCCCAACGATTTTTCGGCACGGGTAACAGGGGGGCTTGGAAGACGTGGACCGGAAAACTCACCGTGGAAGTCACCTCTTCGAACAAACGGTCGAAGTTGGTAGTGATCAACCGCGTGCGCCCATCGCGAGTCCTGCCCAGGTTCAACAGGGCCTTGTGGGTTGCGGTTGCCTTGGGCGAGCTCATGTCGGGCGTGAGAATGCTCGCCATAGTCCGCCGAACTCTCTCACGCCCGACTACAGCTTCCAGCAATCCTACGGCGGTGTCGTATTGCTTGGACTTGATTGCTAGCTTCTGAACCCCACTCGCATTGGGTTCAAGGCGCCGATACAACTCCTCCACAAGGCCACGGAATCCCGGTAAGCGCGCGGGGTAGGAGATGCCTGCCCCACAGAAGAACACCACGCGCCCCTCTTCATGCGCCTGCAGTAAGCGCTCGGGAATGTAGGGGCCATTTTGGACGAATTGCGGCATTCAGCGGACCTCGGAACTCATCCGCACCCGGGCATCTGGCAGCAGCGGGTAGCCGGCTTCAGTGATGGCGGAGTGCGTGACCTTAAGGGAGTCGACATCGCCGGGCAGGCGGTCGATGGTGTTTCGGTGGGCCGCCAATACCAAGGGAGCTGCGCCTGCAGCTGGCTGTGTGATCAGTCCATCTCGCATTGGCTCTCCCTGAGTACTATTCGGACGGCATAAACAGCGATCCAGTAGTCTGGCACAACAGTCAGCTGCTTGGCAGTCGGCGCCGGCGGTATCGGCCCGCACTCGACCGCTGCGGATTCATCGTCCTTTCGAGGGCGCTCTCGCTTGAGCAGCGCTGATCAGTCGATTAATCCTCCGTCTCCAGGAAGATGCGCCACATTCCGTACTGCTGACCTTCCTTCCAACTGCCTTCCAGCCGGCGACCATCCGCCAGGTGCAGTGTGCCGCTCGCCTCGAAGCCTTTACCCCTGATGAGGTAATGCCCCTCCCCCTCCATTTCCCCGATGTACTCAACGAGCTCGCCGTCGTTCATGTATTTGACGATCAGTTGCTGGGGCGACATCTCGACGATGCACTCCGTTTGCAGCTCTGCGGGAGCTTGGGGATAGAAGGTGTCCATCTGCGAATTGGCGAAACGCTGAGTGCTCATCTTGCTGACGTCCTGATTACGTTGTCTGGCGTGTGCGCATCGAGGCGCGGATCAGGATAGTAGAGGTGCGCAGCCGGCGCAGGCAACCGCACAAGCGCTATTGGAATCACCTCAGTGCAGCCAATGCGCTTGTTCCCCTACCTTTTACGCGCCACCAGAATAACCACCGACACAGTGGTGCCGGCGAAAGCGTTCTCGATGACGCGCGACCACTCCAGATCGAACCCGGGGAGCATGTCCTTGTTCTTCGCACTGGTGGGCAGCACGGCGGTAACCTGTCCGCCGCCCTTCAGCAGACCCGCGGCCGCGGTCAGATGCGTAAGCCAGCGCCCTTCGCTAAAGGGTGGGTTCATGACCACACGGTCGAATCGGTCGGCCGTAGTTCCTGCCCAGGTCAAGAAGTCCGCTTGGGTGACGTCGAAGCCCTTGGCCTCCAGTACCTTGCAATGCAGGTCGCTGATCTCGACGCACCGGGTTTTGCCCTTGGGCATGTGATCGGCAATGCCACCAATGCCGGCAGAAGGCTCCAGACAGCTGTGCTCGTCGCCAATGTCGGCCAGCTCGACGACTTGGATAGCCAGCTCATCAGGGGTCGGATAGAACTGATGAGCTCTCTGATCTGGCACGCAGCCACTGACGATGATTTCATCCAGGGCCTCCCGTGGGCTGAATTCGAATTCAAACCAGACGTGCGCGTTCTTGTTGTGACGCACCCCTCCGATCATGGCCAGAATTTTCTCGGCCTCGGACTGTACCGCCTCGCTACGATCGCCGTAATCGAACTGAAGTGCGTGTGCGTTGGCCGTCAGCGGTTGCCGCGGTTCCTCCCAGCGATCGTAGCGAACCGGCGTGTTTGGCTCAGAGCGCATCTTGGACAGCATGGTGATCACCGCAAAGGGAAGCGGACGACCGAACACTTTGTGCTGCTTGCCCTTGGCCTTCGGTTTCGTTCGGAAACTGGCCGGAATGGCAGCCGGGTACAAGCTGGCCAGCACCGCGTTCAGGCGCCAAGCCATCTCCGGATGCACCTCAATATGGCAGGTGCCCTTCATGTACATTTTCATGCGCAGGGTGCCGCCATCCACCTCGTACCACTCACCTGTGCGGCGCCGGAACACCTCCAGCAACGGCCCAGTGTCGCCGTGGCGCGGTTCTTCGCGTCCCATGAACTTGGCGATAATGCAGCGCAGATCGTTTAGGTAGCCAGCACGCTCGTAATCAATGCTGTCATAGCTGTTGATCATGTTTGCAACGATCATGCGCTTACCGAAGGCGGCCGGGCTGTTGGTCACGTGTTCACCCGAGAGCGCGCGGAATATACCGTCCACACGCTCGGCGAAGAACTTGGAGCGGGCCAACAGAAGATCATTCAGGGTGGAGCGAACCGTCGTCTCTTCGAAGTCCGGCAGCGGATGCACCTCCCATTCGTCCTGCGCTTCATTGTTCCAGCGGCGCGATGAAGCCTTCTTGCCCATGGGGTTGCGGATCTGCTCTTGCCACTCGCAACGGCGTTGTTGAGGCATGCACTCATAGACGTCAGTGAGCGACAGCGCTTTACCCCAGTAGGACGCATTGAGCGTGGCAATCGCGGGTTCGAGCTGCATCAGGCGCGTGATGTCGGTGGTGTAGTAGCGGCCCTGATCGCTCGTATTCCCTTCCATGAAGTACCAGAGGGCGCCACTGTATCCCCCGCCAGTCATCATTTCATGCAGTTGCTCGATACGCCCACGCTCAGAGAGATAGCTGCCAATAAGACCATCCACCAGGTCAGCGGAAGCCGGCGCGAAGAACTCGGAAGCGTCCTCAACGATATCGCCGATTTTGGCGTGGGAAAGGTCTGTCATGGGGTGATCTCGTACAGTTTTCGATACTGCCGAAACCCCCAGTCAAGGAGGTGCGTTTACGCGATACGGCAGCCGCTTAGGTGGTGGACTCATCAAAAGGTTTTCAGTCCTTAATTTACTTCCGGCATGTTGTTCAACCGTTGTGTGGCTGGTTCGAATGCAATGCCCTGTTCGCGAGAGCCAGGCCTCTGCCTGCCTCCCACTTACCGATATTGAAATCATCGCGCTCTTTACCAGGTCCCCAAATCTGATGTGTGCTGCATGGGGATTGGCAGAGCGCCGGGGGCTCATTGCATTCATTTGTAGTGTGCCACCACTTCCCAGAATGCAAGGGCCTTCATTCGAACTTGCGCTGCGGCTCCGCTACGCGGCTCGAACCACTGCCGGCATTGGAAATGCTGGCGTCAGGAAAGGACGAAGCGACGGGTCATCGTTCAGTGTCTGAAATTGACAATGCGCAATGTCGCGGCAGCCTTGACGCTGGTGACTTGATATTACTGAGCGCACAGCTATAGCTGATGTATCCACTCAGCAATCCACCCAGGACAATCAATGAAAAAAATCGCGCTGATCCTGTTGCTGTCCGTTCTCGGTGGCTGCGATGGCACCTTTGGGGAGAAAGGCTATATCTGGTGCAACAACCGATTCATCAAGCCTGATGCTCGTCCGTTTAGCACCAAAACCGGGACGGTAGCGCAGCAAGGCTATATGTATGCCTTAGCCTCCGCACTGACCCTTCAGGCCGATAATCGAGAAGGAAACGCGCACAAGTTCTACCCCCCAAAATACCTAGAGGTAATTGATAAGCCTGACCGGAAGCATTCAGGTTTCGAGGCAGCGACCTTTCTGCGCCATCCACTCACCCCGGGTGGGCGGGAAGAAATCATTATCGCCTTCGCAGGGTCCAACGACGCAGCGGACTGGGTGGGAACCAATTTACTGTCCAGCATTACGCAGTATTCCCAAGCCATGAACTACACCCTGAAAATGCTGGACGATCCGCGTGTTTATGATCTGCGCATGAAGGGGGCCAAGGTGGTAGTGACCGGTATTTCGCTTGGTGGCGGACTCGCCGTGCACGTGGTGAAAAGTCGGCTGACAGGGCCTTTCATTGACGAAGCATGGGCGTTCAATCCTAGTCCTAAGATTTACGCGAACAGCGATCCTAACGACAAGATTTGGTTGGTAGCTTCAGATGGCGAATTTCTGTCGGGCTTGCGTAAAGAACGGTGGAGTTTTCTGATCGCGGGATGGGGCAACATCGGGGCGAAGGAAAAACGTACGGTTGACAACTTTAACCTGATTGAGTCGAACGGTATCTATGCCCATTATCGGTGGGGGATCGCCCGACAAATGCTGTTTGCCGCCGACTACATGGAGTACAAGGACGTTCCAGCGACAGAACCACCAAGACCGTCGGAGCCTCTCAAAATCCTCAACAAAAGCGAGTTCAAGTCTTGTGAGGGTCGCTACAAGGAGGCCAGATTCAAACAACCCGACATGGACGACGTTGCGTCTAATGCGGACTCGCCTCCTCTCACCAGCAAGTAGGGGCATTTCGCGATCCTGTTCCAGGTTCACCGCGAAAAGCCAGATTATCAAGAGGTCTTCGCTCGCAACGGTGAATTGGTGCAGCACTCCAATAACATGTTCCTGCCATTGACCCCCGAAGAGGTCGACGCAGTATTGCTGTGTTTCGGCGACGTAAAGCCGAGCGCAGAAGGAGAAAAACCAGTGTACGGCATCGGCGATTCAAGCACCCGTACTGCTGGGTTCTTGATCGATCCACCCGAGGATTTTGTGACGCGAGGTGGCGACGGGGCGCGGATGCGGATGCGGATGACAACCATCGGTGCCGATGGTAATAAGCCCCTCACTGACGCCGTATTTCTGTAGAAAATTCGCACCCGGTACACGCAAGCCCTGCCGTAAAACGTGGGGCTTCGGCAGTAGCGGATTTCTACTTTTGGAGCTCCGCTGTTCAACCTTCATGACATAAGGGCACCTCATGAGCACTAAGCAGATCACCGTCCCATCTGAATATGCCGAATCCGTGTTGGGTATGATCGAGCAGCGCATTCGCGAGATCGGCAAGACCTACCAGGGACCCAAGAGCAACCAAGACGACCTGGAGATTACTGCGTTCCGAGCTATGGCTCGGCAGCTCGGGTACGATTTTGAAGTTATGTCGAACGCTGATGGTTTCGCGATCACTCGGCATGTGTACAAGCCGGTCGAGTAATTTAGACGGATTCGCTCCGGTTCGCCGGAGCCTCTAGGAAGTTCTGATGAACACGCTTGAACGCGCTACACGTCGTGTAAACTTGGCGTTGCTGCTTAGCGGGTTGGCCAGCGTGATTACGGGGTCTGCAGCGATGTTCTTCATCTGGACGTATCCCTCCACCGGTCCAGATCTGCGCAACGAATTCAGTACGTTTCTGTCGCCTGTGTTTGCAATCGGGATGGCGTTGACACTCTGGGGAAGTCGGGAACTCCCAAGTGTTTTTAGAAAAGGCTGACCACTTAGCCCGCATTGGCGGCAGCGGCGACAATTAAGGAAAGAACATTGAACATCTTCACAGACTGGCTACATGGGACACCTTCTACCATCGGTCAGTGGACGTTGACTGGACGTGGCGCCCTGAAAGGGAGCGCACCACTCCACAAGGGCTTATTTTTCACGACGAATCGTGAGTTCGCTGTGGGCAGTGCTGGAGGGGCTGATGCTAGTCATAACGTGTATCAGGCAACTCTCAAACCGGGGGCACGAGTGCTTGATCTCTCTGCCCCAGGAGTGACGTGCACACTTCAGGAGTCGGAGCATCTGCGTCAGCTCGTTGTAAGCCGCCGTCCGGGCAAGGGCAATATCCAAGCTGAGTACCAGCCCTTCTGGGAAAATGGCTGGAGGACAGGCGCGATCATGAAGTATGCAACTCGGGAGGAGGATCTGCAGATGAAACAGATGACGCACCTCGCTCTTAAGCAGCGTGAAACCGCTGCCGGCCAGCGTGCCTGGAATCTTCTTCAGCAGATCACACGGGAATGCATCGAAGACATCGTCGATGCTTCAATTGCAGCTGGCTATCAAGCAGTTGCCGGCAACGAACTGCAGGATGGGGTGACTTATCCGATCTTGATCGTGCTCGATCCGAACATTCTGACATCCCCAGTGAAGGTCTGACCCCGCCCAGGTTCACCCCAGGCCCGGCCGTCAAACGTTGGGCCGTTGGAGGCATGGCGCAGCGGGCATCCCGCCGGCAAGGCCGTGTCACAGCTTTTTCAACGCATTACTACCCCACCGGAGTAACTGGCGGATGTCCAAGTCACGACGTGTCAATTTTAAAGAGAGCACGCGCAAAATCCTTGCAGGGACCGCGGGCCATATGTGTTCTTTCTATGATTGCGGCAAGCCCACCATTGGTCCCGAAATCAAAGGCGACGGTTCCGTTGGTGTGAAAGGGATAGCAATCGCTGCGCATATCTACGCAGCCTCTCCCGAGGGCCCAAGACCACCAGTTGGCCTTACTGACGAGGAAATCAGGGCAGAATCGAACGGCATTTGGCTTTGTCCCGATGACGCGACGAAAGTCGATGCCTTTCAGTTTGAATATCCTGCCCAGCTCCTACTGGAGATGAAGCAGGTTCGTGTCTTCGCGCAAAGCCTTGCATTGCATAATCCGACGGTCGCCCTTATGGCCCACTCCATAGGCATGAAGCGACTTGACAGCATTGTTCGCAAACATCTGCCTGGTCTGGATAAGGAGAAGATCATTGAGGCCGTCAAAGCGGCCTACATGCGGACAGAAATCGTTCATTCAACGGCTGAGCTCCCCTTTCCGACTGCAGCATTCGCGCTCTCAAGCGTCCATACGCTCAGTCGTGTTATTCGGGAGGTCATGGTTTGCGCAAAACACAGATTGCAGATCGAGGACCAGGTCTGGAGAGACGTGATTGCTGACTGGTCCGTGTACTTCGGGAAATTTCAGCGCCCCCCGCATGAGCGCGTCGCGCTATCTGGTACTGGCTATGCAAAGATCAGCGCCCGCAATCCCAAGACTGGCGAAATTCTGAAAGACGGCGTAAAGACTGGTGCCTTTGTTATGCTCTCTGACGGCGATGACCCCTCCAATCCGATGGCCAAGCATGTCCTGCTACAGCACACATTCAGGCCCTTCAGCCCGCTTGAATGGAAATTGAATGTGAAGCCTGCCCTTGGCACATTCGAGGTCGAGAGTGAGCTTACCGTCTACAAGGATGTGAGCCCTCGCAACGGTGTGTTTGACAATGACCGAAAGTCGTTTGAGTCATACGCAGCCGTGCTCGAAAAACTCACCCAGGGCTGGGAACCTATTGGTTATGTTGGCTTGTCGGTGGGTGAAGGAAACGATGATGGCAAGTACCACCCAACGCCCATCAGCATCGTCTGCAAGGTTAAACCTGAACAGTTCGATTCAAGGAGTCGCCGATGCGAACGCGTCAAGCTGGGATATAAAATTGCGGACGAACTTGGCGCGACCATGAAATTCACACCAGCTTTCTTCAATCAGTCCATTACCGATACGGCGCTATCAGAGGCTGCCGCAGATTTTCTGGTTGAGCTAGGTCCAGAGCCATGGGATTTGCTTTGCACCTCAAAGCCGATCATGCGAGTAAATGATGACGTGGGGATGTACTTTCAGCTCAAGCATCTAGTGTTGAGCGCTGAAACACGTCTCGTGAGGCGTCTAACCTGACGCATCTCCCCGCCCACTGCGTAACTCTGGCCTTGACCTATTATTGCCCGCGACCGGGTGACCATGATGTCGGATGGTCGTCCCAGGCCACGCCGGCCTGCAACGCCTGCGGTAATAAAATAATGGCCGAGTCGAATGCCGTCCTCGAGTTGACCACCACCAGATCCACCCACTACGGAATCAGATCATGGATATTGATGCTAATCAGTTTTTAACGGGCTCCAATGAGCGGGTGTTGCCAAATTCCGAACTTGAAAAGTGAAGACCACAAATGAATATCTTCGATGAGCCAGTAAGCTTGGCTGGTTTCCAACTGGTGAAAGCGTTCGCAGCCTCCTTGGGCAACTTCCCTGAGGATGTTCAGCTCCCAAAGAGTTCATTCGACACGTGGTCGGCGCCGTTGGCTGAAACTGGTGCCAGCGAAGACCAGATGCGGCAGGTCGGCGAGTGGTATGCCTTGCATCACAAGACTGCTCCATCCCTGCCTTATGTTCTCGGTGCCGCTCGCAGGTTGGTACTAAGCGGGTCATTGCCACCTCACCGTCTTGCTACAACCACTGAGCGTAATGCAATGGCCATTCTTCATGCCGCTGAGAAGCTTGGGCTTTCAGCAGATGACAGCGCCCAGGCGATCATCCTCGCCGGCACCCTCGCGCACCTTTCGCATTATCGTCGGAGTTTCTCGGGGATTGACCGGGCATACCAGCGCCAAGAGGTCGAAGGGATGGCACGGATGAGTGATTATGCCGCCGACGAGATTCTTGACGAGATAGCAAGCGGCAAAGGCGATCTGAAATCACTAGGCCTGTATCTGTTCCACATCGACCCTGATCGGAATCCGGACGATGCTTAACCCCGACCACAAGGACAATAACCATACTGGTTGAGAAAAATGGGCCGCACCAGCCAACTGATCGATCCAGGTTAAGAGGAAATGTCATGAGCGAAGAAATTAAGGCCCGCAAATTTCTCAAAGCGCACCAGGTGATTCCAGGCCACGCCAAAAACGCTGAACTACATCAGTGAAAACCTCTTTCGGCCATTGTCGCCGGGAGGCCAACTTTCCACCCTCCCGTTTTCTGCTAGTTTATATGTAAAGATTATTCACTTCAGGAACGATTATGGAGGCAGGAATGGATACGTTGGCATCCTTAGCTGCAATGTCAGGCAGCTCGCAGCAGTTAGTAAATTTAGCAAGCGCGTTTCTAGGAGGAAGTGTTGTTCTGGTAATTGGGACCACACACGTAAGCCCGAACACCCTAAAAGCCAGAAGGATTTATTTGATATTGATCGCCAGTTGGGGAATGCTTTTGTGGTCTATGTTTTCCGGTGATTTAGTCCTTCGAAATTACCTCGCAGCCACAGTAGCAAAGACACCTGAGAAATTAGTAGAAATCTATTCTTTGGCAAACGGCTCATATCAGACTCAGTTAGACACGATGCGACTCGCAGTTCTTTTTTTCTCTGCCTGGCTAGTTTCATACATGATCTGGTGGGTATTCTTTCGGGGGAGTGAAACGGGAGGAATAAAACAATGACGAAAATCTTGAGTTTAGTTTTATTATCAGTTTCCGTCTCCATTTCTGTTCAAGCCTTTGGTGAAGACGTTAAATGTAAGTGCAATGAAGTTCCTTTTAAACCTGACCCACCATGCGTCAAGGCCTGCGTTGTATCAATTATGAGAAACTCTGATAGTGATACTTTTGTCGAAACCGTAGGCCTAACCGAGTTTCAGGAGTACTCGTTCACTTTATTTCGCAACCGTCCGGTAGCAGACAACGTTGATGTTGATAATGCGCTTAGGCGAAAACGTAGCTTGAATCAAGTAGAGATGAAGTTGTACTCACTACCAAAAGAGCGGCTAGAAAAAATAATACAGACTGTGCCATCCCCTAACCGCACGGTGCTTATTCCACAAGATAAAGTTGAGTTCTACAAATTTGATGCGGCTCCCAAGAAATAATTAACGAGGATTTATCATCTGAAAGCATCTGACCGCTCCACCGGACTCTATTTTCTAAAAATGACCTTGATATTTGGAAGTCGAGAACTAGGGTTACCCCTAAACGATCCCAAAAAACCAAAAACCGGGGGCTTGCAACGTGAGAACTGTTCTGGAGTTTTCCCACTGCGAATACCGAACCGTGATCGTTGACGCAGCGGGCCTGCAGTCGGTTCTACCCGTCATCGTGACAGATCAAGGGATCCTCGATCAGTTTGTCTTGTACATGCATTTGAACAGGCGAAGGAGTCGATCATGGCAGGACTCTGCAACGTTCTCGTTGCGGCTACTGGTTGAGTATGTGGCAGTCAATCACGAGCACTATGATGAACCCAAAACATTATTTAAGGCTTTTTCAGATGCGCTATTTACAGGAACGATTGGGGACTATCGCGATCCATCGGGATTATGGTGGGAGCAGAGGCATCGCAATGACGCGAATACAATTATAAGCCATATAACTCGGTTTACCGTCTGGTTAGCTATTGTCAATGAAGAAAGTAAATTACAGCTAAATCCCTGGCGAGACGCTACGAACCCATGATTCACCGCCCTCTGGGCGGCGGATGAAGGTCGATTGTGATCCTAGCTTGAACAAGTCGCCGGCACGGTGTGTGACGGTGACTTCGGAATTTCTTCCGAGAGATAGATCCCGCCCAATATCAATCGGCTCGCTCTGCGGTCACTTACCGTTCACCAGCGCCAAGCCCAAGCGACGGGCTCGGCGCTACTCGCCGCGTGAGCTGATTTTGACTTAGCTTGGTTTTCTCAGCAGGTCCGTCAGTGCGTCGCTGTCGAGATCCTTCTAAAGTCATAGACAACCGCAGCGGTATAACATCGTCAGCCGAACGGACAACTCATGCTCCACCAAAACACTCGCCAGCGTTTTGAGGGTCAGGTTTAGTTGTCCAACATGTCGGCAATAGATCGCGCGCTCAGACACGGAAACTGGCAACCAGTTGTTTGAGTCGCGCTGTCTGTTGATTCAACTCGTCATTGGCGTGCAGTGTTGTCTGCAGGTTCTGCACGCCGGTCAGGTTTAATAGATTGATCTGCGCGATATCGATGTTAAGGGTTTCAATCACCGCAGTTTGTTCCTCGGTTGCGCTAGCCACTGATTGGTTCATGCCATCGATTTCGCTGATGCGCAGAGTCACGTTGCCAAGGTGTTCACCTGCCTGGTCAGCGATTTTCATGGTTTCCTCGCTGTGACGCTGGCTCTCGGTCATAGTGGCCACTGCCTCTCGGGCGCCTTCCTGCAGCTGCGCGATCATCGTGTGGACTTCTTGCGCTGACTCCTGGGTGCGGTGTGCCAGGTTGCGGACCTCATCTGCGACCACGGCAAAACCTCGACCCACTTCTCCTGCGCGAGCAGCCTCGATAGCCGCATTTAGAGCCAATAAATTGGTTTGCTCGGAGATCCCTTTGATCACTTCGAGAATCTGGCCAATGTTCACTGCTTTACTGTTCAGCGTCTCGATGGTGGCGCGGGAAGTACAGATTTTCCCGGACAGTTCATTCATCGCCTGGATGGTCATTTCCACCACTTGGCGACCACCCTCGACCTGATGACGGGCATCGGAGGCTTGGCGCGAGGCTTCGGCGGCATTGCTGGCGATCTCTTGGGATGCCGCACCCAGTTGGTTGATCGCCGCGACCACACTGTTCGTGCGATTGGACTGCTCCTGGGAGTTGCTCATAGACGAGCTGGAGGCAGTGAGCACCTGCTGGGTCATCTCATTGACCTGGATGGAGACCGAGGACACCTCGTGGATCGAGTCGTGAATCCGCTCGACGAAGCGGTTGAACGAGGTGGCCAGTTCACCAAACTCGTCCTGGCTGTGGATGGTCAAGCGTCTACTCAAGTCACCCTCTCCCTGGGCGATGTCCTGCATGGCGCGACCCATTTCTCGCAGCGGCTGCATGAGCCAGTGAGTCAGTAAACCGAGCAGGATGACAATGGCTACGACTGCGGCAATCATCGCAATGACCGCAGAGACACGCAGCTTATTAAGCGTTGCGTAGGCTTTGTCCTTATCGATGGAGATACCTATGTACCAATTGACTGAAGGCAACCCTTCAAGCGGCTTGAATGTCAGTATTCGATGGGCTCCAGCGAGCTTGACCTCACTGAAGGCTCCATCGATTTTCGGGGTGTTCTCGGGGTAGATCTCGAAAAGCGACTTCATCACCTGATCCGGTATTGGGCTGAGCAGTACTTTGCCATCGGCATTGACCAGGAAGACATAGCCCTGACCGCCCAAGTTCACCGCACCCAGGAGATCGGTCAAAGTTTTGAGGTCGAGGGTACCACCCGCTGCACCGACGATCTCCCCGCTATATTTGACCGGCGAAGTTATCGATAGCGCGAGAGCGCCGATGGCTGGGTCGGTGTAGGGCTCTGTAAGATGGATGTTGCCGCTTGCCACAGTGTCTTTGTACCAAGACTCGACTCGAGGATCGTAACCCTTGGGCATTTCAGTCTTGGGGCTTGTATGGAACGAGCCATCCGTCCATCCCAACGATGCTTGATAGAAACTTTCCTGCTGGGCTGCCTGCGTCAGAGTATTTTGAATATTATCGGTGCTGGGGTCCCCTTCGAGGCTCTGTGCCATGTTCTCGATGACCTTGATGCGCCCTGCCACCCAGCTCTGAATATTGCTGGATATGACATAGCCAACATCATCCAGATGGCGTTGAATATTCTCTTGAGTATTCATGCGTTGTAGATTGTCGATGTACAGGATGAACAAAGAGAAGGCGACTATGACCACCAGCGATGCAGTCAAGAGAATTTTGTGACTGAACTTCAACACTTTGAACATGGTGTCATCCTATTAGAGGGAGGCGGCAACCTGTTGGAAAAGGCAGTGACTTGATTTGCGGTTCAGCACTCGAACGCCTTAAGGGGTTGAGCAGGGCCAACCCCGGCATGCTTTCTACATCCAGGTTTTGAGCATCAGGTAGCTGGCAACCACAACGCACACGGCGCAAAAGCCCAGTTGAATGACTTTGGCGGGCACCCTGGGGGAGAGGATTCTGCCCAGTAGCATCCCGACGACACTGGCGGCGATAAACATGCCGCCGGTCGCGGTGATGTGGGCACCGGCGAACAATGCTCCTGTCACCGCAGAGGCTGAGATCAGGGCAATGGCCATCAGCGAGGTGGCTACGATGCCATGCATCTTGATGTCTGAAAGCTGTTGAAACGCCGGTACGATCAAGAAGCCTCCCCCAACGCCGAGCATCCCCGTGAGCAGCCCTGAGACTGAGCCGACGACGGCCAGGGTGGTTGAGCATTTCAGGGTCCAGCGCAGTCGGCCGGTCTGCGGGTTGAGCATGCAGTTTTTGTGTTGCCAGGGCTGTTCATCACCTGCGTGTTTAGGCGAGTTGTCCGAGGCCTGCCGAGCCATACGAATCGCCACAATGACCATCACCCCGCTGAACAGTGAGATCAGTACAGCGTTGGGTAGCGAATGGGCAACGTACACGCCCAGCGGCGAGAAGACGGCCCCCAATAACGCCATCAGCACGGCTGCACGATAACGGACCAAGCCTTTTCTGAGGCCATCCACGGCACCGACAGCGGCCGCGGCGCTGACGGCGAACAGCGCAACGGGAGTCGACTGCGTCATGGTCCAGCCCAGCCCGATCACCAGCGCCGGTATGGCCAGAATGCCGCCCCCTGCACCGGTAAGGCCAAGAATGATGCCGATAGCTATTCCGAACATTGCACCTAATAGCATGCTCGTCCCTCACTCAGGCTTGGAGACGCTCGTCAGCCACTCACGGCCTTTGAGCATGCCGTTCCAGTAAAACCAGGGTAAAAATCTGGCTTTCAGAAACCACGCGGACCGCCGGGCAACCGTCGGGTCCAAGGGGAAGGAGGGGAGCAGTTTGCCGCCGTAGCCGAACTCGGCCAGCACGACTTTGCCTTTTTCGACGGTCAGCGGGCACGACCCGTAGCCGTCGTAGCGCAGCGGCATGGGCTGATGACTGCGCAAGGCCAGGAGGTTCTCGGCCACGACGACGATTTGTTTGCGGGCGGCAGCGGCGGTTTTGGCGTTGCTGGTGGAGCAGATATCACCGAGGGCGAATACGTCCGGATAACGGCAGTGTTGTAGCGTTCCCGGATCCACCTCGCACCAGCCAGCGGAGTCCGCCAGGGGGCCTGAGCGAATGAACTCGGGGGCGACCTGTGGCGGCACCACATGCAGCATGTCGAAGCGCTTGGCCTGCCGAACGAGGGTGCCGTGCGCGTCCCGGCTTTCGAACCAGGCGGTTTTGCCCGGGCCGTCGACTTTGACCAGGTTGGACCCGAAGACCAGCTGCGCCTGATACTTCTCGATGTACTTCATCAGGGGCGGGACGAAGGCGGCCACACCGAACAGTGCGGCGCCAGCGAGATTGAACTCGACATCCATGTCCTGCAGGACACCTGACTTCTGCCAGTGGTCGCAAGACAGGTACAAGGCTTTTTGCGGGGCGCCGGCGCATTTGATCGGAATCGCGGGCTGGGAAAACAGCGCTTTGCCGCGGCGTAGCCCCTGCACCAGCTGCCAGGTGTAGGTGCAAAGGTCATAGCGATAGTTGGACGTCACCCCATGCTTGCCCAGGGTTTCCTCCAGTCCTTGGATGTGCTCCCAGGCCAGCCTCAGCCCCGGGCAGACTATGAGGTGCTGATAGGCGATGCGTTGACCATTGCTCAGCGTCAGACGCTTGGTGTCGGGCAGAACCTCGACCACCGCAGCCTTGATCCAGGTGGCGCCGCGCGGAATGACTTTTGACATGGGCCTGACGGTCTTGCACACGTCATAGGCGCCACCGCCGACCAGCGTCCAGGCCGGTTGGTAGTAGTGTTGGTCATTGGGTTCAATCAGGGTGATCCGCAGGTCGGGAGCCCGCTTGAGCAGGCTGGCCGCAACCCCGATGCCTGCCGACCCACCCCCAATGATCAGGATGTCGGCGGTGATGTCAGGGAGACCGCCGGCGGCTTTGCTCCGAGTGGCATTCGCGGACGCCTTTTGGTAGAGCGTGGTTGAGCGATTACCGGTGCGGCAAAAGGCCAAAACCGGTGCTGGCAAGCGGTCCAGCAGCCGGCCAAAATTTTCTACATCAGTGTCGTTGATGGCACTGGGCTGAACCGGGAGATAGGCAAACTCAAGCCCCAGACGTTTGGCTTCGGCTTGAAGGGTCGCGCTGGCAGGTTGATCTGCGCCACCTTCATGATCGGGTCGGTTACAGATAATTGAGCGAAACCCGAGCGTGGCAGCTTCGGTCAGATCATCCGGAGTGATTTGCCCGGTTGTTGAAAAAACGTTGCTATGAGGGGTGACTTGCATGCCGATTAGACTCTTGAGAGGTTATCCATGTCGCTCTGCCTGAACTCAATAAAGCTGTTCAGAACAAATTGAGCGGAATCTTCAGGTAACTGATGCCGTTGGCCTTTGCCGCAGGTGTCTCGCCGGCCCGCATGTTGATCTGTACTGACGGCAGCAGCAGCCTGGGCTGGCCCAGGGTTTTGTCGCGCGCTGCGCGCAGGGCAACAAAATCAGCCTCACCGATGCCTTGGCCGACATGGATGTTGTGCGCGCGCTCTTCGGCCACCGTGGTCTGGTAACAGTAGTGGTCGCGAACGGGGGACTTGTAGTCGTGACACATGAACAGGCGGGTATCACCTGGCAGCTCGAACAGCCGATTAATCGAACGGTACAACTGATGAGCGTCGCCACCGGGAAAGTCGCAGCGGGCGGTGCCGCAGTCGGGCATGAACAGGGTATCGCCTACGAACGCCGCATCTTCGATCAAGTAACTCACGCAAGCCGGCGTATGGCCGGGGGTGTGCAGTACAACGACGGACAGCGCGCCAATGTGAAAGGTTTCACCATCGGCGAACAGACGGTCGAACTGACTGCCGTCGACCTTGAACCCATCATCGGCGTCGAACAGCTTGGCAAAGGTGTCCTGCACCTGGGGAATACGATCGCCAATGCCGATTTGTCCGCCCAGGTGCACTTGCAGATAGCGGGCGGCCGAGAGGTGGTCGGCATGCACGTGGGTTTCCAGTATCCACTCGAGCGTAAGCCCGTTGGCGCGCACCTGCTCGATCAGGCGATCGGCACTGACGTACGAGATGCGCGCGGCGGCGGTATCGTAGTCAAGCACCGGGTCGATGATTGCGCAGCGCTGGGTCAGCGGGTCGCTGAGCAGATAGCTGTAGGTGCAGCTCTCAGGGTCGAAGACAGGTTCAAGGTTAAATGGCATCGTCATTTCCAATCTCAAATCGTTTGAGCCACGCCTACTGCGATGAACAGCAGCAGCGCAACCAGTCCCGCCGTCAGGCAGTACGGTAGCTGGGTTCTTATGTGGTCCATGTGGTCGCCGCGAGTGGCCATTGAGGTCACAATCCCGGTGTCGCTGATCGGTGAAACGGTGTCGCCGAGAATCGAGCCGGAGATCGCTGCGCCGATGATCAGGTAAGGATCCGCCCCTGATGCCGCGGCGATCTGGATGCCGATTGGAATCATGATCGAGAAGGTGCCCCAGGAGGTCCCGGTGGACAGGGAGATCACCGCGGCGATGATGAATACGAAGGCGGCGCACAGGCTCACCGGCACATAGCCATTGATGTGCTCCGAGAGGTAGCCGCCGACGTTCAGTTCTCCGCACACATTGCCGATCAGAAACGCCAGGGTCATGACCACGCCGAGCGGGACCATCGACTGGTAGCCAATCAGTAGCTCGCGGAAATACTGATCGACGGTCAACACGCGCTTGACCAGGATGTAATGGAGCGCCCCGACCACTTGGCCCACCAGCACGCCCCAGAGCACGGCTGTGGAGCCCGAGCCTTTGCTGATGCTGCCGTCACCGGTGATGTACAGACCTAGAGGCACGGTGACGATCATCGCCAGCAGCGGCAACAGCAGGTTTGAGGTGCAAGGGGCGCGGTTTTGCTGCGCAGGGCTTTCGTCGAGGTCTGTCACCAACGGTATGGCGCCTTCGCGCAACTCGATTCCCTGGAGTGCACGCGCGTTGGCGCGGCGCATGGCGGGAAAAGAGAAACGGGTGAAGACACTGAGCAGGACGAAGATCAGGGTGACCCAGGCGAAGAAGTTGTAAACGATGGAATGAGCCAGGATGTTGAACGGCTCTCCGCTGATGAAGCCCTTGCCGGCTTGCATCGCAATAACCCCCATCATCGCTGCACCCCAGCCGTTGAACAGGACGGATGACCACACGCTCAGGCCGGTGTTCTGGATCACGTAGCCCATCTGTTCGCGAGAGACCCGGTACTTGCTCGACAGGCCACCGGTCACGGTGCCGGCGGTGAGCAGCGCGAGATTACTCTCGATAAAGATCAGCCCTGCGATAGCGCACCCAAGCAGCTGTGAGCTGATCGGGCCTTTAACAATGCGCGCCTTATCGGTCAGTAGCCTGACCAGCCCCTCCATGCCGCCCGTTATGCGGGCGAGGTGGATGACCCCGCCGACCATCAGGCCAAAGAGAATGGTTTTCACCGCCCCCTCAGACTTGAACACATCCACCATGCCTTGCACCGAGCTTCCCAAGCCGTTTGCGAACTGGAAGTTGGAGAGCACCAGGAAGCCCGCGACCACCCCCGCGAGCAGTGACAAGATCACCTGGCGGGTGAACACCGCCAGGCAAATGGTCACGATCGGGGGCATGATTGTCCAAATACCGAAATCAAACATCTTGTGTACACTCTTTCTGGATTGCTTATTGTTGGTTTTTGTTAGCGTTTGACTCCAAGGCTTGCTGAGCCTTGGAGGCTGCGATTGTTTGAAGTCGTAGTTACATTCCTTGGCCTTTGAGGGTGGCAGGCGAGCCTGCCGCCGGCCTTTCATTCAAGACACTTGTGGCAGCGCGCTCCCGGCATAGGGTGAGCGAATATCGGACAGGAAACGCTGTGCGCGAGGGTGTTCCGGGGTCTGGAAGAACGACTCGGGCGTCGCGCGTTCGAGCACCCGGCCCTGATCCATGAAAATCACCCGATCGGCCACTTCGCGGGCGAAACCCATTTCGTGAGTGACGCAGACCATGGTCATGCCCTCTTTGGCCAGGCCTTTCATCGCTTGCAGCACCTCGCCGACCATTTCCGGGTCCAGCGCGGAGGTGGGTTCATCGAACAGCATGACCGGTGGGTTCATGGCCAGTGCCCGGGCGATGGCCACGCGCTGCTGCTGACCGCCCGATAGCTCGGCGGGGTAAGCGCAAGACTTGTGGGCCAGCCCTACCCGTTCCAGCAGGCTCATGGCCAGGTCTTTCGCCTCCTTGGCGGGCAGCTTGCGCAGGCGGCGCGGTGCCAAGGTGCAATTCTCCAGCACGGTGAGGTGCGGGAAGAGATTGAACTGCTGGAACACGAAGCCGATCCGGCTGCGCAGTGCGTTGACACTGACGGAGCGCGCATGGATGTCCACGCCGTCGATGAAAATGTTGCCACTCTGGATTGCTTCCAGCCGGTTGAGGGTGCGAATCATCGTCGACTTACCGGAGCCCGACGGGCCGCAGACCACGACCACCTCACCCTTGGCGACGGTTTCGTTGATGTCGGCCAGAGCATGGTAGTTGCCGTACCACTTGTTGACATTTTTCAGTTCGATCATGGGATTAAACCTTTGCAGAACGGACGGCGAGATGCTTTTCCAGCCAGAAGGCGAAGCGCGACAGGCTGAAGCACATGACGAAGTAAGTGAGGCCGAGCACGGCATAGATCTCGACCGGTCTGGTCAGCAGCTGAGCGCTGATCTGCGATGCGACGAACGACACTTCGGACAGGCTGATGATGTAGCCCAGCGAGGTTTCCTTGATGGTGGAGACGAACTGGTTCACCAGCGAGGGCAGCATGTTGCGAAAGGCCTGGGGCAGGATTACCAGCAGCATCGCGGCCAGGTACGAGAAGCCCAGTGAACGGGCGCTTTCCATTTGCCCGCGGGGCAAGCCAAGAATCCCGGCGCGGATGATTTCGGCGAGGTAGACCCCATCGAAGATCACTAGGGCGGCGAGCATGGTGCCGAACTGATCGGTGCGTTGACCGGTCAGGGTCGGCAGCAAAAAGTAGGCCCAGAAAATCACCATCAATAACGGCGTGCCACGCAGTACATGTACCAGGCCGGTGACCGGCACCCGCAAAATCGCGTACGGGCTGATGCGGCAGAGCGCCAGCAGTACCCCGACCGGGAAGGCCAGTACCAGCGCCGATGCCGCCAGAATCAGGGTCATCAACAGGCCACCCAAAGGGCCGTTCGGGTACTGGCCGATCAGGTAGTACAGCCCATAGGTTTGGATGAGATCGAGCATCGTCAGGCACTCCGTACGGGATAGCGTTGCTGGTACCAGCTGGACAACAGGGTGACGGCGATCGAAACGCTGACATAACCTGCGGTGGTCACGGCGAACGACTCGAAACCGCGGAAGGTGGCGCTTTCCACCTGCTGGGCCTGATACATCATTTCAGCGACCCCGATCACCATGGCAATGCTGGTGTTCTTCCACAGGTTCAGCGTCTGGCTGATCAGCGGTGGCACCGTCACCCGCAGCGACTGCGGGAGGATCACCAGGCGCATGGTGCTGATAAAGCCGAAGCCCAGGGTTCGGCCCGCCTCCATTTGCTCCTTGGGAATGGAGCGCAAGCCGCTGCGGATGTCCTCGGCCATATACGCGGCGGTGTACAGCACCAGGGCGATGACCGCACTGATCGCCTCGATGTTGTGTTGGTAAACCCATGCCTTGATGGGGGCTGGCAGCAGCTCCGGCGCGCCGAAATACCAGAACAGCATGTGCGCCAGCAGCGGTACGTTGCGGATCGCTTCCACGTAGGTGATCGCGATGCCTCGTAGCAGGGCGTAGGGGGCGAGCCGCAAGACGGCGATGACGATCGCCAGCGGCAGGGCGATGACCAGGGAGATCAGCGCGAGCTGGATGGACAGCAGGAAGCCGCTGACCAGCCAGTCGTGATACTCCCCGGAGAGCACGATCGACAAATCAAACATATTCATAAGTAGCCCCGTGGCCCGACCGCAGGTCGGGCCCCAACGAAGTTAGTTGATGTTGTCGGTTTCGATCTTGAACGAGCGGCTGGCGAACTTCATTTTGGTGTCCGGGCCAAACCATTGGGTGAACAGCGCATCGGCCTTGCCGGAAGTCTCCAGCTCGTGCAACACCTTGTTCACCTGTTCCTGGAAGGCCGGTTCGCCTTTCCTCAGGCCCAGCGCCATGTGCTCGGTTGAAAGGGGCTGCGCAAGGAGCTGATAATCCTTGGCCGCATCACCAAGTTTGGCGAAATTGCCGGCCAAGGAAGTCTCGTCGTTGGCGTAAGCCAGACCTTTGCCCTGTTGCAGGGCGAGCAAGGCCTGAGGATTACTGTCGAACGAGACGATCTGGGCGCCTGGGATAGCCGATCTGACGCTCTGCTCCATGGTCGAGCCTTTGATCGTCAGCACCTTCTTGCCGGCCAGCTGGTCGAGTTGGCTGATGCCGCTGTCCGCCTTGACCATGACCTTCTGACCGGTGATGAAGGTTGAGAGCGAGAAGCTGATCAATGCCTCGCGCTCCTTGTTATGGGTCAAGGAGGCAGCCAGGAGGTCGACACGACCCTGCTGCAGCTCGGGGATGCGGGCGGAGACCGCCAACTGCTTGAGCACCGGCTTGACCCCGATGCTCGCGGCGATGGCATTGCACATGTCCACGTCATAACCGACGATTTCGCGAGTCGCCGGGTTCTTCATGAAGCTGAACGGCTCGTCGGTGCCGAGCACGCCACAGACTAACTCACCCTTTTGCTTGATATCGCTGAGTTGGTCGGCGGAAGCCGAGAAGCTTGTTACCAGCGCCAGGGCCAGTACTGCGGTTTTCCAGTGTTTTTTGAGTACGCGGTTCGTTTGCATTTTATGACCTTTCTTGTTTGAGAAACGGAACGCCAGTTTTTTTGAATCATCAGTGGAGCGGACTTCGAGTGCCTCTTGTGGGTCGATCGGGAATCTCGGTTAGTCGATGCAGGTCTCGCGCAGTCGCTCGAAGCCTGCATTCAAGTCGGCGATCAGGTCGTCGACGTGCTCCAGGCCGATAGAGAGCCGGACCAGGTTCTCGCTGATGCCGAGGCTGATTTTCTGTTCATGGCTCAAGGAGTTGTGCGACATGCTGTAGGAGTGGTTGATCATGCTTTCCACCCCGCCCAGGGAGTCGGCCAGGACAAAGATCGACAGTTGCTCAATGAACGGGGCCATCGCCTTGCGGTCGGCCTTCAATTTCAGCGAGACCACCGCGCCGCCGGTGCGCATCTGGCTTTTGCACAGTGCGTGCTGCGGATGGCTTTCCAGCCCCGGGTAGAACACTTCCTCGACCTGTGGGTGAGTGCTGAGGAAGCGCGCGATCTGCGCCGCATTGCTGCACTGGCGCTCCATGCGCACGTCGAGGGTCTTCAGCCCGCGCAGGGCCAGGTAGCAGTCGAACGGCCCCTGGACCGCACCGATGGCCATGCTGATGGCGCGCAGGCGAGCGAACAGCTGCTCATCAGCCGCCACTACCACGCCACCGATCAGGTCGGAGTGGCCGCCGATATATTTACTCGCCGAGTGCATCACCAGGTCGACGCCGTATTCGATAGGGCGCTGGTTCCAGGGCGAGCAGAAGGTGTTGTCGACGCAGGTCAGGATGCCGTGGGCGCGGGCAAAGTCGGTCACGCGCTGGATATCCACCAGTTGCAACAGTGGGTTGGTCGGCGTCTCGATCCAGATCAATCGGGTGTTGTCGCGATGGCTGGCCGCCAGTGCCTCAAGGTCGTTGAGGTCGATGTATTTGGCGCTCATCCCGGAGGTCTTGCTGCGGTAGTCCTGCATCAGGCGGAAGGTGCCGCCGTAGACGCCGGCCATCACGATCACGTGGGAGTCCTTAGGCAGGAGCTCGAGTACAGTGGCAGTGGCGGCCATGCCGGAGGCGCAGGCCACCGCACCACGGCCGCTCTCCAGCTGGGCGATGCAGGTCTCGTAGGCATGGCGAGTGGGGTTGCCGACCCGCCCGTAGGCGTAGTCCGGGTTGTCGTCCAGACTGCGCTTGCTGAATGAGCTGGAGGTGACGATTGCAGGGAAGAGCGTATTGTCGGCGTAGGTCGACTGTTCGCCGGCGTGGATCACTTGGGTCGAGAAGTTGTTTTTGGTCTGGTTCATGGTCGGGGACGCCTCGCGTGGGCTAAAGAAAGCGATCGAGTTGTTTCGCATACGGGGTGATGTCGCCGATATTACGCACGACCCAGTCACGGTCGTAATAGGTGTCCAGATAGCGTTCGCCGCTATCGCACATGAGGGTCACGATAGAGCCCTGTAGACCCTGCTCCTGCATCCGCAACGCAACACTCAGCGCCCCCCACATATTGGTCCCGGTGGAGCCGCCGGGTTTCTTACCGAGCAGCTTTTCCAGCCAGTAGAGGGTGGCGACGCTGGCCGCGTCGGGCACCTTGAGCATGTCGTCGATCACGTCCGGCAGGAAGGACGGCTCCACCTGAGGGCGTCCGATGCCTTCGATGCGGCTGCCATGGGGGCTGGTGAGGCTCGGGTCGCCTGTACGGTAGCTTTCATAGAACACCGAGTTTTCGGGATCGACCACGATCAGCCGGGTGTCGTGGCCCTTGTAGCGAATGTAGCGGCCGAGGGTCGAGGAGGTGCCGCCAGTGCCGGCGCTCATGACAATCACGTGGGGAACGGGGTGCGGCTCGCCGGTCATCTGCTGGAAGATGCTGTCGGCGATATTGTTGTTGCCGCGCCAGTCCGTCGCCCGCTCGGCGTAAGTGAACTGGTCCATGTAGTGGCCGTCGCTCTCGCGCGCTAGGCGCTCTGCCTCGGCATAGACATGGGACGAGTGATCGACGAAATAGCAGTGTCCACCGAGCTGCTCGACCTGTTCGATTTTCTTGCTTGCGGTGTTGCGCGGCATGACCGCGGTGAAGCGCAGACCCAGCAGTTTGGCGAAATAGGCTTCGGACACGGCCGTGCTGCCCGAGGACGCCTCGACCACATGGGTGCCCTCGCGGATCTTGCCGCTGCAGATGGCGTGCAGGAACAGCGAGCGTGCCAGCCGGTGCTTGAGGCTACCGGTAGGATGGGTGCTCTCGTCCTTGAGGTAGATGTCGACGCCCTTCAAGCCCGGAATGTCCAGCTTGTGAATATGGGTGTCGGCGGAACGTAGCAGGTCGCAGGAAATACTGCTGATGGCCGCGCGGATCCAGTCATTCATCATGGTCGGACTCCGGCTCAGCATGCGGCCACCGCGATCGCGTCCACTTCCACCAGCGCTGCTCGCGGCAAGCTGCCGACGCCGATCGCCGCGCGCGCCGGATAGGGCTTGGCGAACAGCTCTTCCATCACCCCATTGATCAGGGCGAAGTGGCTCAGATCAGTCAGGTAGATGTTCAGTTTGACCACATCGGCGAAGCTCATCGCGGCCTCTTCGAGAATCGCCTCAAGGTTGGCGAAGGCTTGCCGGGTCTGCGCTTCGATGCCTTCGACCATCTGCATGCTCTGTGGGTCGAGGGCGATCTGACCGGAAACATAAAGGGTATCTGCGCACTTCACTGCTTGCGAATAAGGGCCAATCGCCTTGGGAGCGGCGGGGGTGACGATGATCTTCTTGTTCATCTCAGGTGTCTCCGGGCAGGTTTTATGGGGATAGATCTTACTGCCGGCCACGGAAAAAATAATTTTCATTTTTCCATGATTCACGCTAATTTATAGAAAAATTTTCTACATATTAGGGTCATAAGTAGAATGGATAGTTTCGATCGCCACATCCTCTCGCTCTTGCAACGCGATGCCTCCATTTCCCTCAAGGACCTCGCCGAGACCGTCAACCTCTCGACGACTCCCTGCTGGAAGCGCGTGAAGAAGCTCGAAGAGAGCGGCTATATCAGGGCCAAGGTGGCGTTGCTGGACCCGGTCCGATTGGGCCTGGGGTTGTCGGTGTTCGTGCAGCTCAAGACTCAGCGTCACGACAGTCTCTGGCTGGAGACTTTCGCCGCGACGGTGATGCAGTTCGAGGAGGTGGTGGAGTTCTACCGGATGTCCGGCGAGTGGGACTACATGCTGCGGGTGGTAATCAACGACATAGCGGCCTATGACAGTTTCTACAAGAAATTGATCACTAGTACAGAGGGGCTGTCCAACATCACCTCGAGCTTTGCGATGGAGCAGATCAAATACACCACGGCGTTGCCATTACCTCGATGAGGCTTGCTGGAGGAGAGCACTCGGCAGCGTGCCGAGTGCTATTTCCTGGTGATCTCGCGTACTCAGCAAAGGCGCAGTGCGTTATCCAGATCAGCGATCAGGTCGTCCTCGTGTTCAAGGCCGATCGAGATTCGGATCAGCCCTTCGGACACGCCGACCTGGCTGCGCAGTTCCTCCGGCACACCCGATTGCGTGGTCGAGGCAGGGTGGCAGACCAGGGACTCGGTGCCGCCCAGGCTGACCGCCGATTTGAACAAATGCAGGGCGTTGATTAAGCGGAAGGCCCGTTCGCGACCATCGTCCAGCACGAACGAAAAGGTCGAACCAGGGCCCGTGCATTGTCTGCGGTAAACCGCCTGGTAGGTTTCATCCTGAATCAGTTCGGGGTGCAGGACGACGATTTTCTGATGAGGGTTGCTGGCCAGCCAACCCCTGAATCCCTTTTTCTCTAAGATTTTTAGCTCACAACGCTTGTTTCGCCTCGTCTCCATCCCTCTGAGTCAAGTCGGTTTCTGAACCACAGCTACTGGTCTGAGCTTGATTGGCCAACCGTGGCCGCGTTCCGATAGCGCGGTGATACGCCGATTGCCCTGTCACCGACCCGAAATCTAGGAGTGCCCTACCTTTGGTAGCCTAGAACCAGTCCTGAAAAAATCCATTGTGAATTATGATATTAATGTTGATCGTGTGGTTTTAGGACTGTCCAGGGATAACCTCTCGAGCTCCGCAGCGTTGATCGTGAGCATGCTATAGCTGTGCACCACCTCTCCCGCCGGATTAACCCACCGTTCCCACAGCCCTGCAATGCCTATCAGACCACCGTCTGCCCGGGTAATGCGGGTGGGGATTGACTTGCCAGAACGCCAGTCAGGCTCGTAGAACGCGGTGCATGGAATGATGCAGTGTTGGGCTTTGGCCCAGGCCGATCGGAACGACGGTTTGGACGCGGCCGTTTCACTTCTTGAATTGTAAGTGCTCCGCGCGAGCTTGGTGTCCTTCGCCCAGAAAGGTAGCAGACCGAACATACCGACGAGCGCCTCCACCGGACTCTCCCCCTCCTCCGCCCCTTCCTCTCCCCGAGCACGCAGAAAGGGTCCCATGTACCCAGGCCACAAGGCTGTTTTGAAAGGCTGATCCGGTGCCGTGCCGAATCCGGCCATGAGCCTCTCTGACGTAGGTGCTTCGTATCGACTGCACATAGCCGTGCCTCCTGCCTCCGGGTCAAAAAAACACAGCATAGGCCATTGCCATAGCTGATACATCTGACTGGCCGCCGGAGTATTCCCACTGCAGTCTGCAACGGACTGCGGGAGTTCGCTGGACGCCGTCTGTGCGAGCCCGGCCGCCAGCGCCTACTTCAGTAACGGACAATTCCGCGACCAGCCAAAATTCCTACAAGTTTTGGCGAATCGCCTGATAGACACCAAAGGCTTGGTAGTAAATGGTATGGCCCTCAAAGCACTGGAGAGCACCATGCCCAACGTCACCTACACCGAACTGGAAACCCCACTCACCCTGGAACTGGATCAGCCCAGCGTGAATGCCTTCAATCGCTATCGGGCTGCCCGTGCCGCGTATTTACGGCATGAGCATGACGCCTCTATCGCCAATGCTGAGTTGTTTGTCGACTACCAGTGGGCCGCTTTCGAGCTGGCCGACGCGTTGCAGGTGATGCTGGACACGCGCCCTGCCTGACTTCCGTGGCTTTCGACTTTAGCTTTAGCGGAGGTGCTTTTGAAGCACATTACCGCTTGGCTGAGCGCGGGCAGTGGATGGGTCCTGTGGCTATGATGGACAGGTACTATGGTCACCTACCCGCGGGGATTGATCATGAGTGACACTTACACCTGCCGATTGGTTCTGGTGAAACCTTCCATACCAAAACCCGTGGCATAGCGTTTGGCATGTGCTGCGAGCCGTTGATTTTCGTGGAGGATGCTACAGGTGCGGTGTCACAGGATCCCTGCACTGTCGTTAAAAGCGCCGTTGCTTAGGAAGCGACCGAGGGGGCTTGCCAAGCGCGTTGGAACGAGCAAGATCACAGGATTTATCAACAACTTACCAAATTTCATTTGCACCCTTTCCCATGGGAGTACAACCAGATGGACAAGCAGACACTCAGCAAGATCGCGGCGTTCGTGAGCGACGAAAAACGTCTGAACGAGGCTTTTGATAGGGTGATTGACGGTATTGATAGTGGGCGCATCCGAGCTGATGAGTTTCCGCTCGCCGCTGCGCCACTTCGCTCAGGTGGGTTGAGTGACAATCGGGAATTTGTGACACGCTACCTGGAACAGCTCGCAGAGCAGGCCCTCACCCCAGAGCAAAAACTCGCGCTCTCCGAGACGATCACTGCGCTTCCTCAAGGAGCCAGCATAGAAGACCTTTACGCTGCCCTTGGGCATGTTGAGTCGTTGGCCGGCTTCACTGCCGCTCTGCACAAGGTCCAAAATACTGACCAGCAGATGACGAACTGACCATTACGGCCATCCGAGACATTTACCGCGGCCCCGCGCACGCCGGCATCGACTGCGACGTGTGTCGGGAACTGGCTACCGTGCTGTGTGTGACGCCACCGCGTGTCACGAGTATGGGCGCCAGTCTGCCAGTGTTCCCGGACCGAAGACGACTAACAGCGCGGTCAAAGGGCCGCAAACTCAGCTAAGAATATTCCATGCCCCCAATTTACCAAGAAGTACAAGCACCGGACCCGGATGGTGACTTCATCGGGACCAAGATCATTGAATGGAAAAATGGCGACCGCCAGGCGGCCTTTGACCTGGCTGCGTTCTATGAGGCCAAGGGCCAAGAAGATCGTGTCCGCTATTGGCTGAGCAATGCGCATGCAACAGAACGTCAAAGCCACGAGCTCCTTCTAGGTCTGGCCGTCAAACACACCAACCCCGCCTTGGCTCATGAGTATTTCACCCGTGCGTTTTATCTGATGCAAGACTGCGTGGAGGAACTGCACGAGCTTTACGAAAAATATGACCATGTGGCTTTGGGGCTGAGCCGCGCGAGTTACGTTGAGAGTTCTGATCTCTTTGCATCGGCAGTAAAAAAGAAGCAAGACCACCTGTTGCGCACCACAATCCTCCCCGGAACACGACCAGTGATCTTTCAGACCAAACCTGGGCCATCGTCCTATGACAATGCACAGTGGGGTGGAGGCTCGCTTTTTGTCATGCGTTGGGGCGGTGTCGACTTTGCTGTAACCGCTCTGCACGTCATCGAAAATCTTGGCGCTAACAGGAAGGAGTTTCGTCTGTTGCTGCCAGAGAGCCCTGTCCCGTTGGACATGTACGGTGGCATATCTCCCAGCCGTGATCTGCCACCGCACAGAGATGAGCTCGATGACATCTATGCCTGGCACATCAGGGGCTACCCAGACTCAGACGACGGTTTTTGGGCATGGAATCTTGAGTTATGGAGTAAGCCCGCTTCGGATCTTTCGCCAGGGCAGCAGCTCTATGCTGCAGGATACCCGGACCTTGACGGCCGGTATGACTGGGAAAATTTCAAGGTCAATGATATTGCGCTTATCGTCACAGGGGTTGCGGCCGGGGTATTGGTTGATGGTGTCCACGTCATGGATATCGAAGAAGTCGAACACGACCTGAATTTAATGAGTGGTGGACCTGTGTTCGCCAAATTTGACGACCGGTTCTATTACGTGGGGATGATTCTCAGGGGGCGATCAGAGGCAAGGAAAATAAACTTCCTAGATTCGAAATATGTGATCAATCTCCTCGACAAACATAACCACGCCCACACGGCTCAAATAACGCCTTCTTGAGGTACGGTGCAGGCCAAACACCATCGACCTGCCGGCTGCAATCCTAGAACAGCCGGCGCCCCTCAATGCTACTGTCTAATGCCCTAAACCACAGCGGATGGCTGGTCCGCCGCTACGACTTGGTGCTCGATTGGCGCATCCAGCAGCGTCAACTTAGGCAACAGATCCATCACCTCGCAGAAAATCGGCCGCTTCGACCAGTCCGCCCGGTCACCAATGACGTACAGCCGGCGCTTGGCTCGAGTGGCGGCCACGTTCACCAGGTTCGGCTCAGACACGGCCCACTCCCGCGCCCCGGGCGACGCCGAATTGCCGCCCAAGACGAGCACCACCACAGAAGATTCTTTTCCCTGCATTGTGTGGATGGTGCCAAAGACCATGGGTTGGCGCAGCATCACCCGCAATTGATTACGCACGTCCTGGAAGGGGGTAATCACAGAGATGTCCTTGGCTTGCACGCCCTCCTGCGCCAGCTTGGCCAGCAGCGACTTCAATGCCAGCCCTTCCGCCTTGACCCAGTTGCCGCTTGAGGGCCCACACACGTCGATCCATCCTGTCGGCAGCGTAGCGGTGGTCTCTTTTTCAGGGGATGGCGTACTCGTGCCGTACACCATGGCGCCGTCATACGCGATCCGGTTGGCCAGCTCGAACATGGGCCGGTCGCAGCGCCGGTGAACCACCAACGGTAATCCGACCCAGCTTTTCATGTCGGCCGGGCCGAGCATCCTACCGACCGCAATGCCCTGGTCTGCCACCGACTGCGCCGACAGCCCACTAGGGATCCAACGCGCGTCAACCTTGAATGGCTGGCGCATGTGCTCAAGCGCAGCGTCAGAAACGGACAGAATTGGCTTGAGCTGCAGGGGGTCACCGACCATCACCGACCGGCGCGAACGCCATAGGGCACCCACTGCCGCCTGAGGTGTTGCTTGCCCTGCTTCATCCACCAGAAGCCAGCCGATCTCACCGGCGCCCAGCGTGCTAAACGTACGGGCAAAGGACGCGAATGTGCTGCTCAGTACCGGTACGACCATAAACAGTGTTGCCCAGGCGGACCGAATGGCGTCTTGAGACACGCCGCCGTACCGGGTCCCCTGCAGCATGCTTGTGACAAAGTTCAGGTTGGAGCGGACCCGTTTTGGTTCGAGCTCGAAAAAGGTCTTGTGCAGACGCAGTGCTTCAATGAACACCCGCGCACGTGCCCGACGCCATCCCGGGACAATCCAGGGTTCCGCCAGCTCAATCTCAGCCCCCCGGCCGATGCTGCCAGTACGCAGCCACGTCAGAAAATGTGCAGCCTTGTACTTTTCGGCCAGCGTGGTCACCTGCGCTTCACGCGTTCGCGCCGACTGCTGCAACTGCAGCAACTTGACCTCGCTCGTGGCCAGCAACTTGTCGAATTCAGACAACTGGTCCTGGAGCAGCTTCGCCTTCAAATCGACAATCGTCGATGCCCTCACCTCCGCATCAAGAACCTTCTGCAGCAGATCCAGCTCCTGCTTCCATTGCAGGTACCGCAGCCCCAAAGTAAACAGGATGGCCAAGAAACCGGGCTTGGTCTTGTTATGACGCTGTATATGAGCCGCTTGTGTTCGAACCGCACCCTGCGCGGTGGAGCCTTCTTTGATGACATCGTCGACCTCGGACTTGAGGCGTTTGCGACCTGCAATGGACAGAGCGAGTTCTTCCTGCTGGAGTCGGACCTGCTCTCGGGCCTGCAGCATGGCATCCAACAACTGAGTCGCCAGTGCCGCCTCAGCCCCCACCGCTTCGGCCTGAGCCTTGGCGTCCGTGTAACGCTTTACGGCCGCTTGCCAAATGGGCTGCCGGCTAACGGTCAGCTTCTCAACGGCGACCTCTTGCTCGTCGAGCCATTTGCGGAATCCCTTGGGCTTTGGTTCTTCATCGGGGCCAGTCGCCTTCTGGGCACCGTCCGCCTGCCCTACATCTACTTTCTCTGCCTTTTCCGGAGCATCATCCAGTTCATCCGCTTCCTCATCGAGGTCGACCGATTCGGGGCCGTTGTGCGCTAGTGGCTTTCCACCGCCATTGTAGAACCGGGTGACAAATGTATTTCGGTTGGTCTTACTGCCCAGGGCAGCAGAGAACAGCCCCCAGGCGGGTTTGCCGGTCAGCCATTTGCCCAGGTCGGCGAAGTGATCGAGGTCGGACAGCCAACGTTCGTCGATCCTGTCTCGTTGGGGGAGCTCCAGCGTGACGTTCTCAACCGCGCCGTTGTTTGATGAGGCCACGACAATTTCATGGCCGAGCAAGTGCTCATTCAGGCAGAAGCAGTATTGACGTTTGCCGCCCTTCCTCGCCTCCTCGGCGGGTACTCCTTTGCCCTCAAATGCATCCGCAGCTCGGTCCAGCGATGCCAATACATCAGCCCGGCCGGTAACGACCGAGGCAATGATGTCCCTCAGCAACGTGGTTTTACCCGTACCTGGCGGACCATTGACCGCACGTTGTCCTTGTCCTTTACTGCCGCTGAGCGAACCAACGATATGGTTAACCGCAAGTTGCTGGGAATGAACCAGCCCTTGGTCTGCTTCTGTCGGCCAGCAACCCATCGGGTAGCGAGCCGGCGCCAGTTCGTCCAATAAGTCCCGTGAAAAGCGCGCATCGCTGACGTCTATCCGACCACTCCCTGTGTGGGGTGTGAGGTAGGCATTCAGCGGCGCACTGCTGTTGCTGCACTCCAGGTTGTCCGCAATTTTGGCCAAGTCGTCCAGAATAAGGCTGTTCAACGGGTCGTCGTCGTTTTCGACTTCTGTAGGTTTGATCGGTTTGGAGCGAAAGCGGTGAAAACTCTCGAGCTCCGCGAAAAAACCGTGCAGCCCGTAATAGTTGATGATCCACCTGGTAAGTCGAACGATTTTGTCCGAAGTCACCACCCCTGCAAGTTCCTCTGTCGCCTTGGCTCGGACCTTGTCCTGGGCCTCGTCGAAACTGCGCGCCCAATCCTTCCCTGCGCGTACTCTCGCCAGCAGCCAAGCGGCTGAGGACAGCACCAGGCTGTCGGCCACCATGACGCCGGAGTGGGTTAACTTGAGTGAGTACAGGGCGACAACTTGACTTGGGGTTTCCGCGTATCCCTGATCGGCACCAAACGCTTCCTCCAGCGCCTTCACCGCATACTTGACGTCGTAGCAATGCGCGAAAAGGAGGTGGCTCCACACTTTGCCTTTTGGCAGCGTTTCTTTTGCGACGATGCTTGCAGTGTCCCAGGGCATCACAGGGTTAACCACGGATACGTCGTGAATGTACGGCTGATGCAGCGCTTCCCGCTCCTTACGCTTGGGGGCAGCCTGCGGCTGAAGCAGTTCGACTGAGCGCCAGTAACGGACGATATCGGCAGGGGTCATCCAGTGTCCTTATTGAATTTTGAGCTGCTGGGAATCAAGCGGGCTGAATAGGCGCACATCGTACGAGGCGGACGGAGCGTCCGGGAGTCTTTTTTCTCACACATCCCCCTACCTGCCCATTTTTCTACAGTCTGTTCCGTTTGCGGTGTCCACACCCTCCCCTGTCCATTTTCTCCGGCTTCGCCGGGCCCGCGGTGCGGGCACACTCCCTGTCCATTTTTTTGCTACCGCTTTCTGGCGCGAGATCCTTGTCGCTCGCTGGACTGCGTGTATCATGAATCATTTACTGTACGTTTATACAGGTTACCCAATGAACACCATTTCAGTCATCGGCCGCATCCGGGTGGAGCCTGCTTCCGGGCTGCTCCCCGTTTTCACATCGAAGCTCAGTTGCGGGTTTCCTAGCCCTGCCGAAGACCTCATTGAGGAGATGTCTTCACTGGATGACATCGCTGTCGCCAACCCGCCTGCAACCTACCTGGTGCGCAGTGGGGGCGACTCCATGATCGATGCCGGCATCTGGCCTGATGACGTGATTGTGGTCGACAGGTCCAAGAAGGCAGTCAACCGTTCAATCGTGGTTGCCATTCATGAGGGGGAGTTCGTGTGTAAGCGCCTGGTGATTTCCGGCGACGTTGTTCTGCTCTGCCCCGAGAATAAAGGTTATTCCCCAATTGTAATTACTGACAAAGAAAGCTTAATTATCTGGGGTGTATGCACTTTTAATTTGCACCGACTTTGCCCGGTATGAAGGGACGACCTGCGTTCATCTTGTTAGATGCAAATAATTTCTACGTGTCCGCAGAGCGTGTGTGGCGTCCTGAACTTGCAAATAAACCTGTTGTAGTGGCCGGTTCTGGTGATGGCTGTGTAATCGCACGTTCCGACGAAGCCAAGGCACTTGGTATTAAAATGGGAGAACCTGTTCACTTAGTTAGCCAACAATATTGGCGCTCTGGTTTAATTATTTGTTCAGCGAACTTTCCCCTGTACGGCGACGCCAGTTCACGTCTAATGCGAACTGTTGCCACAGTTGCGGCCAAAATAACTCCTTACAGTATTGATGAGTGTTTTTTACATGCTGATGGTATGTCGGACCTGCAACTTCACCAGTTGGCAATACAGGCGAGGGAACGGGTACTCGCGTGGACCGGGTTGGGTACCGGCGCCGGAATTGGCCCTACACCCACCCTGGCGAAACTAGGCTCCTACGGGGCCAAGCGGGTGTTGAAGACCGGCCTGTGCAATCTCATGTCTCCGATCGACCGAGACCAGTTACTTGCGTTGACGCCCGTCGGCGAGGTTTGGGGGATTGGGCCTTCCTTGACTGCCCGGTTGGCCACCATGGGGGTAACCACCGCCGCTCAGTTTGCCGGGCTCCCACGACACGTTATTGAGCGTGAGTTCCCGGTGACAGTCCTTCGTACTCAAATGGAGTTGAATGGAGTATGTGCAGTTGATCTGCAGGGAAACGATGGCCCCCGCGAGATGATCAACGTGAGTAGATCCTTCGGATCGCGGATAGAGTCGCTGGATGCACTTTCCGCTGCTCTGGTGGAGTTCGCATCGATGGCAGCCGGCAGGCTCCGAAAACAAGGGTCTGCTGCCTCAGCTATCAGGGTGTATGCGCGCACCAGCCCTTTTGAAACTAAGTCCGCCCCGTACGCCAAGACGGTAACTGTCCCATTTGCACAGCCTGCGTTTGACGCACGAGTGTTCGCCAGAGCCGCCTCTCAAGCTGCACGCAGCATATTCAAACCGGGTATTAGGTTTTCCAAGGCAGGTGTTCTGCTGATGGGCATACAGCCGGCGTCAGCAATGCACCAGCAGGACCTGTTCGGTTACGACGACACGTCGCAGGATCGCTTGATGTCCACTCTTGACGAAATCAACTCCCGATTTGGTCGTGGCACCGTAAAGCTTGCAAGAACAATTGAATTGGCCGGACCGCGAGGCAGGCCGGAGAGCCTTAGCCCCGCATACTCCTGTCGACTAGCAGACCTGAAAGTCGTTTTCTGATCGTACTACTGGGCCGCCCGGTCCGGCCTCACTGCTAGCAGCGCTGCTGCTAGTCCCTGTCCATTTCCTTGGCCCCAACTTCAGCGTTCGTTCCCGCAAGAGCTGTGGACCAGTTGCAAGTGCTGGCGGTCCAGCCGCAACTTCTTGTCACTGCCTTCCCACGCACGCTGAAGATCCTGAGAGACCTTAACCTGCGCAGGCATCATCGGGAAGAAGCCATTTTCCAAACAGTCGAGCGCCGATGCTTGGCCTGAGGCCTTCAAGAAATCATAGGGACGTAGCAAAAACTCGGAGAGAGTCACATCGATCAAGCTGGCCAGTCTTGCCTTGCAGTAAATGTCAGCCCAAAGGTCCAGTTCTACCTTATCGATGGTGATCATGGTTTCGTGCGGCGTGTTGCTCATAGTCAATCCTGCTAAGTTGGATGACCCGACTCTATACGCTCTCACCAATGTGCAACCCTCACTCTATCGGAGGGTTTGCATTCACCCGGCGCTGTAACTCCAACAGTGTCTTCCGCGCCTTCATGTTCGACACGAGACTTTCTCGGATGATTGCGAACTTGGGTTCATAGGTGTGAAACAGTTGCTGCAACCAGTAGTCCGCTTTCTTCACGACCGCGTCCTCCCTGTAGCTGTGCCCCTTCCCTTTAGGGATCGCCGTCGTTCTCTGTTTCTTCTTGCCTCCAGGCAGGTCGATGAAGCTGACACGCTTCCATATGATCGAAACAGATTCCTGCTTATTCACCTTCACCTGCACTGTTCGGTACAGGATTTTCCCCTCTCGTTTTGCGTCAGCAAAGAATTCGTCCCTTAGCTGGATCGCCTGGTCTCTGAGCATGAAGTGAATCGTGTCGAGCTCGCGAATCATCTCGAGGTACTTGGCACTGAGCTTGCCACGCAACGATGGGTGCTCAATCGGATCAATCATTACCCTACCCTTATAATAGGAATACAGAAAACTAGATTACCCCTAGAATATAAACTGTTCCCTAGGGCGAAAAAACCATGGCCAACACGGCAATGGCGATAAAACTCTACACGAATGCTGAATTCCCTTATAGGGGGAATCTAACCCATCTTACGGATGCATTTTTTTGAAAGTAATGCAGTACGCAAAAATCCCTTATAGGGGAAATCTACCACCATACATTTCTCAGAGAAGCACCGAAGCTCTGTATGGCAGCTGTATTACCCCTATAAGAGAATTCACAGTTAAATCTACAAAATATGGAGATGACGGCGTTCAGGTGCGCTAAGCCCCATTTCACGTCCATTACCAGGACTGAAAAATGGGTCGGATTGGGGGGTTGCATATTGGAAATCGATGGCAGGATCTAAGGGTGAAGTGCGTTTGTCGTCCGATTGTGCTGCGACGAAGGGGTCGAGCACGGGGATGGCGCCACTGACGACAGAATCCAATTCCGCGAGCTGTTTTCGATTGTCGATCGATTGTCGACCGAATGAAAACTGCTTCGGACCAATAGCAAACCCAAGCGAGAGCTTAAGGAGCAACATGGCCAGTAAAAACAAGCCCACCGGCGACTTCGTTGTAGGTCTGGACATCGGCTATTCGAACGTGAAGATGGCATACGGTCATGCAGATCAGGATCAACCGAGCCTGATGGTTCGTCCTGCCCAAGCGGCACCAGTAACCAGCCTCAATGGCAACATCGACTTGAAGGACGGCGAACACTACGTCTACTTGAACAATGAGCAGTGGGTCGGTTTCGTTAACCCGGGCCGCTCTGGAGTGAAACGTGAGCTCCATGCCGACTACCCATCGACCGATACCTACCGTGCGCTCTTCAATGCTTCGATCAGCGAGGTGTGCGCAGACGGCCGCTCGCAGATTGACCACCTGATCACCGGCCTGCCAGTGAAGCAAGCACGTAATGCGGAGCTGGTTGAGCGGTTAACCGCACAACTGACAGGTACCCACCAGGTATCCCCAAAACGAGAGATCACTGTGAAGAAGGTCACAGTACTCCCTCAACCTGTCGGCACTCTGAATTACATCTACGCAACCCATCCAAACCCAGAAATCCTGGAAGAGTCAGTCCTTCTCGTGCTCGACCCTGGGTTCTTCTCCGTCGACTGGGTTGTCTTCCGTCGGGGTGACATTGTCCGCGACTCGTCGGACTCCTCCATGGAGGCCATGAGCGCCCTTCTGGATGCAATCAACGTAGAAATCGCCAAGGACTTTGGTGGCAATGGACCTGGCCGCGACAAGATTGAAATCGCGATGCAGAACGGTCGCAACCGCGTCTTCCTGTTTGGTGACGAAGTCGACCTGGGCCCATTCATCGAGCAGGCCTCAAGTATCGTGGCGCCCAAAGCTCTCCTCAACATGAAGCAGCAGATGCGTTTCTTGGACGGGGAAGCAGTCGACTTTGTGCTGCTTGGAGGTGGTGGGGGAAACTGCTACAAATCTGCAGCTCAGCAGGTGTTCCCACGCTCCAAGACGTTAACCTCGGACCGACCAGTAATCTCTAATGCCTTCGGGTATTGGCTGAACCACGGTTAAGGGATTGACCATGAGCAAGTTAGACGACGACGACACTCTGAAAATGTTGGTGAAGCTGACATCGGAGTCAAAGCTTCTCTACAAGGATTTAGAAGGCATCTCTAAAATGCGTCGGGCCAGGCGTCTTCTCTACCTTGCTCAGCTCGGCCTGATGACAGAGAGAACGCTTGAGGGGGAACAACCCACTGGCGTCAGGATGCCAATGCCGATCACCGTGCCTGGCGATAGCGTCAAGGCAGCTAATGCGCGGGATGTGGTTCCCGGGGAAGCATTCCACGGCGGGGTGGTAGGCGTAGATGAGGTTACATCCGTCTTGCCTCCTCCCCCGCCAATCGATGCCCCCGCGAAGAGTCAATGGAACGGCAACCGGGAGCAACCATCCCAGGCAACCGCGGCTGGACGAGCCACGGTCGAGGAGGATCTATCGGCAGATGCGAATGCAGTTCCTAAAACAAGCTTGTCGCCCCAACTGCTGAACCGTAAAAGACCAGCTTTCAAAGCTTCGCTTACTTGAAAATACAAAGCCCGCATTAGCGGGCTTTTATTTTAGAGTGCACTTAATGACATTCTGCAAACGACCTTAGCTATTACGCGCGTATCGGCGTTTTTCGGTAAGCCGGTCTCTGGGTCAATGGGTACAGTGGTTCCCAAGATATTCGGGTTTGTCGAAGTTAAGGCAAAGCCAGTGATAACTGGTGAAACTTGTCTAAGAACAACCGAGTCTCGGATAGAAATCAGATAAACACCCTCGTGAAGTGTTTTCTGAGAGATATCGACAAGGATGATGTCATTTCGCGAAACCACAGATTTTAAAGCATCTGTGTTTACCAATACTGCCCTGGTACTTTCAGGCGTTAAGCCGTACTCCGATAAGAGCCGAAGAGGCATCGGCAGGGTTCGGAGCACTGATTCCACGACTATTGCAGGGGGCTCCTTGGCCAGTATCCCTAAGGTGAAGGCCAATTGCTCGGGACTTTGAACCATCAAAGAAACTGAGTCGTCATCTTTCGTCGTATCAGAGCCAGTTGCGAGGTACTCAACTGTGGTACCAAGAACCCGGGCCAACTGAACAAGGCGCTCTCGGGTGCAAGCGGTTCCTTTGTACAGCATATTCTTAACCGTAGACTCAGATTCCTCTAACAGCTGGGCCAACTTCGTTGCGGAGACTTCGTGAACCTTCATCAGTTCGGTCACGCGTGTAACAAATGCGTGATGACTGGTCGCTTCAGCGGCGTACTGCATGTAGTGCGATCCTCGGCTCTTCCACCTTGGTTTGTGTTGAATTGCGACCGTCGCGCCACCTTTGGCGAGAGCTCACTAGGCAGCTATTAGGCGTGAATTTAGACATCGTTTATACCGTGTCAATTTACACCCATTCATTGGTGTAAATCAAAGCCTTGAAATGTGACCCTTTTAGGGTAAAAAAATGAGCTTACAGTGTAGATTTTAGTAATATCATTTTGACGTCAAAGTAGTGTCAACAACATGGCTCCGTGCCATCTTTTGCCGTATTTCATGAAAATCTAGTCAAAAAGGTGACAATGCACGTACCGTTCGTCTGATTCACGACATAAATCTACACTGAATAAGGGTCAGATTGTGGTGAACCATCTTGAAACATCCTGAACCATGGGTAGAATGCGCCCACGACGAAGCGCCATTTATGCACTAGGACAGGGTCATATTTCGATGGATTGCACTCTCAAACTCATTCTGACGGCGGCCGTAGCCATAGCGCTGCAACCACTTTCGTCGGCGGCATTCAGCCTGAAAGGGACAGTTTGGGAGCAGGAATCGAATCGGGCCTGCAAGGTCGACCCCAAGCTCCTTTATGCAATCGCCCTCGTCGAGTCGAAAAAATACGATGGGCCATTGGTAAAGCCAAACCCCTATGCGTTGAACATCGACAACAAGGCCTACCACCCTTCCACCAAGGAAAAAGCCGCAGATCAACTCACCAAGGCCCTGACCAAAACGAAGACAATCGCAATAGGTGCCATGCAGGTGAGCATGCGATGGAACGGCCATCGCGTATCAAATCCCGCAGATTTGCTTGATCTCAATACGAACGTGCGCGTTGGCACAGAAATTTTTTGCGAATTTATCAGTGCGGGTAAGGGCGACCTGGCACTTGCCCTAGGCCGGTACCACACACCAAACCCCGATCTTGAGCAAGTGGCACGTGATTATGGGGTAAATGTTCTGCGCGTATGGCGCCGACTCATTGTTCTCGAGCAGGAGGGGTGATCATGATGGATTCGTTCGCGTTGAACCTTGCACTACGGGTTGCTCAGGATTGGGCGAAAAACAACGATCCCGCCTATGGTCGTTATTTCGACCTGGCTCCTGTAGATCGGCAATGGCTTGTCCAAGCAGCTGAAGGCGATTTGGCCGAGCTGGCATCTCTCCCATCGTCAATTCTACTTGTCAGCATCGGCACATTGGCTGAAGAAAATTCAACTGGATTCCACACCCCGTCCCCTCCCGTCTCAACCATTAGCCAGCTCTTGGGCGCAATCGCAGACGATCTTCGCCTGAGGGGTCGCGTAGCAATGATTGACTGGGGAATTACCTGCGCGGACAAGGCTAACTGGCTTGCAACAAGCAAGATGAAAGATCGAATTCGCCTGGCTGCACAAGGGCGAGTGACGTTCGCCGCTCGTACCTCCTTTAGCAAAATTATTGTTGGTGCACCCGATAGCACAGTACGCATCGCCAACCTCATGCGAATTCTTTCCGGAGGACGTCGGAGTGAGTAAACAACGACAGGCCGTACAGTTGCTCAAAGCTGGACTGAGTCCAATCCTGGTTAACATTCAAACCGGGCTTTCTGCTGATCAAATCCTGCTACCAGTTGACGTTAAAACTCAAGTGGTACGCAGCCTAGAAGCTTCGTTCGTTCCCTCGATGGATGACATTTTAAGTGCCCCCAACAAAGCCTCAGGTGCAGCGGCGCTTCTACTTCTCTACACAGCTCAGGCAGACAGTGCCGAGCTCCAGGTCGACATCGATAAGCTCATTGCCGCGTATGAGGACTACCTCCGCGAATACAGGCTTGTTCAACGGACTGGAATCCCCTCCCCTCTTTCATTGGACGAGGCCTGGGTTCTCGCAAGAGAGCTACGTAGCTCGGACCAGATAACACTCTTAAACAAAATAATATCTAGCGTCGTAAAGGGGCATTGAAATGGACGAATCACTTGCCAACGTATTGGTTAAAGCAGGTTTCCGATCGGCGATCATCCGGTTACACACCGGCCTGACCCGGAAACAGGTGACCAGCCTGCGGAAAAAATTGGGGGTCTGTGGCCCCTCCGAATCCGGCCCCTTGCCCAACGCAGAAAGCCTATTGGTCAAACGCGCGGTTTCTCTGGAAGCCAGCCTATTCATGCTGGCGTACTTAATTACTGCCGAAAAACCACGTGAAGCGGTTGATATTCACGTAGTAATGGCTGCCCACACTCAGTATCTTGATAGCCACTCAGCATTGCGCGGTGGGAACTTGGACCTTGAGAACATCCTGGAACTCGATGACGCGTGGCTAATTGCGCGTGATTACCGGAGCCAGGAGGTCACCATGCGATCCTGCAGCAATTGTCACATCGAGTTTGTCGCGAGCATCAATCACCGCCGTCATGCATGCCCGTTGTGCGAGGGTGTCCAGGTACGAGACCCATTCCACTGTGACGTTGCCGATCGCGCTGTATCGGCCCGCAACGTAGGTGAACTCATTGAGATTTCTGTGAAGGTCAGCCAGTGGGAAAACTGGGGCTACAAGACTGATGAGATCAAAAGCGAGTTCGCACTTTCTGAAGGCGAGCTGGTGGCCTGCAGAAAATTACTCTCCCTTACTGATGATGAAATCAAACGACTATGCTTGAAATTTCAGACCGGCGATCGACTGGTCAAATTCCTGATCAAGTCGCCTGCAGTGCGTGGTCACGGATTGCAGGCTGCTTAACATGCATGCGCCTACGGACGAACAGGCGGCATTTCGGAAAGCATCTGTAAGCTTACTAGAGGTACCTCGAGGAATTATAAAATCAACAGCTGGTGCGGGCTGTGGTAAGACAACAGCATTAAAAGGGGCAGTCCTAGACTGCAATCGAGCCGGCGCGAGCCGGCTCTTAGTTTTAGCCTACAGCAAACCACTGATTGCGGAGGTGCAGAGTTCCTTTGGGAATCTTGCTGTGGTGAGGACCTTCAACAGCCTGGCTTTCGAGGCTGTCAGAGCCCGATCAGAAGGACGTACTATTGGGCCTCTCTACGCCTCACACGTCCTACAAGCCTTTGATCTGCAAAAGAAAAAACTACCGATAGATGCTCAGGCTTTTACCAAGATCATCATCGGTACAGTCAGCAAATTTTGCTCCAGCGCCGATTCGATAATGTCAACTGTACACGTCCCATCTTGGGTTAGAGAACCGGTGGTTTCCGACCTTGCCCTGCGTTATGCGAGAGTTCTCTTCGACGCGATGCGCGTCGCATCGAGAACCAAACTTCCACTTCCCCACGATCTGTATGTCAAAGATTGGCACCTACAGGGATGCCCAGGTCTATCCCACTTCGACCAATTGTTCCTTGACGAGGCGCAAGACGCTTCAGACGTCATGCTCTCTTGCCTGGCATTCGCCAAGCGCGCCTGTTACGTCGGGGATGCCGGGCAACAGATCTTTGCTTACCGCGGCTCCCAGGACGCCATGCTGAAGGTTCCAGGCCGCGAATACCCCCTTACCTTGTCCTTTCGATTCGGCCCTCAAATTGCCGAATTGGCGAACCGCATACTGGAGTACAAGTCCTCCCCTCCCCCCATCAAGCTCCGAGGGCTCGCTGGAAAATCTTCAAGGGTTGGCCCGATTGCGACAACTGAGGAGCACACACGCATCTTCCGAACGAACACAGCGCTGATACGTGACGCCATAACACTTAGGGATCTTGGGGAATCGTTTTCTATAGTGGGGGACACTCTTGATATTCGCGAAAAAACAGAATCCGTTTTTGCATTAATGAGAAACGCACCCAGAGAGGCAAAACACCCTGCCCTATCCTCCTTCAGGTGCCATGATGAACTCGCGGAATGGGCTTCGGACCATCCAGGTACAGAAACTGCTCAGATCTACACTCTGGCCAGAGATTACGAGTTACGGGAGGATGATCTCGTGCGAGTACTGGCAGGCAGAGGCCAATCATCGAACGGTCGAATTACGCTCACCACATGTCATAAAGCCAAAGGAAGGGAATTTCAGAATGTGATAGTCCGAGAAGACTTCGACTACAGCCTGGCCACCGCTAAGCGCGGGGGCGACGCGCGATGGGATGAAGAACTGAACCTGCTGTATGTAGCAGCTACCAGAGCGAAACAAGCAGTAGAACTCCAAGTCTCGGAAATCAGACTCTGAGGTATCGCTCCCCTCCCCTTCCATCAAGAGCCCGCGTATTGCGGGCTTTTTTTGTATCATCGATCTACGGATGAGATGCCCAAGACGTTAGTCCGTCGATTGTCACACTATTGTCGACCTTTAGACTGCCTTAAATTAAGCGGCAAGTCTTAGCTCCGATTGTCGAACGTTTGTCGCCCTATTGTGGCTCTGTTGTTGACCTTGAAAATTGCCTTATAGTGAGGTTCAAACGTACGTCATCAAACTCCTGCAATCCTCCTGTTCTCTCGCCTTGGACAAACTGTACCTTTATACAGTGCACCAAAATCCTAGCACGCAGCATTATTACCCTTCCTCCACGCACCAGGTGGCTCATTTTTTCCTGATCCTGGGATTGAGCCAGTCTGAGATGGTCTCGCCGCGGATTGCACTTTTCTCCTACCCTGCTCAGAGTGCACACTGATCCGCCGGTGGATTCCATTCCCACCGTGGGAATATGCACCTGCCCGAAGGGAACCAGTTCCCTATTCCGCACGTTCGGGTTCAAACGCATTGAACCGGTAACGTGGCTACTAACCCCGAAAATGGCCCGCGCACAGGGAGTTGTAATCGAGGTCCTTATGGGGGTCGTCGAGAAACTTTATTGAGCCGTAAGCATAAGGGGTCGAGTCCGGCCCATAACGTCGCTTGGCTCGAGAGTGAATGAAGGGGAACTGACATAACGATCTCATTCCCACCGTGGGAATGAGCAGCGTACAGTCACAGCTAAATCCTTGATCCGGTGCACCAGGTAGGAGGCAGGCACTGGGAGATCTATTCCCACCGTGGGAATAAGCGGCAGGCAGGTGACGCCAAATCCATGAGCCCAGTTGCCAACCAACGGTCACCGCAATCGAGCGATCCATTTCCACCATGGAATGGCAGCCATCCGACCAGTCCGCAATCTTGAAAGCCTGAAAGGCCACCTAACCCCCGATTCCCACCGCGGGAGTATGCGGCGATCACACTTAATCCAAACACCGCGCACAGGACAAGAGGCTTCCGGGGATGATCCATTCCCACCGTGAGAAAAACGGCGAGTAGGTCACGCCAATTCCATTTGCCTACTTACCTACCTACGGGCACCGCAATCGAGCGATCCATTTCCACTATGGGAATGGCAGCCATCCGACGAGTGCACAATCGTGGTAATCCTGAAAGGGCGCCTAACCCCCTGATTCCCACCGTGGCGGTACGCTGCGTGTAGAACACGCTCAATCCAATCCCCGCGAACAGGACCAACGAGCGGCCTTCCGGGGATGATCCATTCCCACCGTGGGAATGGCAGCCATCCCATAGCCGACCTGTCCACAATCCTGAGGATCCTAAAAGAGCGGCTAGCCCACCGATTCCCACCGCGGCGTTGGGAAGGGTGCAGATCACGCGCAATCCAATCCCCGCGAACAGGACCAACTAACGGCTTCCCCAGGATGAGACATTCCCGCCATGGGAACGAACAGCGTTTTCTACCGACTACATCCATGAACCGCGCGCCAGACCGGGAGAGGTGCACACGGGCGATCAATTTCAATCGTGGGATTAAACAAAACCATGCGACCGGCCAGTCGAAAATCTGCGCAGGTTGTGCTGGAAGGGCAGTCAACCATCAACTCCCCGTGGGAACGGCACTGTTCTGCCTCCTCACCATGTTCACACCAGGTCAACATGCCGTAATGACGGCACCAACCGTTCACACCGTGGGAACCGCCGCCTGTCCCTAAACAGGCTAAGGTTTGGCGGCGCAATGAAAGCGAACGCATGGCAGCAGGCATATCCATTCCCAACGTGGGAATGAACGATAACCAGGCGGCCGCCTGTCGGGAATATGGCGTGGCGAGGAGGCAAGTCATTGAAACAACACGCAGGATATCGACCGTAATTATTCCCATCCTGGTAGTGTGCGACTTTCAGATTCAGTCGAGCTCGATCCCGATCTCTGAATCCTAAAAGGAGCTTCAGCTTTTGCACTCGTCAAATGACTAGGAGCGCACTGCGGTGTACTCCACTCAACGATCTATCCAGGTCGAAGATACCAAGCCTCCAGGGATCCATCCCCTGTTGGACCGGTCAACATGCCGATGACTCAGAGTTGGTCCAGATTATTAGCTCGTATAGGCTCCGGACGGCTTCATTCCCACGGTGGGAATGACATGAGAAAGTACGCCTGCCGCCCAGGAGGAAGGTGAAAGTCGGGTAGATCAAGACCCTGAGCTGCACAATTCCATTCCCACGGTGGGAATGGAGATGGCCTGGACACAAGTTGCGACCAGCGAATGTGGTTAGAAGGAGGCGGGAGACGGGCAGAGCGGGGCGGTAGAAAGGCATGCAATTGGAAAATGTGGTCTAAGATCAGATAACCGCAGAATAGATGTAAAAACGATGCCTCATAAAAAAAGCATTTTCCCAAGAACGTAGGTGCCGTAATGTTGCATAATGCGGATCACGATGTATGAACAGGTAGTAAACCTGAGATCTTTCATTAGGAGTAAAAAATGGCAGAGCGTGTCGTTAATACAAAGATCATTGCCATTGCTAACCACAAGGGCGGCGTAACCAAGACAACCACTTCGATTAACCTAGCTGACCACCTCGCCCAGCTCAATGATTCATATAACGTCGTTCTCATCGATATGGATCCGCAAGCCAACGCGTCAAAGCATATTGGTCCAGAGCATCCGGCAAAGGTTACACATAACCTCGCTGAACTACTGTTAAACCCGTCTGCCAGTCTTAACGCGTTTATTTTTGAAAACACACAAATTGAAGGGGTGAGCCTCATATATGGTTCTCTGAGCCTCGAAACGGTTCCTGACTTTATTAAACAGGAAGACCCTAGACCAAACGAGGTTTTGAAAGCTCGAATTGCCCCGTTAATGGGTGTAGTCGACTACATTATTTTGGATTGCCCACCTAATCTCGGGCTTCTAACAATGAATGCACTCGCTGCCGCAACGCATTACATAATTCCTGTTGAATCAGGCGCTGCTTATGGTCTGTATGGACTTGCCGACCTCCAGGAAAGAATCAATAGAATTAAGAAAATCAATCCTGATCTAAGTTTTCTCGGTGCATTGCTTGTTAAACATGATTCGCGACTAACTTTATGTCAGGAAAATGAACGAGATGCGATTGAGATGTTCGGAACCGTGGTTCCAGTGAAGATCTCTCAAACAAGCAAAGTGAATCAGTCGATTGCGATAAACAGAAGCTTGCGCATGCTAGATCGAAATAACAAAGTTACGAAGCAATATGGGGAACTTGCTACCTACGTTGCAGAAACAACAGGGGGCTCTAAATAATGAGCGCAGCAACCGAAACCACTAAAAAGTCCAACCAGAAAACTGGGAAGGCGGCAGATGACAAAACAACCAAACCGCGACGCCAGGGGATTTCAGCGCTACTGGCAGGCTCCTTAACTGAAAGCTTCGCAACCCACAAACAGATTATTGAAGATACCGGTGTTTCTGAATCGGAACACTGGTCTGCGCGTTCGATCGATATCTCAATTATTGACCCAAACCCTTACCAGCCACGTAAAGACTTTGAGGGTCTTGAAGAGCTGGTCAAGCTGATCGATGAACAAGGCCTATTGGTTCCAATTGAAGTTAGAGCCAAGGGTAACCGTTATGAACTCGTGTCAGGTGAACGTAGGGTAAGAGCTCACAAGACTTTAGGTAAGACCAGGATCTTAGCGCACGTGGTCAACATCACGGACCAAGAAAGTTCGGCTAGAGGTCTCGTAGAAAACTTAGGCCGCAAGGATTTAAGTGATTACGAAAAATCACGTGCGATTATTCGGCATAAGAATGAATTTGGAAGCGTCAGTACCACTCACCAAGAATTTGGCCTGACGCAATCGACGTACTATCGGATGATGGCTTTCGAAAGTCTTCCGGTAGCTGTAAATACACTTCTGGATAAGAAGCCGACCCTGGTCACAGCAGCAAGTGCCGAGAAAACTGTAAAGTTGATTAAGGAAAAAGTGGAGTCAGGAATTCCACAGGAGGCATTGGAAAAGGCCCTTATCTCCATCATCCAGACAGCGCTTAGCAGCAATACGCCAATCAAAAATCTGGCACGCTCCTTGGAGAAAAAATTTCCACAGGCTGCGCAAACCACGGCAGGTTTCGAAATTAAGAGCGGTGACGTTAAGCTCGGCCATGCGAAGAAAAGCAAAAATTTCTATGAGTTGAAACTGGTTCGCTCGCAATTTTCAGACGAGCAGCTTGAAAAACTTGAAGAGTTTCTGAAAAGCCTAAAGTCGGCATAGGGGTCCGAGTGTGAACGACACCAAATCGGAACGGCCCAGAAATGGTGATCTCTTCGCCACCCAGGGCGGTGCAGAGGGGGAGGGGAGTAAACCTCCATCTAAGCCAGGTCATGGCATCAAAGCGGCAAGACAGCGGGCGGAAGCAGCACAGAGCGCAGCCCTCCACAAGGAGGAGCAGTCTAGTGCACCGGAACAGGCAACCGGTGATTTGACCAGCGAATCGGAGAACACCGATCCAACTCCGGCCGAAGCCAAAGAGCCAGAGGCCGCACCTGCCAAGCGTAGAGGCGATGGCCTAAAGGCCGCGCAACAACGGGCCAAGGAAGTTCAGGAGAACGCCGAAAAACGACTCGGTAAATGGGCAGACGAACTTCGTGAAGCTCCGAATGAAGCGCTTCGATGCGCATTGTTCACCGCTCGGAACCGCAATGTTCAACGTGATCAATTGAAGGCAGTCGAAATATCCAGCTACGGCAACTCCCGGGTGATCTATACGGGGGAGGAGCTACGCCAAGACGACTTAGATGTTTGGCTTCAAGTGCTACATCTTGCACGACTCCAGGAGCTCGGGTCACCGATTCGCTTCAGCCCTGCGCAGATGAAAAAGGACCTCAAGTGGCCGTACGGTGTAAAGCACACAGTCCGGCTAATGACGATCCTGACCCGCTTGAAAACCACTGGGGTTCAGTTTCACTCGGAACGGCTCGGCCGCGGTGTCGTTCTCTCGCTAGTTAGAAAATTTGAATACAGCGATGACTTTGACGTCGCCGGCAAACGCGGCGATGACGAATGGATCGTAGAGCTAGAGCCTGAAATTGCGACCTTGTTTGGGGGCGGCTTTTACAGCACCAGAATTGAATGGGAGCAGCGAATGGCCTTACCAGGAAACCTCGCCAAATGGCTGCATGGTTTCTACGCCTCGCACAGTGAACCCTATGCACTGAACGTCGAGACCCTGATAAAGCACGCCGGCTCACGAGTATCAACACCAGGCAAAGCAAGACAGATGATCAAAGAAGCCTTGAACGAGCTTGTTACCGTAGGCTTCTTCAAAGAGGCAAGTTGTGACAGGGCAGGCAAGGTGACTGTCGTGAGAAATAAGACAAATGCAAAAACAACCCCCGCTTAGGGGGTTTTTTGTGCCTGCAGATCGAGCATCACACGTCCGCTAGGGACTGATGGTGAGGGGAGGGAAGGGAAGGGGAGCGTTTGAACCCATCACAAGCTCGATGCTAACCAACCCCAAGAGGCTGACCACTGGCATGCCAGGCATGGCCCATCGTAGGCAACGAGCCCCCTTGAATCGCTGGGACCAGGATCACTCCACATGCGCAGGCCAGATCTAAACTAAACAACCCGCCGAAAACTAAAATCCAGAAGTGTCAGATGGAGCTGACTAAGGGGTAAGGAAGGAACCAGGAACACCTGATTAAGAGGTAGAAGAAGAAAATGGGCGCAAAACGGAAACTCACCAAGGAGTAAAAAAAGCAATAACGGCCCAAAAACTCGCCTAGAACGTGTAAATGAAAAAAACTAAAAAAACTCTGCAAGCCGTTGAAATAGGCGGTGTTGGCGCTTTGGAAACCCTTCAATCGGCGCAGATTGACCACTTTGGACAGAAAGAAAGGCTTAGCATGGTGAACTTTTTTACCCCTAAATCAGGTCCAGTAACGGCCCCGAGTATAGGGGCCGGCATAGAGCCACTATAAATAGAAATATCGTTATATTTCAAAGGCTTACGTATTAAAAGATAACAGGAGAAAAAAGATACCCCTTAGTCAGGAGGTATTACCCCAAAGTCAGATAGTCTTGTAAAATGTGAAATTCTTTATATTTCAATGGCTTAAGACGCGTATTTAAAGCGGAATAAAGGGTAAAAAGGAGGGTTACCTCATGGTGAGGTACGTTTACCTCATGGTGAGGTATGTTTACCTCATAGTCAGGTAAAAAAACCTCATGGTGAGGTATTTGGATTTCAGTGAAAAGCCATATAAAACAAGGCCTTCAGAGACATTTCTCAGTCCCTTAACCGCTTCTAACAGGTTTCTAACCGCTCTTAACCAGGATCAAGAATCTTTGCTTTGTGGTGATAGAAGCGAGCAGCAGTAGCGCGAAGCATGGAGAGACAGGTACCAGGGTCAAGACCAACCTGCGAAGAGAGCACTCGCATTGTCAAACAGCCAAGTTCGAATACTTTATCTGGCGTGATAGGGACGAGTACCGATCGGCGCGGTGCCTGCATTTTCAAAAGCAGAACGCCTTTGTCGACCTGGTTCTGCAAGGTCAAGGACTTGGATCTGCTTTTACCATGGTTCGAAGCCTCGAACGTAGGTACCAGGCCCATAACCGCACAGAGGAACAACGTAGTCTCTCTGGGAGTGACCTGAAAAATCAGCTTGTTGCCCCAATCGAATTCGGCACCGGCTTTGTTAGCCCCGTCGATACTCAGAACGGTGTCACCTCCAGCATTTGTGCCCATCTCAAATTTGAGTGCGCAGGAAGTCGCGTAGACGTTAAAGCCTTGATAGGGAGACTCATTCATGGGCAGCACCAGGACCTATTGCTGATAGCAGACCACCGACTCGGTCGTTGAGTTGAGCCAACTGCCCCTTGTAAGCATTAGCTTCGGCCTCACTTTGACTGACCCGGGCCGCTGCCGTACCGACCTCAAGCCTTAATTTGGTGATCAATTCGACATCTACATCGCGATCACGTTGAAGCTGCAGCATCTGACCGTTTACCGTGGCTTCGCGCTCCCTCGACGCCTGGGCATCCCGACGCGCATCGAGCAACGCGCTGTCTTGTTGCTTAGATTTTTCCACTAGCCCAGCTATACGCTCCTCCAACCTCAGAACTTCATTCTCAGCGCGACTCAACTTCGTTTTCTCATCTTCAAGCAACTCGCGAAGTGAGGAGGCGTCCTCTTGGACCTCATGCACCCGACTGTTCAAGTCAGCAAGCGCAGAAGAATCTTTCCGAGCTTGGTCCTCCAATAGCTCCAGTGACGCCCGCACCTGGGCAGCATTTTCCTGTTCTAGAACGAGCTGATTTTCCAGATCCTGATTCGCCTGCTCGAGACGATCAATCAACAAATCCGCATCAAGCAACGCGTTGCGCTGTTGTTCAACCGAGGCTTTTAGCGACTCGATTTCCTCAAGAGCCTCAGACCGAGCCGTTTCGCTCAGGACGACGGCCAATTCCTGCAGCAGAAGATTGACCGAGGCTTCTTGGCGTTTCACATAAGTGGAAATTAAGGCTTGTGCACGGGCAGGAATATTCATAACGCCGGTAGCTGTAGTCCCGTTCAGCTGTACGTGTTCTGCCCAGATCCTGATCAGCCTGTCGGCCCGGCCACTACCAATTGCGTTTCGCAGTGAATACCCGTTAACCGCACGACCAGCCGCGAGAATGGCATTGCCAGCGTCAACGATGTCTTGAGTTGTGATCGGGGATTCACGCACAGCCAGACTCCTTGCTAAGAATGTTCAGATGATTGTAACTAGTAACAAACAAACAAACAAACAAACATTAAGAACCGCTTATGTCGCACGCACGCCACTCCCGTCACAGTTGTGCTCTCGCCTGAGCATCAACGCTGGCCACCGTTCACTCGGACCAGTCAGCGCTAACACCGAACGGGGCGCGGAGATTTCGGACGAATCTCGTCGTCGCGTCAGCCGCGGGGCGCGATTTTGCGGGAGTGAGAGGGAAGGGGACTGGGAAAACTACCAGATGATCCGCCTCGTTGCGGGGTTGGCAGTGGCCGGCGGCAATTAAGCAGGAGCACTAGGAGGAAAGTCCGCGGCTCGGCCGGCGAGGGGGTAGCCAAACGACAGGTCACAAAACAATGGGTCAACAATCAGGCGACAATCAAACGACTTTATACCACCCCTGCACATAACAGGTCGGCCAGTTGGCGTTCCTCCTGACCCTCCACCTAACGGTAAAGCCCGCTGTGCACCTCCCAGGAGCCCCGCTGAGCCTTGAAACCCTAAAAGTAGGGCCAAGGCGAGCCCCACATCCTGATCAACCCGCGCGTAGCGCGATGGAAGGTAAGAGGAAGGAAAAGGGAAGGGAGATGAAGGTGAGGGTTAAATGGGCAGTTAAGTGTGGATGGTGTGCGCGGTTGAAGGGGAGGGCTACTACATGAACCTAGCCGTGCAGGGGTGGTATAACGAGGGTACACATATAGGTGGAGCCAGAGGAGCGAATCCAGTTTATGGGCGGTTGATAGATGGATGTGCGGGGATGAAGGGGGAGGGCTTGCAAATAGAGGAAGGCGCGCAGGGGTGGTATAATTACTCTTCCAATATAGGGGGTCCTATGTACGAACGAATCCAGTCCGCCTACCAAACGCTGACCGCGGCAATCGCCGCATTTAACAGGACGTGGCCAGATCAGGTGGTTGACGGTGTGGTGTACATCCTGCCGTTGCTCAATGAGCAAAAAACACCTGACATCTTGCTCGTGGAGAAGGTGACTGGCGCAGAGGCCATCAAGTTGGCCATCGACGCGATCGGGACTTTCGAACGTGACATAGGACAAGCCCCGGGTACAGTCATGCGTCTGCCGGGTTATTTCACGGTGGCCACCTCCGTCCTCGAGCAGGTACTCGCGATCAACGCTTGCAAACAGAATCTGGTCGACGCCATCGAGCTTGCACGAGTCGAACAGTGCCTCACGCCGGAGATGAGGCCGAGGATTATGCGACGGGCCCTTGGAGCGAGCTTCAATACCAAGCAGCTGAAGCGGTCAATCCACGCGTTCGACGGAGCTCCACGCCAAATCACGTTCACGTGGGCTGGGCACTCACCGGGCAACGAACGAGTGGCCGTCAGCAAGATTCGCGCACAGCTTGAGGCCAAGGCAGAAATTCGCGCCGGCGCCGAAGACATTCCCGTGGAGCAAACGCCGGAGTATTTCGATCTCAATTCAATTGTGCATCTCTCGGACACAGACATCCTGGTCAAACATAAGATGGTCGCCCCCCACCCACGCTGCATGTTGTGGTTTTCCGATAGCAGTCGTTGGGATGCGATGATCAAAGCCAACCTTCCGGTATTTGTGCTGGCCAGCGAGCGGGCGCCGACGATAAAGCCCTTGAAGTCCTTCGATCGGAACGCAAGACGTGCCAGACGACTGGACGAGAAATCGCGTCAGCAGGTGCTGCAGGGGCGTGACATGTATTTGCCTACCGCGAAGAACAAGCCTGTCCAGGATAAGCAGGATGATCGGCAAAATGAGGAGGAGATAGCTTCCACGTACCGTCTTGCTGGCCAGACCTACACAAGCCCATGAGAGAGGTTGCATATTGAGCGGGTGCGGTAGGATGTGGTCAGTCGAAAGGAGAATTCGCAATGAAGATGATCATTGAATCAGAGGTTAAACGTGCAGAAGCACTGGTAGAGCGCTATATGGGCCTGCCGCCAGAAACGATCGATCTGTTCAGCTTCAACGCCGATGCATTGCGCAAGGCTCCATCAGACTTTGGACGCGCTATCACTGCATTGCGCCAGGTAGCAGGCAAGAACAATCCTTCACAGGCCGATGCAGCCTACGCCGTGAACGTTGTTGACCTTATTGCTGAACTGGCGCAGCGTCCCCAACTGCCAGCTCCCATCCAAAAACTGTGGACTGTAGAGGAGGGCATTCGTAACGCCGGCGGATTTTGGACACTTAAGCACTTGGTGACAATCGCGCTGGCCTTCGCCGGCGTGCTTGTAGGTAGCACCAAAACATTGACCCTCGGTTACGAAATGTTTGCTTATCTGGCCTTGGCAGTGATTGTTGCTTCGGGCGCTTTGCACCTGACTCACAGCAACAACGCTGGCACAAAGGTGCCTGTCTACACGCTTGGTACGCTTGTAGGCTTTTGTGTGCTCAACACCCTGTTCGCACCGAATATCGGGTTCCTGGGCCTTCTTGTTTGTGCCATAGGCTTCATGGCTGGGTCGTTTTTTAGTCTTTTTGACGGCAAAGACAGCCGCAACGGAACGGAGTTGTATCCCGACGAATACCACCCCGCTGAAGGCTTGCGCACCGAGGAATTCAACTACTACAAGGTGACAACAGGCAACGATATGAGCGAACCAATTGACAGGTTGTCCTGACACAAAAAACCGGCCATCAAGGCCGGTTTTTTTTAGGGATACTTCGCTTTCGTTAGTCTTATCGGAGATGCCCCTTATCAGGCCCTTGCGCCTTGGCTTGAGATGGGTTGGTACTACCCTCGAGCCCCGAAGAATCGCGATGGTTGAGGCTGAGTACATCGGTTTGATTCGTACCAAATCCGTTGCCAGGATACTCCGCCATGTTGGTCACTCCATCTCCAACCGAATTTGAGAAACTCATCGGGCGAGGCTCCTGCCGAGGGAGTGGGAAGTGCGTTGGGGCCTCCACCTGCTGCTCTCCTGCCTCATTGGCAGGAAGCTCGGCCGCATTGCTCAATCCATCACTGTTTGGGGTTGAAGCGTGCCCATGGCCAAAGTCCTGTCCTTGGACTGGATAATAGGTTGGCCCCTCAGCCTGATAGGCACCGGCATCACGTGCAGGATACTCAGCCGCGTGACTTACTCCATGATCTCTAAAGCCAGATGACTCTCCTTGGCCAAGCAAGTCTGCTGGGTTTGAAGAAGGCGCCATCTCAGCTTGGTGAATCCCCGCTTCATTGACTGGATGCCATGCCAAGTTGCTCACGCCTTCATCCTGGTGATTTGTTACGTATCCTTGATCCTGCATATGCCCGGGGAGTTGAGAAAACGCCACTTGAGCCTGCTGATTTCCAGCTACATTGGCGGACTGCTTTACCAGGTTTTTCCCTCCGTCATCCCTAGGGTTTTTCGCATGCGCTGGAATCTGCGTGAGGCCGGGGTTATGAGAGGGTGCGTCCTGAGCTCGGTTAACCCCTGTTTCATTGGCTGCATATTTATGCAGATCGCTCACGGTGTCCTCTTTAGACGCGATTACATGCCCTTGGGGCGCGAGGCCAGGTTTTGGTGAGTGCGCTGCATCCGCCTGGTGAATCCCAGCGTCTTTGGCTGGCTGCCTTGGCAG